>CAZDDK010000008.1:0-26379 GCA_964504185.1 uncultured Rhodoferax sp. | reverse complement strand
TCGGGCCGTAAACGCGTCCGTCAGGACATCAAGATCAATGCAGCAAACACTTCCCTGCGTTCCAAATACCGCACCGCGGTGAAGAACGTCGAGAAGGCAGTTCTGGCCGGCGACAAGACCAAGGCCAGCGAATTGTTTGCCAAGATGCAAGCGGTGGTGGACACCGTGGCCGACAAGGGCATCTTCCACAAGAACAAGGCCGCTCGCGACAAGAGCCGCCTGTCGACCAAGGTGAAAGCCTTGGCACTCGCCGCCTAATTCTTAGGCACATCGCACAGACCCCTTGCGGGTCTGCGTTTGTACCGGGTGCGCTGCCAGCAAAGCAAAAAAGCCGTTCCTTGAACGGCTTTTTTGTTGCCTGGACAAAACCACGACCTGGGCGATATAGTGGTGCGATGGTTTTCACCAGCCCACTGTCTCGTCCCTGAACACCGCGCCATGGACCGCATCACCCTTGCCTTCTGGTCCCTGGTACTGGGCTTGTGCTGCGCCTCTGGCTTTTATGTCAGCGGCATCTACGGCCAGCTCAGCACGCAAACGCAGCGCGAGGCCAAACTCGAAAGCGGCGATCTGGTCCAGTTGGTCAAGGTGGTGGACGGTGACACCGTTGTTGTCGGCAAAGAGGGACAGGGCAGCGCGACGGTGCGCATTCTGGGCATCAAAACCCTGGAGTCCAAACACGGCAAGGACGAAGCAGCGGTCTACGGGCGTGCCGCCGAAGAGGCCCTGCGCCGACTGGTCGGCGACCGTCCCTTGCGCGTTTTGCTCAACACTCCACCGAAGGACCGCCATGGCCGCACCATCGCCACACTGTACGCCGGAGAGCAGGACATTGGCATGGCGCTGATCAGCACCGGCCACGCACTGGTGTACTCGGTGTATCCGTTTGCGTCCATGCCGGTGTATCTGCAAGCACAGGTGCAGGCACGCTCCAAAAGCCTGGGTCTGTGGGGCAACCCCGAAGTCAGCACCAAGGCCGAAGCCTTGATCAGCGAATGGGCGAGGCAAGGCTCATGATGCAGGTATTGCTGCGCTTGTTTCAGCGCAATCTGGTCGTCAATCCCCCCATGCAGCTGCGCGCAGTGGTACTGCTTGCCGCCATCCTGGCCTATGGCACCAGCGGATTCTTGTACTTTGAATTGCCGGCCAATCCGGACCTGACCTGGACCGACGCGCTGTGGTATTCCATGGTGACCCTGACTACCGTGGGGTATGGCGACTTTTTCCCGAAAACGAGCGGGGGCCGCTTTCTGGTGGGCGTGCCGCTGATGGTGATTGGAATTGGCCTGTTGGGCTTCATCCTGTCCGTGGTAGCCACTGCATTGATCACGTCCAAGACCAAGGAGTTAAAAGGTATGAGCAGCGTCGCATTTTCGGGACACCTGGTGCTAATCAATTTTCCGGGCCTGCCCAAGCTGCTGCGCCTGCTGGACGAGTTGGCCAACGACCCCCGCATAGGCCGCAGCACGCAGATCGTGCTGGTGGACAAGGACCTGGACGAATTGCCCAGCGAACTGGTGGTGCGCCAGGTGCGCTACGTCCGTGGCGACCCGACCCGAGACGACACGCTGCAGCGCGCCGGGATGAACGCAGCCCGCCACGCCATTGTGCTGACGCGGGACGCGGGGGACCCGGCGTCCGACATGCGCAATGTCAGCATTGCACTGGCCATTGAATCGCGTGCAAGCCAGGTCAACACGGTGGTCGAGTGCATCGACCCTGGAACCCGTGAGTTGCTGACCAAGGCCGGATGTGACCGCATCGTGTGCAGCGCGCACTTTGACGCGCTGTACGTGAGCCAGGAACTGCTCAACCCCGGCACGCAGGACATCGTGGCCGACCTGCTGAGCAACGGGCAGGGGCAACAGTTGTACCTGACACCCATCGTGTTGGAGCGCGGCCAGCGATTCAAGGACGTGGCCGACCGTGCCGCAGCTGCAGGCCATGTGGCCATTGGCCTGCGCCGCCAGCAGGTCAACCAGCTCAATGTGGGGCCAGACTACCCTCTCCAACCGGGTGATTTGGCCGTAACCATCGGCGAGCGCCGCGTGGACCGTTTTGTTGTCAGCGCGTAGCGATCGGGTTCAGGATCCGGTTTGCGGCGCGCCCGCCTCGGGACGAACCTCGCTGACCTGCAATTCGTTGTCTTTGGCGAAATTCATGCAGAAGTCCCAGGCCATCACATCGTATTCGCGCAAGTCGCTGTGCACGATGACGCATTTCACCGAGCCTATGGATGTGGGAATGCACCACGGAGAATAGCCCAGATGGCTGCCCGGCTGCGGCCCGCCCGGGCGAAACTGGCTCATCACGCCGGCCAGGCGCTCGGCCCAGTCACTGGGACGAAAGGTCCGCCCGCTGCGGGTCACTCCCAGGATGTAGATTTCTTTGAAAGACGTGAAAGACATGGTGTTGGCGGCGGGTCTGGCGAAGGCTTTGAGCGCCGCGCGCGGATTCTATCTGAGGCTGTCCACCAGTTTGCTGACAGGTGGGGACTTGCAGGCACGTTTTCATCGCAGGGAACACCCGCTGCAGCACCTAGAATTGCTGTTCAACGGCCCACACTGTCCACATTGATCCGGAATCCTCCGGCGCGGGCTGGGCCACAGTAGTTGAGTTGACCCTGGAGCCCCTACCATGTCCGCTGTCCCCGCCACGCCCGCTTCACCCCACGTGATGAACACCTACGCCCGTCTGCCCATCGCCCTGAGCCATGGCCGAGGCTGCCGCGTGTGGGACGTGAACGGCCGCGAGTACCTGGACGCACTCGGTGGCATTGCGGTCAACACCCTGGGCCACAACCACCCCAGGCTGGTCGCCGCCCTGCAGGACCAGGTGACCCGCCTGATCCACACCTCCAACTACTACCACGTGACCTTGCAGGAAGAACTGGCCAAGCTGCTGGTGGAGCGCTCGGGCATGAGCAACGTGTTCTTCTGCTCCACCGGGCTGGAGGCCAACGAGGCCGCGCTGAAGCTGGCGCGCAAGTTCGGCCACGACAAGGGCATTGAGCGCCCCGAGATCGTCGTCTACGAGAAGGCCTTCCATGGCCGCTCGATTGCCACGCTGAGTGCCACCGGCAACCCCAAGGTGCAGGCCGGTTTTGGCCCGCTGGTGGAAGGCTTCATCCGCGTGCCCATCAACAACATCGAGCAATTGAAGGCCGCCACCGCCAACAACCCGAATGTAGTGGCCGTGTTCTTCGAGGCCATCCAGGGTGAAGGCGGCGTGAACCCCATGCACATGGACTATCTGCGCGACGTGCGCAAACTCTGCGACGAACGAGACTGGCTGCTGATGATCGATGAGGTGCAGTGCGGCATGGGCCGCACCGGCAAATGGTTTGCCCACCAGTGGGCCGGTATCCAACCCGATGTGATGCCACTGGCCAAGGGTCTGGGCTCGGGCGTGCCGGTGGGCGCGGTGGTGGCGGGTCCCAAGGCCGCCCACATCTTTGCCCCCGGCAACCACGGCAGCACCTTTGGCGGCAACCCGCTGGCCATGCGCGCCGGGGTGGAGACCATCCGCACCATGGAGGCCGAGGGCCTGCTGGCCAACGCCGAGAAAGTGGGAGCCCACCTCAAGGCGGGCCTGGAGAAGGCGCTGGCCGCCGAGCTGACCAGCGGAGCGGTGCGCGAAGTGCGCGGCCAAGGCCTGATGCTGGGCATTGACCTGTCCAAGCCCTGCTCCGCCCTGGTGCAGCGCGCCGCCGACGCTGGCCTCTTAATCAGCGTGACTGCAGAGACCGTGGTGCGCATCGTGCCGGCCCTGATCCTGACCGCCGCCGAGGCCGACCAAGTGGTCGCCATCCTGTGCCCCTTGATTTCGGCCCTGCTGAAGGAAACGGCATGAACGCCCAAGCCCTCGCTTCGACGCTGCCCCAAGGTGCGCCGCCGGTACGGCACTATCTGCAGTTCGGCGACTTCACGGCCGACGAATACGACTACCTGTTCACCCGCGCCGCGCTGATCAAGCAGAAGTTCAAGACCTTCACCAAGCACCACACACTGAGCGACCGCACGCTGGCCATGATCTTCGAGAAGGCCAGCACCCGCACCCGCGTGAGCTTCGAGGCGGGCATGTACCAGCTGGGCGGCAGCGTGGTGCACCTGACCACCGGCGACAGCCAGCTGGGCCGCTCCGAACCGATTGAAGACAGCGCCAAGGTCATCAGCCGCATGACGGATATCGTGATGATCCGCACCTTCGAGCAGACCAAGATCGAGCGCTTCGCCGCCAACTCGCGCGTGCCCGTCATCAACGGCCTGACCAACGAGTTTCACCCCTGCCAGATCCTGGCCGACCTGTTCACGCTGCTGGAGCACCGTGGCACCGATGGCAGTGGCCGCATCGACCCGCACTACCTGCGCGGCAAGACCGTGGCCTGGGTGGGCGACGGCAACAACATGGCCAACACCTGGCTGCAGGCCGCTGCCACGCTGGGGTTCCATCTGCGGGTGAGCACCCCCAGCGGCTACGAATTGGACGAAAAAGTGGCCATTACCCCGCGCGGAATGGGCATAGGTAGCTATCAAACTTATAGCAATCCGGTGGAAGCCTGCCGTGGTGCGGACCTGGTCACCACGGACGTCTGGACCAGCATGGGCTATGAGGCCGAGAACGATGCCCGGCGCAAGGCGTTTGCCACCTGGTGCGTGGACCGTCCCATGATGGCCGTGGCCAAACCCGACGCGCTGTTCATGCACTGCCTGCCCGCCCACCGCGGCGAGGAAGTCGAGGCCGAGGTCATCGACGGCCCGCAGTCCGTGGTCTGGGACGAGGCCGAGAACCGCATGCACATGCAGAAGGCGCTGATGGAGTACCTTTTGCTGGGTCGCCAGGATTGAACCCGCAACAGGAGAACGCCAAATGGCCAAGAAAAACAATGACGACGAACCCAAGGTCTGGGTCACCGTGCTGAAACTGGTCATGGGTGCCGCAGTGATCATTGGCGGCGTGGGTGCTGCTCTGTGGTACGCCAAAGACCTGGACACGGGTGGTCCCAAACCGCCGGGCCAGGACAGCTGGGGCATTTCTCACGATTCGCCGGTGCGCATGAAGCGCTAAGGCAACCCGCACGCCCTCAACGAGGGCCTCGGTACAGCCAAGGCACGTCCAGCAGGTGTCGGCCCAGCACGCTCAGTGACAGGTCGCGCCCCCAGCGCACCAGGCCCTTGGCGTGAAAGATCTGCCCATTGCGAATGGAGCGTTCCTGCACCCGTGCATTGCGCCGCCAGCGCAGTTTGGCGTAGCGCTCCAGCCGCTTGTCCATCGCCAGATCGGGCTGGCCCAGCACCTGTTGCAGGCAGGCGGCATCCTCGACCGCCATGCCCGCGCCCTGCGCCATATACGGGCGCATGGGGTGGGCCGCATCCCCCAGCAGCGCCACCCGCCCTTGGGCCTGCTGGCGCGCGCCGGTCATGGGTGCCCGGTCGCACAGGGCCCACAACCGCCAGTTCGGGATGGCACTGATCAGGTCTTGCAGCTTGCTGCAGGTGGCACCCATGGCGTCCTGCAAGTCATTGGAATGGGTTTCGTGGTCCCAGTCGTCCACATCGCCGCTGACCTGCCCCTGCACAATGGCCACCACATTGAGCCAGTGCCCCCGGCGCACCGGATACTGCACCACATGCAAATGGGGGCCCATCCAGACCGTGACCTGCCGACTGCGCAAATAGCCCGGTAAATCACGCTGCGCAATCAGGGACCGATAGGCCAGGTGGCCCGTCACGCGCGGCGCTTCGTCGTTAAGCAAGAGATGGCGTACGGTGCTCCACAGACCGTCGGCACCCACCAGGGCGCTGCCCTCCAGCTCCCAACCATCCAGGGTATGCAATTGCACGCCGTCGTCGCTTTCATGGAACGATTCGACCCACTGACCCATGTGCAATTGCGCACCCGTGTGCTGCTGCACAGCCATCAAGAGCATCTTGTGAAAATCGGCGCGGTGGATGGTGGCGTAGGGGGCCCCATAGCGCTTGCGACAGCTCTCGCCCAAGGGCAGGCGTCCCAGTTCCGCACCGGTTTCGGCGCTGCGCACCCGCAGCATTTCGGGAAAGGCGGCCGCGCGAGACAGTTCCTGGCCCAGTCCCCACTCGTGCAGAATGCGCACCACATTGGGACCCATCTGAATACCGGCACCCACTTCCCCAAATTCGCGGGTTCGTTCCAACAATTGCACCGGCCATCCGGCGCGCGAACAGGCCAGCGCTGCCGCCAGCCCGCCGATGCCGCCCCCGGCGATCAGTATCTGCTTATTCATGGCGGTATTGTGGAGCCAAATACCCACCGGGTCCTGCGGTGTAACCCGCACTGCAGGACAATACGGGCATGAGCCTCAAATCCCCCGAACTCCTGCTGCCCGCCGGCTCGCTGGACAAAATGCGCGCCGCCTACGACTTCGGTGCCGACGCCATCTACGCCGGCCAGCCCCGCTACAGCCTGCGCGCGCGCAACAACGAATTCAAGCTGGAGCAAATCGCCATCGGCATTGCCGAAGCCCATGCCCGGGGCAAGAAATTCTTTGTGACCAGCAACCTGCTGCCGCACAACGACAAGGTGCGCACCTATTTGCGCGACATCGAACCCGTCATCGCACTCCAGCCCGACGGCCTGATCATGGCCGACCCCGGCCTGATCATGATGGTGCGCGAAGGCATGGACAAAGGCAATTTCGCCGACGTGCCCATCCACCTCTCGGTGCAGGCCAATACCGTGAACTACATGGCCGTGAAGTTCTGGCAGAAGGTCGGTGTGAAGCGCATCATCCTGTCTCGTGAACTCAGCCTGGACGAAATCGAAAAAATCCGCCAGGAATGCCCCGACATGGAGCTGGAAGTGTTTGTGCACGGCGCGCTGTGCATCGCCTACTCGGGCCGCTGCCTGCTGTCGGGCTACTTCAACCGCCGCGACCCCAACCAGGGCACCTGCACCAACGCCTGTCGCTGGAACTACGCCACCCACGACAGCGCGGTAGACCCCAATACCGGCGAGGCCATCGCCACCACGATGGATATCGGCTTCAACTTCAACCAGGCGCAGGAAGAAGCTGAGCAGTCGTTTGCCGCCTGCGGTGGCGGCGAACGCCACCCCGCCGCCGACAAGGTCTACCTGCTGGAAGAAGCGGGCCGACCGGGCCAGCTGATGCCCATCATGGAAGACGAGCACGGCACCTACATCATGAACAGCAAGGACCTGCGCGCCGTGGAACATGTGGAGCGCCTGGTCAAGATTGGCGTGGACAGCCTCAAGATCGAGGGCCGCACCAAGAGCCTGTACTACGTGGCCCGCACCGCCCAGACCTACCGCCGCGCGATTGACGATGCCGTGGCCGGTCGGCCCTTCAACCCCCAGCTGATTTCCGAACTCGAAGGCCTGGCCAACCGCGGATTTACCAGCGGCTTCCTGGAACGCCGCCCGTCGCAGGACTACCAGAACTACGAGACTGGCCACTCCGACATCGGCCACAGCCATTTTGTGGGTGAGGTACGCTCCGTGCAGGAAGACGGCTGGGCCGAAGTCGAAGTCAAAAACAAGTTTCAGGTGGGCGACCAGATCGAAGTCATTCACCCCAGCGGAAACCACATCGTTACCCTCGAAGCCATGCGCAACCTGGACGGTGACGCCATCACGGTGGCACCGGGCAGCCCGTTGCAGGTGCGCATTCCCCTCGAAGTCCGTTACGCGGGCGCACTTCTGGCACGGCGGATGCCGGCCTGACGCACATATATTGCTATATTTTTAATAGCACGTAACGCCCATTCCACGCGGGCTGGATCAATAAGTAATCACCAACGAATCGGCATCCACGTTGATCACCGGTTTGCCCAGTACGGCACTGGCGGCCTGGGCAAACGACAGGGCCCATTGGGGATCGGAAAACTTGGCGGGTCCGGCCGCCTGGGCCACCACCACCACGCGGTCGGCCATCAGCAATTTCCCGGTGGGGCGCAGGGGTTCGCACTCCATGGCAATGAATTGCTGGTCCAGCCACTGGCGGGCTGCGTCGCGCTCCTGGGCCTGCTCGGGGCTGAGTTCGATCCGAAAGGGGGGAGTATTCCTGAAACTGACGCTGACTTGGCTGCGCATGATGAACTTTCCGGCGAGTGTGCACTGAAACGGGTACCGTTTCTCTGGTGCTGTGGAAAAAACAGATCCCTGAAATACAGGGATTTTCGTTGCCAACATCATAGAACCAAACCACTTCCGGTATGGTGCAATCCAGCGTGACCTGCCCCCCTATTTTTGCGACAAAAGGCTCGCCCATGCACACCCCACTCGCCCACATTCTGGTCAGCGCCACCCTGCTTTTCTGGATGCCCCTGCCCGGTCTGGCCGACCCGTCCAAGCGGGACCTGGTCATTGAGCTGCGCCAGGTTCGCGACGATCAGCTACCCGCCGGCACCGTGGACAGCGCCTACACCGTCAGCACCGCCACGCTGGAGGAGGATTTCACGCCCCAGCAGGTGCGTGTGCGCAGCGGCGAAAAGGCCAGCTTGGTTTTGAACCACACCATGGCCCTGCAGTGGGTGCAGAAAGTGGAGTTTCTCAACACCACCCTGCGTGCAGCCAGCGCCACCGCCAGCGGCCAGGCGGGTGGCATTACCCAGGCGGTTGCGCTGGTGGAATCGGGCCAGGACATGGCCGTGACCGCCCACTGGGCGGGCGGCAAACTGCCCGTCAAACTGGAAATTGACCTGCAGATGGCGGTGGTGGAGGGCGGTGGCGGCTCGGACCTGCCCAGCACCCGCCGCCAGCGCGTCACCACCGCCGTCACCGCCCCGCTGGACCAATGGGTCACCCTGGCCAGCAGCGGAAAGTCTGCCAGTGCGGGCAGTTACCGCAGCACCGGCGGCAGCGCCACCCGGCGCTTGCTGCAGGTGCGGGTCACCACCCCTTAACCGGTCCGAATAGCGCCCTGCGCAAAACGCCCACCCCCTAACGCCAACGCATGCGGTGTCTGGCCGGTGCCGCGCTTGAAGAAGCGGCGAAAGTTCGCCACATCGCAAAAGCCCAGCTCGCGCGCCACGAACTCGTTGGTTTGGCCCTGCACGCCCAGCCAATACAACGCCAGATGCACCCGCACCTGGTCCAGCTCGGCCTGGAAGTTGGTGCCATGCTGGGCCAGGTAGCGTTTGAGGGTGGCGGCACTCACGCCAAAGGCTTGGGCGGCGGCGTCCAACGCGGGGTTGCGCGCCACCTGGGGCAGCAGGTGGTCGTACAGCGCGGCCAGAATGCCACGCTGCTCCGCCTGCGGGTCGGCCCCCTGATCCAGGGCCTGCAGCGCCATCTGCCGCGCCGAAGCCGCACCGCCGCCGCGCCAGGGCCGACCGGCCAACACGCGGGACACCCGCATGGCATCCAGGTGGCAGTCAAACGCCAATTGGGTCCCCAGGTAGCTGGCGTGCTGCGAAACATCGGCCGGGCGCGTGCGGTTGAAGCTGTAGCGCCACGGCAGGCGGCTGTGGCCCAGCCACTGGGCCATGGCGGTGACGGCGCTCATTTGCATGTCCACCACAAAGGCGCGCTGTGCGCCCGAGAGGCCGCAGGCGTCGGTCCAGTAGACGATGACATCGTCCTCCTGCACCAGCACGCGCGGTGTCAGCAGCGGCGACAGGCGTGCGCTGTAGCGCGCCAGCAGCTGCAGCGCGTCGATCAGGTTTTCGCCCTGCTGCAGCGCCTGGCTGGCCAGCCCGTAGTGCCCCGGCAAACTCATCTGGCCCAGCACAAAGGCGCTGTCCTTGGCGCTGCGCTGCAAAGGCCCTAGCAGGGCCAGGCTCTGGCGGGTGCTGAGCAGCTCGCCCGCACGCACCCCGGCCTGCTGGGTCCAGGCGTGCAAGTCCACATCGCGACTGCGCGCGTATTGCGCCCACACCGCCCCCTGGTAGGCCCAGGGAATCAGGCGGCAGTCAGCGCCGTACCAGTTCAGCGCCATGTCTGCTCCAGCAACTGCAGCATGCGGTCCTGCGCCGACGCCGACCCGGCCGTGGTGCCACTGGCGGCCACCGCAGCCAATTGCACGCGGGTATCGGCATCGACATGAAAGACAAAGGCCGCCAGGGCCGCGCGCAGCGTCTCGGCGGCCTGCTGGGCCTGCTGCGCCGTGCGGTTGGGCAACAGCACCACGAAGCGGTCGGCCCCGTAGCGGCACAGCAAGGCATCCGGTGCCAGGTTCAGCAGCAGCAGTTGCCCGGCGGATTGCAGCATGCGTTCGGCCTGCGCCAGCCCGTGTGCGCGCAGCACCTCGTCAAACCCGGCAAACCCCACCAGCACCAAGGCACTGGTGCGCCCGGCGCGGCGTTCCAGCTCCACCTGCTGGGCCATGTAGCTGGCGTCGCCCAGCTGGGTTACGCCGTCCAGGCTGCGGTGTTCGCGAAACACCCGCTCGCGCTGGCGCAGCTGGGCATTGAGCACCAGTTGCTCCTGCCGCCACAGATGCAAGCCCCAGGTCAGCACCGCCACGCCCAGGGGCGTGAGGGTGGACTCCAGCCAGTTGTCCCACAGCACCGATTTGGGCAAGGCCCAGAACTCGTCCATCCAGTCCACCCAAGCCCCCAGCACCAGGGACGCAAGCCCCAGACACAGCCAATTGGTGACCACCCCGCCAGGTCGGCTGGCGCGCACCTGCGTCAACCACACGCCCAGCATCAGGGCCATTCCCCCCTCCCCCACGATGTCGATCCAGCGCCACAGTGCCAGGGGCTTGAGCGTGCCGCTCTGCCCAAACAGCCACAACACCCCCGCCATCAGCAGCAGCATGGCATGGCCAAAATGTTCCAGGCGTGCGACAGGGGCCTGGGGAAACTGGAACCAGCGGGTGGCACGGGACAGGGTTTGCATAGGAGGCGCATTCTAGGAATGCAATGTGACAGGACCGTGCACCACCGTGCCCAGCCGCCCCAGGGGGGTCCCAAAAGCTCAGAACCCCACAGCGCGCGCGCCGCTCGCGCCAAAAAGACGGCCCTGTCACGAAACCGCCATGCGCGATTTTTAAGGTCCAGCCCGTGTTACACCAACCCCTACCCTTGCCATGAAAACCCGTACCCCTCCCCGCCTCAGTGTTCTGAGCCTGTGCCTGGTCAGCGCCTTTGCCGCGCAGGCCCAAACCACCCCGGTCAACCTGGACACCGTGGTCGTCAACGGCCAGTTGGCCAGCCTGCGCGGTGCGCAGGACAAGCAGCGCGCCGCGCAAGGCGTGGTCAGCGTGGTGCATGCCGACGACATCGGCCAGCTGCCCGACAACAACGCCGCCGAAGCCCTGGCCCGCCTGCCCGGCGTATCGGTGGAGCGCGACCAAGGTGAAGGCCGCTTTGTGCGGGTGCGGGGACTGGGACCGGACTACAACGCCGTCACCATCAACGGGGCCCTGGTGCCCGCCGCCGAATCCGACCGCCGCGCCGCCGGGCTGGACGTGGTGCCAGCGGGCCTGGTGCGTTCGCTGGAAGTGCACAAGACCCTGAGCCCCGAGCACGATGCCAATTCGCTCGGTGGCGCGGTCCGCGTCAACACCCTGTCGGCGTTTGACCAGCGCACGCGCGTGCTGCGCCTGGATCTGGGGGCCAACTACGACGCCAACGCCGCCAAGTCCGCCCCCAGCGGCTCGCTCACGTTTGCCGACCGCTTCCACGACGGCACGCTGGGAGTGGCCCTGGCGCTGAGCGCCGACACCCGCCGCTTTGGCAGCGACAACGTGGAAAGCGGTGGCGCCTGGGACGGCAACAAGCTCGCCGCTTTTGAGCTGCGCCGCTACGACATCACGCGCAAGCGCGTGGGCGCGGCCCTGAACCTGGACTTCAAGCCCCAGGCCGATGCGCACTACTACCTGCGCACCTTTACCAGCCGCTTCACCGACGAAGAAGTGCGCCAGTCCAACAAGATCAGCTTTTCCAAGGCGCAGGGGGAAGGTGCCACGGGCGATGCCAGCGCCAGCCGGGGTTTGAAGGCGCGCGAAGAGATCAACCGCGTCAGCTCGCTTACCGCTGGAACCGAGCAGCGCCTGGGCACCGACTGGCGGCTGTGGGCCGAGGCCGGCAGCGCCCGCGCCAGCGAAGACAAGCCCAATGCCCTGGCGTCCTCCGGTTTCAAGGGCAGCTTCAAGGGCGTGGGGTTCACCGACAGTGTGCGCCCGCTGGTACAAGGGCCTGCAGGCCTGAACGACGCCGCCAACTACAGCTTTGACAAGCTCAAGCTGCAAGACAGCACCGCCACCGACCGCACCCAGCACCTCAAGTTCGACCTGCAACGCAGCCTGGCCCTGGCCGGTGTGGAGGTAGACGTGAAAGGCGGCCTCAAAGTGTCGCGCCGCAGCAAGGACAACGTGCTGGAAACCTGGGCCGTGGGCAGCAAGGCCCTGGGCAAGAGCCCCTACAGCCTGGGCAAGGCCCAGCTGGCACTGGGGGCCTTTGCGTCGCCCGAAACCGTGCAATACGCCTGGGGCAGCTTTGGCCCGGGCATTGACGAGGCCACGCTGCGCGGCCTGATCGGCAGCGTGAAGCTGGCGGATTTTCGCGACGCCGTGGACTCGCGGGTGAACGACTTTGCCTTGCAAGAGGACGTGAACGCAGGCTACCTGCAAGCGCAGATCGAGTCCGGCTCCACGCAGTGGGTGCTGGGGGTGCGCAACGAGCGCCTGCGCTTCGAGGCCAACGGCTGGGCGTCGGACGACACCGGTGTCAAGGCAGTGGCGTTTGCCTCCAGCAGCGACCACTGGCTGCCTGCGGTGCTGTGGCGTCAGGAGCTGAGTGCGGCCACCCGCCTGCGCGCGGCGCTCACGCACGCAGTGGTGCGCCCCAGCTTTGGACAACTCACGCCGGGGGTGCTGGTGGATGGCGACACCGCCGAGCTGGGCAACCCCGACCTCAAGCCCCTGCGCGCGCAGAACCTGGACTTTGGCATCGAGCACGACTGGGGCCGTGACGGCGGCGTGTCGGCCTATGTGTTCCACAAGAACATCCACGACTTTGCCTTCCAGACCGACCTGGCCGGTACCGGCAAGTGGAAAGACTTCAGCTCGGTCAATACCTTTGCCAATGGCGACACCGCCACCGTGCAAGGCCTGGAGCTGGCCTACAACCAGGCCCTGCGCGGCCTGCCTGGCGTGCTGGGCGGGCTGATCCTGGGTGCCAATGCCACCTGGGTGCGCTCGGACGCCACCATCAGCGGCTTTGACGGCGGCGTGCGCAAATCGCGCCAGATTGCCCTGCCCAGCCAGTCCGACCGCAGCGTGAACCTGAGCGTGGGCTGGGAGGGCCGTGGCCTGAGCACGCGTCTGGCGCTCAACCACAAGTCGCCCTACCTGCTGGAGGTGGGCAGCGTCTTCGATGCCCAGAAAGACCTGTACGTGGACACGCAAAACCAGGTGGACTTTTCCCTGCACTACCAGATCGACAAGCGCTGGCAGATCAGCTTTGAGGCGCTCAACCTGGGCAACGCCGCGTACTATGTCTACCAGGCCGACAAGGCGCGCAACGCCCAGTACGAGCAATATGGCCGCAGCTACAAGATCGGCCTGAAAGTGGCGGTGTTCTGATGGTGGTGAAACCTTTCCTCACAAGCCTGTGCCTGGCCCTGGCGGCCCTGGCCGCAGCCCCCGCTGCGGCGGCCACGCTGGAGCTGGACAAGCACGGCCTGCGCCTGCTGGACGCCAACGCCCGCGTGCTGGACCGCATCGCCCTGCGCAGCAAGCGCTGGGACCAGCGCACCCTGGACGATGGCAGCCAGCTGGCCCTGCTGCACGACGCCGACCGGGGCGATCTGGTGCTGGTGCACAGCCGGGGTGCGCGTCTGCAGACCCTGGCGCGCTGGGCCGGCCCCGCCTTCAATCTGGAGGCCCTGTGCCTGCACCGCGACGGCCAGCAGCTGGTCCACGCCTTCCTGCTGGCCGACGATGGCGTGAGCACGCAGTGGCTGCTGCCCGCCACCGACAGCACGGCCGCCCGAAGCACCGCCGCCACGCAACCCCAGCCCCTGCGCAGCCTGGCCACGCCGCCCGGGGCCAAGAGCTGCCGCGTGCGCGACGCCGAGGGCCTGCTCTACGTGGCCGAACCCGGTGTGGGCATCTGGGCCTATGGCACCGACCCCGAACGCAGCCAGCGCACCCTGGTGCTGCCCGAGCCACGCGTGGACGGCGCGCGCCTGGATGCCTGGCTGGCGCAGCGCCCGCTGCAGGCCCGCGCGGCCCTGCCCACGGTGCGGGCACGCGCACAGACCGACACGGTCAAGGGCCAGGGCGACGCCGCCGACGACCCGGCCATCTGGGTGCACCCCGGCAACGGCCGCCACAGCCGTATCTTGGCCACCGACAAGAAGCGCGGTCTGGCGGTGTACGACCTGCAGGGCCAGGAGCGCCAGTTCCTGCCGGTGGGGCGCATCAACAACGTGGACCTGCGCCAGGACCTGCGCTACGGCGCACGCCGCTGGGACCTGGCCGCCGCCACCCAGCGCGACCAGAACGCCATCGTGCTGTTTGGCATCAGCCCAACCGGCTGGGTGCGCGAGCTGGCGCGCCTGCCCACCGAGCTCAACGACATCTACGGCGTGTGCACCGGGCGCAATACACACGGCCAGCTCGACGTGTTTGCCAACGACAAGGACGGCCGACTGCTGCAGCTGCGCGTGCACCACGGCGATGGACCCGACGGTCCCTGGAGCGCCCAGGTGGTGCGCCGCCTGCAACTGGACAGCCAACCCGAAGGCTGCGTGGTGGACGAAGTCACGCAGACCCTGTTTGTGGGCGAAGAAAAGCGCGGCATCTGGCGCGTGGCGCTGAACACCGAGAACGCCGCGCCGGAGCTGGTGGTACCCGTGGGCGGCACGCTGCATGCGGATGTGGAAGGCCTGGCCATCTACCACGGCAAGGCGGGGGAGCACTACCTGGTGGTGTCGTCGCAAGGCAACGACAGCTACCTGGTGCTGGATGCCACCGCCCCCTACACGCTGCGCGCGGCGTTTCGGGTGGGCATCAATGCCCATGCGGGCATCGATGCCACCTCCGAGACCGACGGCCTGGCCGTCACCGCCGCCAACCTGGGTGCCCCTTACGGCCAAGGGCTTTTGGTGGTGCAAGACGGCCACAAGCGACTGCCCCAGGGCACCCAGAACTTCAAGCTCATTGCCTGGAGCGATGTGATGGCGCTGGTGGCCAAACCTTAAGCAAAAAGTGGTACTAGCCCGCGTATATATTCAATAGTTCGCTATTAAATATATAGCAAATTGGACCAACCAACCTCCACTGCAACGGGCTAGTCGTCTTGGCTGGGCCCGCTGAAAGTGCTGCGCAGCGTGGCAATTGCGGAACCAGGCCACGGATAGCATTCAGGCCCCCGACACGGCCAGCCCCGCCAGGTAGGCATCCAGCGCCTGGGCGCCTACCTGCTCCAGGTCAAAGGCTTGGGGCTCCAGCAGCCAGTTGGACATCAGGCCATCGAGCAAGGCATGCAGTCCGACCGCCGCCGCACGGCTGGACAGGTTGGCGGGCAGCAGATTTTTGGCCCGGGCTTGCAGCAACAGGCGCTCCAGGTCGTTGACGCGCTCGGACCGCTCGGAGATATGGCTGTCGCGCACCGCCTGCAGGTCGTCACCGTACTCCACCATGTGCGAGGCAATCTCGAACACCCGGCGCACCTGCTGGTCATGGACAGTCTGGTGAAAGGCTGACGCCACGCTCTGGCGCAAGTGCTGCAAGGGGTCTTCGGACTCGGCCCTGGGCTGGCTGTTGAGCCGGGCCACCATGGGCAGGGTCACGCGCTGCATCATCGCGTCGAACACGTCGGACTTGTTCTGGAAATGCCAGTAAATGGCACCGCGCGTCAGACTGGCCTCAAGGGCAATTTCCTGCAGCGATGTGCGGGACACGCCGCGGCGCTGAAACACGCGCTCGGCCGCGTCCAGAATCAGGTTGCGGGTGACAAGGGCGTCTTCTTTGGTGCGGCGGGCCATGGTTTACAAGGGCTTTACGTAGGGGATTCATATACATACATCGATGTATGTATACTAACCGCAATTCTCCACAATGCCAGCAGCCGTTGCACGCATGGCCCGCGCCGGTACCCGTTTTTTCCCTGCATTGACCACCGTAAGGATTCCGTATGTCTGCACCCCGCCCCCCGCTGTTCGCCCTCGTCCCCTTGGTCGCCGCAGCGACCGCCTTGCTGCTTGCCTGCGGGGCCAAGGATGCCGCAACCCCGGCGGGCGGCAGCGCAGGAGCACCCTCGGTCCCGCCACCGGCCACGGTGGGGGTGGTGACCGTGGCCAACGAGGCGGTGGCCTTGCAAACCGAGCTGCCGGGGCGGGTCAGCGCCGTGCGCGTGGCGCAGGTGCGGGCACGGGTGAACGGTGTGGTGCACAAGCGCCTGTTCCGCGAAGGCAGCACGGTGCGCGCCGGGCAGCAGTTGTTCCAGATTGACCCGGCCGTGTACCGCGCCGCGCTGGACAGCGCCCAGGCCAGTGTTGCCAAGGGCCAGGCCAATCTGGCGCAGGCCACGGCGCAGGTCGAGCGCTACCAGCCGCTGGCAGACGCCAATGCCGTGAGCAAGCAGGAGTTCACCACCTTGATGACCGCCCAGAAGCAGGCCGAGGCCGACCTGGCCAGCGCCCGGGCGGCAGCCCAAACGGCGCAGATCAACCTGGATTACGCGGCGGTCTACGCACCCATTTCCGGGCGCATTGGCCAGGCGCTGGTGACCGAGGGCGCACTGGTGAGTGCGGCCGAGGCCACGCAGCTGGCAGTCATCCAGCAGACCGATACGGTGTATGTCAACTTCACCCAATCAAGCACCGATGTTCTGCGCCTGCGCAAGGCCCTTGCCGCCCAGCAGCTGCGCGCACCCGCCGAGGGCGCGGTGCCCGTGCGCGTCGTGCTGGAGGATGGCACCGAGTTGCCCACGCCCGGCAGGCTGCTGTTCTCCGAACTGACGGTAGATGCCAGCAGTGGCCAAATCACCCTGCGCGCCGAGGTGCCCAACCCCGACGGCCTGCTGCTGCCAGGACAGTTTGTGCGGGTGCGCCTGTCCCAGGCAGAGCTGCCGCAAGGCATGCTACTGCCCCAGCAGGCGGTCACCCGCACCAACCAGGGCGACACCGTGCTGGTGGTGGGCGCTGACGGCAAACCCGGCCCGCGCCCAGTCAAGATCGGCAGTGCCCAGGGCAACCAGTGGGTGGTACTGGACGGGCTCAAACCCGGAGAACAGGTCATCGTGGACGGGTTCCAGAAGATGATGGTGCCTGGTGCACCGGTCAAGACCGTGCCGTGGTCTCGCGGAGGGGCTGCGGCACCCGCTGCGCCCACCAGTGCAGCGTCGGCATCGTCCGGCGCAGCCAGCAAGTAAAGGGCAACAGACATGGCCCAGTTCTTTATCAACCGCCCCATCTTTGCGTGGGTGATCGCCCTGTTCATTCTGGTGGGCGGCGGCGTGGCGATCACGCAGCTGCCCATTGCGCAATATCCGCCGGTAGCCCCCCCGTCCATCGTGGTGTCGGTGGGGTACCCCGGTGCATCGGCCCAGACGCTGGAGGACAGTGTGCTGTCCGTCATCGAACGGGAGATGAATGGCTCGCCCGGCCTGATCTACATGGAGTCGGTCGCGCAGGCCAATGGCTCGGGCAGCATCACCATCAGTTTCGAGCCCGGCACCAGCCCGGACCTGGCACAGGTGGACGTGCAAAACCGCATTTCGCGGGCGGCCCCCCGCCTGCCCGCGGCCGTGTCCCAGCAGGGGGTGCGGGTGGAGAAGGCGCGCTCCAATTTCTTGCTGGTGACTACCCTGTCCAGCGACAACCCCGACATCGACATCGTCGCGCTGGGGGACCTGGCCTCGCGCAACGTGCTGCCAGAAATCCAGCGCCTGCCGGGCATCGGCCAGGCGCAGTTGTTTGGAACCGAACGCGCCATGCGCATCTGGGTCGATCCCGCCAAGCTCACGGGCTACCACCTCTCCACCGCGGAAGTGAATGCCGCCATTCGCGCACAAAACGCACAGATCTCGTCGGGCTCCATCGGCGAGTTGCCCAACACCTCCGGACAATCCATCTCCGCCACTGTGGTGGTGGACGGGCAGCTCAGCAGCGCGGCGCAGTTCGGCAACATCGTGCTGCGTGCCAACGCCGACGGCTCGGCCGTGCGGCTGAAGGATGTGGCGCGCATTGAACTGGGTGCCCAGGGCTACGCCACCAGCGCACGGCTGAATGGCAAACCAGCCACCGGCATCGGCGTGCAACTGGCCCCCAGCGGCAACGCCATGGCGGCGGCCAAGGCGGTGCGCGCACGCATGGCCGAACTGCAACCCTACTTTCCCAAGGGGGTGAGCTGGAGCATTCCGTTTGACAGCTCGCGTTTTGTCAAGATTTCCATCTCGCAGGTGGTGGAAACGCTGGTCATTGCGGTCGTTCTGGTGTTTTTGGTGATGTACCTGTTCCTGCAGAACCTGCGCTACACCATCATCCCCACCATCGTCGTGCCCGTGGCGCTGATGGGCACTTTTGCCACGCTGCTGGGCTTGGGCTTCTCCATCAACGTGCTGACCATGTTTGGCATGGTGCTGGTGATCGGCATTGTGGTGGACGACGCCATCGTGGTGGTGGAAAACGTGGAGCGCATCATGAGCGAGGAGGGCCTGACCCCGCTGGCCGCCACGCGCAAGGCCATGGGGCAAATCTCGGGGGCCATCATCGGCATCACGGTGGTGCTGATCGCCGTGTTTGTGCCACTGGCGTTTTTCAAAGGCTCGGTGGGCAATATCTACCGCCAGTTCTCGGCGGTCATGGTCAGTTCGATCGCATTTTCGGCCTTTCTGGCGCTGTCCCTCACCCCGGCGCTGTGCGCCACGCTGCTGCAGCAAGTGCAGGCCGGGCACCACCACGCCAAGACCGGTTTCTTTGGCTGGTTCAACCGGGGCTTTGCCAGCACGGCCAAGAGTTACGAAGGCGGTGTGGCGCGGCTGCTCCAGCGTGCGGGGCGCTACCTGGTCATTTACGCCGCCTTGGTGGCCGTGGTGGGGGTGGTCTATGTGCGCCTGCCCACCTCGTTCCTGCCCAATGAAGACCAGGGCACCATGCTGGTCAACGTGCAGTTGCCTCCCGGTGCCACCCAGGAACGCACACTGGGCGTGATGCAGCAGGTGGAAGCCTATATCCTGAAGCAGCCCGAGGTGCAAAGCATGATCGGCGTGCTGGGCTTTAGTTTCTCCGGACAAGGGCAAAACGCGGCGCTGGCCTTCGTGACGCTGAAGGACTGGTCCGAACGCAAGGGCGCGGAACACTCCGCCCAGGCACTGGCCGGACGGGCTTTTGGGGCCATGATGGGCATTCGCGACGCCTTCATTTTTCCCCTGAGCCCACCCCCCATTTCCGAACTGGGCAATGCCTCGGGCTTTACCTTCCGACTGCAGGACCGCGCGGGCAAGGGCCACGACGCCCTGGTGGCCGCACGCAACCAGCTGCTGGGCATGGCATCCAAGAGCAAGGTGCTCACCCAGGTGCGCCCCGACGGACTGGAGGACGCGCCGCAGTTGCAGATCGACATTGACCGCGACAAGGCCAGCGCGCTGTCGGTCGGATTTGACGCCATCAACAGCACGATTTCCACCGCACTGGGCTCCACCTACGTCAACGACTTTCCCAACCAGGGCCGCCTGCAGCGCGTGGTGGTGCAGGCCCAGGCCGAAGCGCGCATGCAGGCCGACGACATCCTCAAGCTCACCGTGTCCAATGCGCGGGGCCTGCCTGTGCCCCTGGCCAGCTTCGCCAGCACGCGCTGGATCAAGGGAGCCATGCAGACGGTTCGCTACAACGGCTACCCGGCCATGCGCATTGGCGGCTCGGCCGCGCCGGGCTACAGCACCGGCGACGCGATGGCCGAAATGGAAAAGCTGGCTGCCCAGTTGCCCGACGGCTTTGCGTTTGAATGGACCGGCCAGTCCCGCGAGGAGAAGTTGGCCGGCTCGCAGGCCATCATCCTGTATGGATTTGCCATCCTGGCGGTCTTCCTGTGCCTGGCTGCGCTGTACGAGAGCTGGTCCATCCCCCTGGCGGTGATTCTGGTGGTGCCGCTGGGCGTGCTGGGCGTGGTGCTGGCCACGCTGATGCGCGGCTATGCCAACGACGTGTATTTTCAGGTCGGGCTGATCACCATCATCGGGTTGTCCGCCAAGAACGCAATCCTGATCATCGAATTCGCCAAAGACCTGCAAGCCCAGGGCAAGACCGCCGTAGAGGCCGCCCTGGCAGCCGCTCACCTGCGTTTTCGGCCCATCCTGATGACCTCCATGGCCTTCATGCTGGGCGTGCTGCCCTTGGCCATCTCCAGCGGCGCGGGCTCGGCCAGCCAGCGCGCCATCGGCACCGGCGTCATCGGCGGCAGCCTGCTGGGCACTGTGCTGGCAGTGGTATTTGTCCCGGTCTTCTTCGTGGTGGTGCGCTCGGTTTTCAAGGTCAGCCCCCGCCAGCAAGCCTTTGACGCACAACACGGCCACCAGATCGGAGTCGATACCCACCATGACTGAACTGCCCATGACGACCACCCTGCGCCGCCTCCCATTGGCAGGCCTGGCCACCGCGCTGGCCCTGGCCGGTTGCAGCTTCATTCCCCCGCATGAACGCCCTGCGGCACCGGTTGCCGCACACTACGCGCCCGAGCTGACGGGTGTGCCATCCGGCGCACCGCACGGGCGCAGCGCGGCAGACACCGGCTGGCAGGACTTTTTCAAGGATGCACGCCTGCAACGCCTGATTGCGCTGGCGCTGGAAAGCAACCGCGACCTGCGCGTCGCGGTGCTCAACATCGAACAGGCCCGCGCACAGCTCCAGGTCCGCCAGGCCGACCAGTTGCCCACCGTGAACGCCGGCATCAGCGCCAGCCGGGGGCCCACCACCTCGGGTGCCATCACCAGCACCCTGACTGCGGGCCTGAGCGTGACCGCCTATGAGCTGGACTTTTTTGGCCGGGTGCGCGCCCTGAGCCAGGCGGCCCAGGCCCAGCTGCTGGGCACGGAAGAAGCCCGCAAGACCGTCCAGATCAGCCTGGTGGCGTCGGTAGCCACGGCCTACCTGACCCTGCTGGCCGACGACACGCTGGCGCGCATCACGCGCGACACCCTGGCCACACGCCAGGAGTCCCTGCGCCTGACGCAGCTGAAGTTCGACCACGGGGCTGCATCCAGGATTGATCTCAGCCTGGCGCAAAGCCAGCTGGAAGGTGCCAAGGCCGCACTGGCACAAGTGACCCGCCAGCGTGCGCAGGACGAAAACGCACTGGTGCTGCTGGTGGGCCAGAGCCTGCCAGCGGACCTGCCCGCCGGGGCAGGGCTTGCAGAGCAGGGCCTGCTGTCCAATCTGCCCGCCGGCGTACCCTCGGACCTGCTGGCGCGCCGGCCCGACATTCGCCAGGCCGAACAGCAATTGCTGGCCCACAACGCCAACATCGGCGCGGCGCGGGCGGCATTCTTCCCGCGCATCAGCCTGACCGGCAGTGCCGGCGTCGTCAGCGGCGATCTGGACACCCTGTTCCGCAACGGTACGGCGGCCTGGACCTTTGTGCCCCAGCTTCTGGTGCCGCTCTTCGACTCAGGGCGCAACCGCGCCAACCTGGAATCGGCCCAGGTCGCGCGCGACATTGCCGTGGCGCAATACGAAAAAGCCATCCAGAGCGCCTTCCGCGAAGTGTCCGACGCCCTGACCGGGCGCGCCACGCTGGGCGAGCAACTGCGTGCACAAGCCGCCCAACTGGCCGCCGAGCAAACCCGCATGCAACTCACCGACATGCGTTTCAAACACGGAGCAGCCAGCGCCTTGGATCTGATGGATGCACAACGCGCGCTGTTCGCCACGCAACAGGCCACTGTGCAGGTGCAACTACAGCAGGTGCACAACCTGGTGGTGCTGTACAAGGTGCTGGGGGGTGGGTGGCACGAGAGATACGGGCGATAGAATCCGGTGCAGGTGCCGATTCCGGGCAACTCCTGCCAGCGCTCCCATTGAAAGTCCCATCCAATGTCCACCTTGCTCGACTACCTGAACCACCTCGATGCCAACGCGACAGCCATCGCCGCACACAACGCCGATCCGGCGGCTGCCATGACACAGTTTGGTTTGAGCACGGTGGAACAACAAACCTTGCTGTCGGGGGACATGGCTGCCATCGCCAGCCTGGTGGGCATCGATGCACGCGAGCTGCCCAAGGTCAACGTCACCAATATTGACGACACCTACTAGCTGCTTTGCATTGTTGATGGCGCGCCACCGCATTGCTCAGCTGATTGCGGCTCTACTCATCGGATGGCTGGGTTTACCCTGCGTGGGTGCCCAAGAGGCCGACACGTTTGACACCCTGCTTGCAGAGCTGCGCAGTAGCTTTGGTTCCTCGCAAAACCACAAGGACGCATTGCTGGAGAAGCTCACGGCATTGCAGCCAACGTTCACACCGGATCAAAAGGAGCAATACCACTTGATCCACGCACACTCGCTGGGTGAGCGTGGCAAACACCGGGAACGCGTTGCTTTGGTGGAGTCACATATCGGTCAGGTGAAGACACCCATTCGGCGTGCGCGATTTCTATACGAGTTGATTGACGGCTATACCGCACTGGGCCAATACGAAAAAGCTCTGCAGGCGATGAATGAATCCATTCTCTTGCTGCCAGACCTTCAGAAGCCTTCACAAAAAATCGTCGCATTGCAGGGTGCGTTAAACCTGTTGAGTTCACTGCGCGCCTATGACGAGGCCCTGGAATTTGCCGATCGCATCTACGCGTTGCGGGGAAACGAGGCCGACACCTATGCGGCGTGCGTTGGTCTGTCCAATAAGGTGGAAACCAACTACATGCGAGGTCACAACGACGTGGCACGCGCTTATGTTGCCGACGCGATTCGGGCGTGCGACGCCAACAAGAACGAATTCTTTACACTGATTGTCAAGGCTCTTGCGGCCATTGATTTGTTGGAAAGCGACGATCCCCGCAACGCCATCACCGCCATTCTTCCGCTGCTGCGGCAGTTTTCGGTACTCAACAACGATTCCGACTACGTCATCCAGTTGCAAGAGGCCATCGCGCGGGCCTACCTCAAGTCGGGCAACACGGAACGCGCCGAACACTACGGCCTTCTGGCCTATCAACGCGCCCAGTCCGGTGGGGTGCTCCTGCTGCAGGATAAAACCAGCGAGACCCTGGGAGCCATCAAACGCTCCCAGGGCCAATTGGCCGCCGCCCTGGGCTACTACGACGTCAATCTGGATCTGAAGAAGAAGGTGCTGGACGACCAGTTGCATAAGAACCTGGCCTACCAACGCGCCAAGTTTGAGGCGCAAGACAAAACCAACCAGTTGGCATTGCTGGAACAGACCAACAAGAATCTGGGCATTGAAAAAGAACTGCAAAAAGGGCGCTACCAAAACCTGGTGCTCTTGATGACGCTGGGCCTGATTGCGTTGGTCATTCTCGGGACGTGGCTGGCCAAGGCACTGCAACAAAAGAACCTCTTCCGCCACTCCGCCCAGGTGGACGGACTTACGCAGGCCAGCAACCGCGCGCATTTCACGGCCTGCGCGCAGCAGGCATTCAAGGACCATGACAGCCGGGTGAGCCTGGTGCTGATGGACATGGATTTTTTCAAGCGCATCAACGACACCTATGGCCACGCCACGGGCGACTGGGTCCTCAAAAGCGTGTGCGACACCGTCAAGGCGCAACTGCGCAAGACCGACTCGCTGGGGCGTCTGGGGGGAGAAGAGTTTGCCATCTGTCTGCCGCAGTTCACCGAGGACGAAGTGCGGGCAGTGGCGGAGCGTTGCCGCTTGGCGATAGCTGCCATCGACACGCGTCCCAGTGGCTTTCACTTTGCGTTGACAGCCAGTTTTGGCATTGCCACCCGCGACATCGGCGGGCCCCTCAGTTTTGAAGAAACCCTGGCGGCGGCCGACAAGGCCTTGTACCTTTCCAAGAATGAAGGGCGCAACCGCGTCACCGTGTATCACCCGACCGGAGCATAGTTCTGCCATGGCCAATCCCCCTCCCGGCAAACTCATCTGCGTCGGCACCGGCATGCGCATGGCCGGCCAGATCACGCCGCTGGCGCTAAGCCATATCGAGACGGCAGACATCGTCGTCTCCGCGGTGCCCAACGTCTTCACGCGCAAGTGGATTCAGGGCATCGCCCGAGATTTCATTTGCGTGCTGGACCACTATGCAGACTGCGACGTGGAGGGAAAAAACCGCAGGGATACCTACCGCCGCATGGCCGACACCATTTTGGAACAGGTGCGCGCCGGAAAGTCGGTGTGCGCGGCCTTCTACGGCCACCCCGGAATCTTTGCCTGCATTTCGCATATCGCCATCAAGGACGCGCGCGCCGAAGGTTACAGCGCGGAGATGCTGCCCGGCATTTCCGCCGAGGACTGCCTGGTGGCCGATCTGGGACTGGACCCCGGCCGCACCGGCATGCAATCCATGGAAACCACACAGTTCATGATCTACCTGCGCCGCATCGACCCCACGGCACTGCTGATCCTGTGGCAGCCATTCCTCGCGGGCGAACTGAGCCTGAAGCGCTTTGAGACCACGGCGGCCCGGGTGCAGGTGCTGGTCGACAAGCTGGCGCGCGACTACCCGCTGGACCATGAAGTGATCCTCTACGAAGCCGCGACCCACCCGCTGGAGAAGACCCGGATCGAGCGCCTTCCCCTGCGCGACCTGCCCCAAGCTTCCATGGTGGGAGCCACTACGCTGGTCATCCCGGCTGCCCGCGCTTTGGAACGTGACCAGGCTGTCGTGGACCAACTCAACGCCTTGCCGCAAAAAAACGGCGGTTGAAGCCTGTGCGAGTTGCTACTATATTTATAGCAATAAATTCAATATTTACGCGGGCTAGTGGCCTATTTGACCATTGTATTCAGAGAAACCACTGCCCCTTCACTCGACACGCACCACACTATTGGGCTTGAAGCCCAGGTCCGCCGCCTTGCCCTTGCGTGCACGCGCCGCGCGGGCATTGTTCAGGCTGCGGATCTCCAGCGTTTCCTCGCGGTCTTTGCCACCCCGGCCCACACCGGCGATGCGCACGCTGCGGGTGTAGGCCGCCGCACCCGCCAGAGTGTCCTTGGCTTCCAGGTCGATCAGCATGAGGCCGCGCCCGCCGTTGGCCAGAGCCTTGAGCTCACCGATCTCGAAGGTCAGGATGCGTCCGCCGGTGGAGGCGCAGGCCACGTGGGTGGCGGTGGGCACTACCGTTGCGGGCGTGCCCGCCACCGCGACCTTGCCTTGCGCACCCGATACCAGGGACGGGCAGCACAACGTCTCGCCATCGTTGACCGAAACAAAAGCCTTGCCCGCCTTCTGGCGCGACACCATGTTTTCCACGGTGGCCAGGAAACCATAGCCTGCCGTGCTGCTCAACAACAGGGTCGCGGCGGCTGGCCCGGCAAAGTAGTACAGCAGTTGTGTGCCACTTTCCAGCTCCAGCAGGGTAGTGACCGGCTGGCCATCGCCTCGCCCACCGGGCAGCAGCAACACCGCCACCGAGTAGACACGACCATTGGATCCAAACACCAAGAGCGTATCCACGCTGCGGCATTCAAATGTGCCATACAGGGCGTCGCCCGCCTTGAAGGCAAACGAGGTCGCCTCGTGCCCGTGGCCGGTGCGGGTGCGCACCCAGCCCTTGGCACTAACGACCACCGTGACGGGTTCGTCCACCACTTTGACCTCGGCCACGGCTTTTTTCTCGGCCTGGATCAGGGTACGGCGGGGGTCGGCAAAAGTCTTGGTGTCGGCCTCGATCTCCTTGACCATCAGGCGGCGCAGTGCGGCGGGGCTTGCCAGGATTTCTTCGAGCCTGCCCTGCTCGGTGCGCAGCTCGGACAGCTCCTGTTCAATTTTGATGGCCTCCAGCCGGGCCAGTTGGCGCAAGCGGATCTCCAGGATGTCTTCCGCTTGTCGGTCGGAGAGATGAAAGCGAGCCATCAGCGCCGCCTTGGGCTCTTCGGCCTGGCGGATGATGGCGATCACCTCGTCGATGTTGAGCAGGACGAGCTGGCGGCCCTCCAGAATGTGGATGCGGTCCAGCACCTTGCTCAAGCGGTGCTGCGAGCGGCGCTGGATGGTGGCCTGGCGAAACGCAATCCATTCCTGCAGCATCTGGCGCAACGACTTTTGCGTGGGCCGACCGTCCAGCCCGATCAGGGTCAGGTTGATGGGTGAAGACGTTTCCAGGCTGGTGTAGGCCAACAGCGCGGTGATCAGCTCCTGCTGGGAGGTGCGCGAGGTCTTGGGTTCGAACACCAGGCGCACCGGCGCGTCCTTGTTGGATTCGTCGCGCACACCGTCCAGTACGGCCAGGATGCTGGCCTTGAGCTGGGTCTGGTCCTGGCTCAGGGCCTTCTTGCCGGCCTTGACC
>CAZDDK010000007.1:0-34877 GCA_964504185.1 uncultured Rhodoferax sp. | reverse complement strand
CCACCACGCGCCAGCACGCCACCGTTTGCCTGACCGCCGTGTGCGACGTGACCCGCCTGGACGACTGCCAGGGCGCCATGGCCCAGGTGTGCGAGCGCCTGGGCGGTATAGACCTGCTCATCAACAACGCCGGCATCGTTCACCGCAGTGCCTTTGCCGACACCCAGGTGGACGTATTGCGCCGCGTGATGGATGTGAACTTTTTTGGCGCAGTGCACTGCACGCACGCGGCCCTGCCCAGCCTGCGCCAGCGCCGGGGCATGCTGGTGGCCGTCTCCAGTGTGGCGGGTTTTTCTCCCCTGATCGGGCGCACCGGATACGCCGCATCCAAGCACGCGCTGCATGGTTTTTTTGACAGCCTGCGCACCGAGTTGCAAGGCGATGGCGTGGACGTACTCATTGTCTGCCCGTCGTTCATCGACACCGGCATCGACCGCGCCGCACTGGGTGCCGACGGCCAGCCTGCGGCGCAGGCGCGCAAGACCACCGGGGCCACCACGCAACCCGCCGACGTGGCGCGCGCCATCCTGCACGCCGCACAGCAACGGCGCCCCCTGCTGCTGTTTGGCTTCACCGCCCAGGCGGCATGGTGGTTGTCACGGCTATGGCCCACGCGCTATGCCGCCATCATGCGAAAACGCCTGCAGTCCGAAATCTTTCCTACCACCTCCCACTGAACCCCACCACCATGAAGATGAACCATTCCTTGGGTCTGGGCACCCTGCTCCTCAGTCTGGCTTGGGCCAGTGCCGCCACGGCCGTGGACTTCACCGTCACCGGCGCAGACGGCAAGCCGTTGGCGCTGGTCATGGTGAGCCGCCTGCCCACGGCACCGGCCAAAAGTGACCAAGCCGACAACGGTTACCCCACCTCGGGCCAGCTGCAGCAAGGCAAGTTGGAGTACACGCGCTTTTCCGACGCGAACGGCCGCGTGCGCCTGCCCGATGCGGTCGGTGACACCCAGGTGCGCTTGCGCAAGCCCGGCTACGCCGACGTGGTGATCGCCCCCGCCGACCTGAGCAAGCCCAGCGCCTGGCGCATGACGGCGGTGACCGAGCCCGCGGTGCTGGCCGAACAGCGCCCCTCCAATGCCTGGACCGCTACCCTGTTGGCGGGCCAAGACGATCTGAAGAAGGAGTTCATGGCGCAGTGCGGCTTCTGCCACCAACAGGGCTCCGCTTTTCTGCGCCGCGAGCGCAGCGCTCAAGAATGGTCCAGCACCATCCAGCGCATGGTGCGCTACGGTGCGCGCCTGTCGAGCAAGGCCCAAAAAGAGCTCCCGGCCCTGCTGGAAGCCCATTGGAAGGACATCAACTCCCACCCCGAGAAGGTGCCCGCGGGCACCCCTTGGGTCAGCGCGCTTTCGAACGCGGCCATCAGCGAACTGCCCATTGGCGACCGTTTTTCGCAGATGCACGACTTTCTGCAGCACAGCAACGGCCTGGTCTACGTGGGCGACAACCTGCAGGACCGCCTGTACGAGATCAACACGCAGACCGGTGCCTATACCGTCTATAAGGTGCCACCGCAGGCCGGGGACAACCTGGGTGGCTTGTTGGCCGGGCGGCTGCGCGACTTCCCCAAGCACGAAACCTACCAGGGCATCCACTCGCTGGTCGAGGCCCCTGCGGACGGCCACATCTTCATCACCCCGTCCTACCAGCGCCGCCTGATCGAATTCGACCCCAAGACCAAGCAGTTCATCCACCGCGAGATCGGCAGCGGTTTCTACCCGCACACGGTGCGCATGGATGCGCAAAACCGGGTCTGGTTCACCTTGGCCCTTTCCAACCAAATTGGCATGTACGACCGCGCCGCCAACACGTTCACCACCTATGACCTGCCGTTTCGCAGCTTCATGGAACGCCTGACGGTGAAGCTCACGCCGTTTTTCTTCAAACTGATTGGCTGGGGCGTTCCAGTCGCCAATTGGGTCAAGATTGACGCGGTCTCGACCGGCGTGCCCCTGCCCTATGGCATCGAGGTCACCCCCGACGGCAAGGTCTGGATTGCGCGCTTGCATACCGCCGAAATCGCGTCGCTGGACCCCAGCACCGGGGCCATTACCATGATTCCCACCCCGCTCAAGTACCCGCGCCGGCTGCGTGCCGACCGCGACGGCAACCTGTGGATTGCCATGTTCGGCGAATCGGCCGTCCTGCGCTACGAACCCAAGACCCAAAAGTTCACCCCTTTTGACCTGCCGGTGCAGCCCCTGGGCAGCGATACACCCTACGCGCTCAACGTGGACCGCAAACGCCACCAGGTGTGGGTCAATGGCACCAATTCCGACGGTGTGCACCGGCTGGACATTGCCAGCGGCCAATGGACGCACTTTCCACTGCCGCGCAAAGGCACGTTCACGCGCGATGTCGAATTCACCGAGGATGGGCGCGTGTTACTCAGCAGTGCCAGCTTTCCGTCCTGGCATATTGAGGACGCACAGCCGACCCTGATCCAGTTGCACCCCACGGGGGCCGCGCCATGATGGGTCGCCTCGGGCTTTTTTATGTCTCTTGCCTGCTGGCTTTCACCGCTGGCCACCTGTTCAACTACACCGTCATCCTGTACCTACAGGAAGCCGTGGGCTCGGACCTGCTGTCGGGCCTGGGTTTTGGCCTGGCCTTTGGCAGCAGCATCGTGTTTGGCTGGTTTGCCGGGGTGGTGTGCGACCGGGTGCCGCCGCACCGGGTGATTCACGCCGCCCAGGCCCTGTTCCTGGCCGGGCTGGCCTGCCTCTGGTGGGCGCACAGCGGTGCCAGCGATGAAAACCGGGTGGCCTGGGTGCTGGTGGGGGCGTTTTGCGGCGGGCTGGCTTGGTCTTTTGTGGGCCCGGCGCGCTTGACCACCTTGGGGCAACTGGCGCTGCCTGACGAACTGCGCGCTGCCACCATCGTGTTCAACCTGCAGGTGCTGGTGGGCTTTGGTCTGGCCCCGCTGCTGCTGGGTGCGGTGCGCAGCCAGGCCGGTTGGGGTGCCGTGCTGGCACTGGCCGCCGGGGGCTTTGTGCTGTCGTCCCTGTTGCTAGCGGGCCTGCGCACCCGCGCCGCAGCCCAACCCAGCGGCCAAACGGTGTGGGCCGATATGGCAGAAGGATTTCGCGCCGTGGGCCAGGATGCGCTGCTGGCGCAGCTGATGCTGGCGGCCGTGCTGGCCTATGCCATGACCGGGCCGCTGCAAATTCTGCTGCCCAAACTGGCGCGCGACGTGCTGGGGCTGAACGAACTGCAACGCGGTGCCTACCTGGGCCTCTTGGCCTTGTCGTTGATTGCCGGTGGCATCACGGCATTGGCGCTGGCGCGGCGCCTGCGCCACGGGCCGGTCATTCTGGGCGGCGTAGTGGTGGGCGGCCTGGTGTTTGCGTCGCTCAGCCACATTGCGAACCCGGCTTTTTCAGCAGCCGCTCTGGCCGGAGTAGGCCTGGCCGGTGGCATGGTCATCAGCCTGGTGGTGGCCGGTATCCAGGCGCGCGCGCCCGAGGCCCTGCGCGGGCGGGTGATGGGCATGTACGCCATCACCTCGCAGGTGGTACCGGCGGCCTCGGGCGTCGCGGCCGGGGCACTCACCAGTGCAGTGGGGGTGACCCAGGCCATTGCGCTGGCGGGTTTAGGTTTGGCGCTGGTGGTGGCGCTGGCGGCCTGGCGCATGGGAGCACTGCGGGGTTACAGCGCGAAAGCTTAGATTGAATTTGGCCTCTAGCCCGCGTATACAAAGCACAACACGCTATGCATTTGATAGTATTTTATTTGCCAACGCGTATTGGAGCGCACCCAAGACAAAAGCCACCCGAAGGTGGCTTTTGAAGGTTTTGGTAGGCCGTGTTGGACTTGAACCAACGACCAAAGGATTCAGGTTTGCATGGGTTTCCCCATTCCCTGGACTATCTCATCACCCGCGCCACGGAAACCTCCGCGCGTTAGGGTGCCGGGCGCTCGCGGGGTGCTTATCGGATTGGCTCCTCACACCCTAGTCTCTGCACCTTCTCACCTACCGATCTTGCGATCTGCCTTCGGTGAGCTTGGCTCAGGATTGCCGGGTCAGCAACTGACTGACGGTTTCCCTGAATTCACCCGGTTTTTCCACTGCCGCTTACGCGCCAGGGTCACCATATCGATGAGTCCTCTGCTCTAACCAACTGAGCTAACGGCCCATTCACGACCGCGATTGTAGCGGGACACCACACCCCTACTTCGGGTGGCTCAGTGCGTTGCTGACCAAACGGGAGGTAATGTCCACAATCTGGATCATGCGGTCATAGGCCATGCGGGTAGGACCAATCACGCCCAGGGTGCCCACGACCTTGCCATCCACCTCGTAGGGGCTGCTGACGATGGACAGGTCCTCAAACGGCACCACCTGGCTTTCGCCACCGATGAAGATGCGCACACCGTCGGCCTGGCCGGCAATGTCCATCAGGCGCATGAGCTGCGCCTTTTGCTCAAACAGCTCGAACGCCCGGCGCAAGTGGCCCATGTCGCTGGAAAAGTCGGACACCGAGAGCAGGTTGCGTTCGCCGGAGATGATCACCTCGTCCTTTGATGCGTTGATGGCCTCGGAGCTGACCGTCACGGCCGCCTGCATCAGCGATGCGATCTCCGAGCGCAGGCTCTCCACCTCGCCCTGCAGACGCGCGCGCACATGGTCAATGTCCAGACCCACGTAATGGGTGTTGAGGAAGTTGGCGGCCTCCACCAGCTGCGCCTGGGTGTAGTCCAGCTCGGTAAAAATAACGCGGTTTTGCACGTCGCCGTCGGGCGACACCAGGATGACCAGCACACGCCGCTCGGACAGGCGCAGGAATTCAATGTGATGAAACACCGACGTGCGCTTGGGGGCAATCACCACGCCGACAAATTGCGAAAGGTTGGACAGCAGATTGGCCGCGTTGGAGATCACTTTCTGGGGTTGGTCAGGGGCCAGCATGTGGGTGCCGTATTGGCCCGGCTGCACGGTCAGCATGGTGTCCACAAACAGGCGATAGCCACGCGCCGTGGGGATGCGCCCGGCAGAAGTGTGTGGACTGGCAATCAGTCCCAGCTCCTCCAGATCGGACATCACGTTGCGAATGGTGGCGGGCGACAACTCCAGCCCCGATGCCCGGGACAGCGTGCGACTGCCCACCGGCTGCCCATCCGCGATGTAGCGCTCCACCAGCGCTTTCAACAACAACTTGGAACGATCATCGAGCATCGACACATTTTAGTGATGTAATTTGCGCATGAAGTCCCAATTCAGCAACGTTGCCCTGATTGGCAAATACCAGGCAGTGTCCAGTGGTGCAGGTGGCCGCTCATCGCGCCAGGCATTGGAGCGCATCGCCCATTTTTTGATGGACCTGGGTTGCGATGTGTCGGTGGAGGCCGACACCGCCGCGAACATGGGACTCAGCAAGCATTTTCCGGCCATCGACGTTGCAACGATTGGCCGCCAGTGCGACGTGTGCGTGGTGGTCGGCGGCGACGGCACCATGCTGGGCATTGGCCGTCAGTTGGCGCAGTATGGGGTGCCACTGATCGGAATCAATCAGGGGCGCTTGGGCTTCATCACCGACATTCCGCTGGACCACTTCGAAACCGCCCTGCAGCCCATGCTGGCCGGCCTGTACGAGGAAGACCACCGCAGCCTGATGCAGGCACGCGTCATGCGCGAGGGGCATTGCGTGTTCTCGGCACAGGCCATGAACGATGTGGTGGTGAACCGCAGCGCCACGGCCGGCATGGTGGAGCTGCGCGTCGAGGTGGATGGGCATTTCGTGGCCAACCAGCGGGCCGATGGCCTGATCATTGCCACGCCCACCGGGTCCACGGCGTATTCGCTCTCCGCTGGCGGGCCGCTGATGCACCCCTCCATACCCGGCTGGGTGCTGGTACCCATTGCGCCACACACTTTGTCAAATCGGCCCATCGTCCTCGCCAATGCGTCGGAGATTGCTATTGAAATAGTAGCGGGACGCGATGCCAGCGCCAACTTTGACATGCAGTCCCTGGCCTCGCTGATGCATGGTGACCGTATCGTGGTGACGCGCTCGCAACACCAGGTGCGCTTTCTGCACCCCAAGGGGTGGTCGTACTTTGACACCTTGCGCCGCAAACTGCACTGGAATGAAGGGGTTGCCTGAATGAGCGCAATGCAGTACCGCACCCAGTGCGGCAACAGCCATTGGGGAAGGAGCACGCCATGGCGCTAAGACGCATCGTCCTGCGCGATTTTGTCATCGTCCATGAGCTCGAGCTCGATCTGGAAAGCGGCTTCACCGTGCTGACCGGTGAAACCGGTGCCGGTAAGTCCATCCTCGTGGATGCGCTGCAGCTGGTCACGGGCGCACGCGCCGACTCCGGTGTGGTTCGCGAAGGGGCCAGTCGCACCGACGTGAGCGTTGAATTTGATTCACCGGACAGTGTGCGCGAAACCCTTCTGGAGGCCGGCTTCGACGTGAGCGACGCCCTGTTGTTGCGCCGTACGGTGGACGTTGCGGGCAAGAGCCGCGCCTGGATCAACGGCAGCCCGGCCACCGCACAGCAACTGCGCGCAGTGGGCGAGCAGTTGCTCGATATCCACGGACAGCACGCCTGGCAAAGCCTGACACGACCCGACGCGGTACGGGGCTTGCTGGACGCCTATGCCCAGGTGAGCACCCTGGCCGTGGGTGAGCGCTGGCGTGCGTGGCGCCAGGCCCAGACCGGGCTGCAGGATGCAATGGCCGCACAGGATTCGCTGCAGCGCGAGCGCGAGCGCCTGGCGTGGCAGATTGGCGAATTGGACAAGCTGAACCCACAGCCCGACGAATGGGACGAACTGCACACCAGCCACACCCGCCTGGCCCATGGACAGGCGCTGCTGGACGCCGCACAGGGAGCGCTGCAGGTACTCGAAGACGGTGAGCGCAATGTGCTTGGCTTGCTGAACCACGCACTGCACCAGTTGCAGGCCCTGGCCCATCTGGAAGCCGAATTTGGCAACCCGGTGGAAGTGCTGGCATCCAGCCTGGCACAAGCAGAAGACACGGTGCGCACGCTGCATGCCTATCTGCGCCACACCGATCTGGATCCCGAGCGCCTGGCCGAACTGGACGAACGCATGGCGCTGTGGGTATCGCTGGCGCGGCGCTACAAGCGCTCACCGCAGGACCTGCCCGCCCTTCTGGCGACCTGGCGCACCGAGCTGGCACAGCTCGACGCCGCGGCTGATCTGGATGGACTGCGAGCTGCCGAGCACCAGGCCCACGCCGCCTACCTGGAAGAGGCCAAGGCCCTGTCCAGGGCCCGCGCCAAGGCCGCACCCTTGCTGGCCCAGTCCATCACCCAGGCCATGCAGGGACTGGGCATGCAGGGCGGCCAGTTCCAGGTGGCACTGGAGCGCAGTGCGCAGCCCCTGCAGAGCGGGCTCGAAGACGTGGGATTTTTGGTGGCGGGCCATGCTGGCAGTACTCCCCGCCAAGTGGGCAAGGTGGCGTCGGGCGGCGAGCTGTCACGCATGGCACTGGCCATTGCCGTGACCACGAGCCGACTGGGTACCGCCCAGACCCTGATTTTTGACGAGGTGGATTCCGGCGTGGGCGGCGCTGTCGCGGAAACCGTGGGCCGGTTGATGCACCAATTGGGGGGTGACCGCCAGGTGCTGGCAGTTACCCACCTGCCCCAGGTTGCAGCGTGCGCGGACCACCATTTGGTCGTGGCCAAGCAGCACCAGGGTGGGGCCACCGCGAGCACCGTGTCCCCGATAACGGGTGAACAGCGCGTGGCAGAAATCGCCCGCATGCTGGGCGGCGAAAAGCTCTCTGGCACCACGCTGGCCCATGCCAAGGAAATGCTGCAGTCAGGTGCCTGAACCCATGCAGGACAGCATCCACTCCCCCCTGGAAATCGTGCTGATCACGGGCATGTCGGGCTCCGGAAAGTCGGTGGCGCTGCATGCACTGGAAGACGCCGGGTTTTATTGCGTGGACAACCTTCCGCCCGAGCTCTTGTTGCAGTTCGTGGAACTGGAGCAACGCCACCAGGCCCGCCGCGTCGCCATCGCGGTGGACGTGCGCAGTGCCACATCGCTGCCGTTGGTCCCGCACCAGCTTACCACCCTGCGTGCACGCGGCATCGGCATCAAGTCGCTGTTTCTGGACGCCAATACCGACACGCTGGTGCGCCGCTATTCCGAGACACGGCGCAAGCATCCGCTGTCCCAGACGGACTGTGGCCATGGCGAACAGGACGCGCGCCGCGCCTTGGTGGACGCAATCGAACTGGAGCGCACGTTGTTGGCCATCCTGCGGGAAGACGCCCACATCATCGACTCCAGCATCATCCGCTCGGCCCAGCTCCAGGCCTACGTGAAGGCCTTGATCTCCAGCCCGCTGGAGCAGCTGACTCTGGTGTTTGAGTCCTTTGCCTTCAAACGCGGCGTCCCCACTGACGCGGATTACGTGTTTGATGTGCGCATGCTCCCCAACCCCCACTACGAACCCCAGCTGCGGCCCCTGACCGGCCGTGACGTCCCAGTGGCCGAATTCCTTCAGGCTCAGCCCGATGTGGATTTGATGCTGCACCACATTAGCCAATTTCTGGAAACCTGGCTGGACGCATTGGCCCGTGACCACCGCAGCTATGTGACTGTGGCCATCGGCTGCACCGGCGGGCAGCACCGATCCGTCTATCTGGTGGAGCGACTGGCCCAGCGCTTTGGGGGCGATTGGGTCACGCTCAAGCGCCACCGCGAAATTGACGCCGGGTGATGCCAGCAGACGCCGGTCAGGGCAGAGAACCCTGCAACAGCTTGCGTATGGGCGCAGGCAACCCCAAGCCTTGCCAGTCCTGTTCCGCGACCCATTTCCCGCCGCTCCACTGCAACGCAACATCAGGCAAGGACAGCCTCCAGGTATGCAGATAGAGGTCCTTGTGGGTCAGTACATGGGTGAACACCGGCAGGGGCTGCAAGTTCGCACGCAGGTGCGCTGGCACCACCCCCTTCAAGGCGGACTCACCGTCAAATAGCGGCAGACAATGCAGCCCCCCCCATACACCAGGCGTGGGGCGCTTGTCCAACCAGACGGCCCCCTTTTCCGTCTGGGCCCAGAGCAGCCAGACGGATTGGCTGCTGCGCGTGCGCGTGCGCGTACGCACCGGATAGCGCACCGGATCACCCGCAGCATTTGCCACGCAAACGCTGCGCACCGGACACACCCCACAGTCGGGTTTGGTTGGCAGGCACACGGTGGCACCCAGGTCCATCATGCCCTGCGTATAGCGCGGCATGGCCACGGACACGCTGCTCCCGCTTGGGAGCAATTCGGTCGCGGCACTCCACAATGCGCGCACGCTGGCGGCCTGGCTCAGATCAGCCTTAAAGCCCAAGACGCGGGTTACAACGCGCTTGACGTTGGCGTCGAGTATGGCCACACGCTGCCCCCAGCACAGAGAGGCTATGGCTGCCGCAGTGGAACGTCCGATTCCTGGCAAGGTCTCCAGCACGGTTGCATCGCGCGGAAATGCACCACCATGCTGCTCCACAATCGCCTGCGCGCAACGGTGCAGGTTGCGGGCACGGCTGTAATACCCCAGGCCGCTCCATAGTCCTAACACATCATCCAGGCTGGCGCCAGCCAAGGCTTGCACGGTGGGAAATTGGCGCAAGAATCGCCCGTAATAGCCCAGCACGGTAACCACCTGGGTCTGCTGCAACATGATTTCGGACAACCAGACGCGATAGGGGTCCTGGGTGTTTTGCCAGGGAAGGTCGTTGCGGCCATGCATTTTCTGCCAGGCCACCACACGGGGCGCAAACCCCGCCGCATCAAATCCCACGGTGTTCAGGCGAACTCAATGTCCACCGCCGGAGAGGCCGGTTGGTTGGCGGCAATCAGGTAATCCGTCAATTCGATCAGTTTGAGTTCGATCTGGCTCAATGCGGCCTCCTGCTGATCGATGTCCTGAATGCGGTCTTCCAGTCCACCAGCGGCCTGCTGAATGCGGTCAATGGCTTCAATACGGCGACTAAAGTTGCGACGCCGCTCGCGCAACTGCGCGTCCAGTTGGGCAGCAGCCGACTTGCTCCACAGCTCCACCTCGCCCAGCGCGCCCTCATGAACGCCCCGCAGCCGGGTCGAAAGTGCACGCACCAAGCGATCGGCAAACTCCGGTTGCGCCAGCTTGAATGCATTGCCAATGCCCAGATACTGGATGTGGCTGCGCTCCACCATGTCCAGATCACTCAGATACTGCGCCATTTGGGGTTCAGCAGGTGCCTGCAGCGAAAAGCCATGCTCGCCATTGAGCTGGCGAAACGTGGCACCCAGCATGGACTGAATCTCGCCACACAAGGCCTGCACACGCTGCAAGTTGCCACGCAGGCGGTCAAAAGTTTCGCCGTAGGCGCGTTTGACACCGAGCTTCAGGCCCTTTTGCAGGAGCGCGCTACTCAGTTGGGACATCTCTTTCTTCAGCGCGGTAGAGCCCAAAATACCAAACACCTCGCGCAACAGCTTGAGGTGCACCGAGCGCACGGCGTGGATCTTGGCACCGCCCAGGTCGAACTCGGCCTGTTCTTGCGAGATACGCGAACGCATGTGCTTGATGACTGCGGCATTCTTGCCCTGCAGGCCCTTGAGTTCCATCATTTGCTCGGTCAGATCCCGTTTGCGGATGTTGATCACCCGCGCGGTCTCTGCGCGCAAATCCGTGATACCGGCCGCCATGGCCTCGGCCAGAATCCGCTGGCGCTTGCCCATGATGCCGCGACCCAGTGCATCTTCCAGCACAGGCAGGCAGCTGCGCTGCAGCAGTTCATCGTCTTCGGTCACTTTGGCAACCAGGCCTTTTTGGGCCGACACGGCAATGACACGGTCGCGTGGAATGTCCAGTATTTCAGCAGTGCTGCTAATCTGGCGATCGATTTGCGCCTCAATTTGCGCAGGCGAACTCAGGTCATCCCACAGGGTATCAATCTTGTTCAACACCACCAGCCGGGAGTCCCGGCTATCGGCCTCGCTGACAAGGTGCTCACGCCAGATCGACAGGTCCGACTTGGTGACGCCGGTATCAGCCCCCAAAATGAACACCACCGCATGGGCCTGGGGAATCAGGCTGACCGTCAGCTCAGGCTCCGCGCCAATGGCGTTGAGTCCGGGTGTATCCAGAATCACCAAGCCCTGCTTGAGCAAGGGGTGGGCGATGTTGATCAGGGCATGGCGCCACTTGGGCACCTCCACCATCCCTGCAGCATCCATCAGCGGATTGTCTTCCGGGGCCTGGTTGTGCCAAAAGCCCAGGGCGCGTGCCTCGTCCTGGGTCACCTTGCGGGTTTCTGCAACTTTTTCCAGGGCCGCTGCCAACTGTTGCGGATTGTTCACATCCAGGTCAATCCGGGTCCACTTTTCGGGGACCATGCGCCATTCCATCAGGGCCTGGGGCTGCAAGCGGCTCTCAATGGGAAGCAGGCGCAGGCAGGGTGGTACATCGGCGTCGTAGCCCATTTCGGTGGGGCACATGGTGGTACGCCCCGCACTGGCGGGCATGATGCGGCGACCATAGCCCGCAAAAAAAACGGCATTGATCATCTCGGATTTGCCGCGCGAAAACTCGGCCACAAATGCCACCATGACCTTGTCGGAGCGCACCTGGGTGCCCAGGCGGCGCAGGCGCTCCTCCACCGCTGCGTCCAGCAGTTCGTTGTCCTTCATCCATTCGGCAAGCAACTTCAGTCGCAATGCAAATTCGCGCCGCCAAGTGCCAAGCTGGTCAAACTGTTCGTTAAAGGATGTAGTCAAGAGTGCCCCCGTCTAGCCGCTCAATATAGCACCGCCCTTGCGGGTTGCGCTCAGGTTTTCTGGCAATGCGGACAGAAAAAGCTGGCGCGCTGGCCCTGTCGAATGGACTTGATGGGCGTGGCGCAGACCTTGCAGGCTTGTCCTTCGCGCCCATACACCATGGCCTCGGTTTGGAAATGCCCCGGCTCACCGTGGGCGTTGGAGAAGTCCCGCAAGGTGCTTCCACCCGCTTCCACTGCCCGCGCCAGAACCTGGCGAATCGCTTGGTGCAGTCTGGCCGTACGGGTCCGGCTCAGCCTGGCGGCACGGGTGGTCGGGCGAATACCGGCCACGAACAGCGCCTCGCACGCGTAGATGTTGCCCACCCCGACCACCACTTCCCCGGCCAACAACACCGACTTAATGGGCGCGTTGCGTTGCGCCAACGCGCGGTGAAACTCCCGCGGATCAAAGCCATCCGTCAACGGCTCCACACCCAACTTGCCCAGCAATTTGCGGGCCACTGGATCGTCTTGCGACTCCGCGTACACCACTGCGCCGAAGCGACGCGGGTCGTTCAAGCGCAACATTCCCTGCGCGGTCTGCAGGTCGAAATGGTCGTGCGCACCGGGCTGCTCCAGTCCTTGTGCAAATGCCAGGCTGCCGGACATGCCCAGGTGCACCAGGAGCATGCCCTTGTCCAAATCCAGTAAAAGGTACTTGCCCCGGCGGCGCACGCCCTCCACCCGGCGTCCCACGAGCGCGCCAGGCTCGACCCCCAGGGGCCAGCGCAACGGCTTTCCCAGACGCACGGCCAGGATGTGTGCACCACCAATGCGGTCGGCAAAACTGCGGCGTGTCACTTCCACTTCGGGCAATTCAGGCATGGTTCAAGGGTTCTCCCGCTTGGATTATTATGGTCTGATGCACCGAATTCCCCGCCTCCTGTCAATGACCTTGTTGGCCACCTGCCTGTGCAGCGCCTCCTGGGCGACCCCCCAAAAAGCGCCGAGTCCGGAAAACTCCAACTTGGACGCATCGCTGTTTTATCAGGTCCTGGTGGGTGAAATGACACAGCACGCCGGCGACCCCGGGACTGCCTACACGCTGATGCTGGATGCGGCGCGCAAGTCCCACTCCCAGCGGCTGTACGAACGCGCGGTTGAAATTGCCCTGGGGGCCCGCAGTGGCGAGTCCGCCCTGGAGGCAGCGCAGTCCTGGGCGCGCGCGTTTCCGTCTTCGCGCGAGGCCAACCGGTTCCAGTTTCAGATTCTGCTGGGTTTGAACCGCATTGCAGACACGCAGGAACCCATCCGGCGTGAGTTTGCCGCGCTGTCCGGCAACGAGCGCATTGCGGCCATCAGCCTGTTGCCGCGCTACTTTGCCCGCGTGACCGACAAAAAACTGGCGCTGTCCGTGGTGGAAAAAGTTCTTGCCAACGAAGCCAGCAATCGCACCACAGGTTCGGCCGCCTGGGCTGCCATTGGCACCATGCGGCTGCACGCCGAGGACCCCGACGGTGCCCTGGAGGCGGCGCGGCGCGGCGTGGCCACGGATGCAAACGCCGAGGAGCCAGCGCTGCTGGCGCTGGCCTTGATGGATCCCAAGCGGCCCACCGCCGAAGTCATGGTTCAGCGCTTCTTGAAGGGCAACTCCTCCGTGGACGTGCGCATGGCCTATGCACGCGCCCTCATCAACAGCCACCGCTATGCCGATGCCTACGCCCAGATGCAGCGCATCACCCAGGAGCAGCCACAGTTTCCCGACGCCTGGCTGATACGCGGTTCACTGGAATTCCAGGATGCCAAGATGGCCCTGGCCGAGGCTTCCCTCACAACCTACCTGGAGCGCGCCCCGCACGACGCCGACGCCTCGGCAAACGCCAGCATGGGGAGGGGGCGGGTTCAGGCCTACCTGCTGCTGTCCCAGATTGCCGAACACGGGCAGCGGCTGGACGAAGCCAGTGCCTTTCTGGACAAGATTGAAAGCCCCGCCGACGCCTTGCGCGTGGAGCGCCGTCGCGCCGCCATCTTGGTGCAACAGGGTCGCATGGACGAAGCACGCGCCGCCATTCGCAACATCCCCGAGCTGCAAAGCACCGACGCCCTGGCCAAGGTCAACGCCGAAGTGCAATTGCTGCGCGACAACCGCCTCTACGCCCAGGCCTATGCGCTGCTGCAGGACGCCACGCTGCAATTCCCCGACGACACCGACCTGCTCTACGACCTGGCCATGATGGCCGAGCGCCTGGGCAAGCCCGATGAAATGGAGCAGCTGCTGCGCAAGGTCATTGCCGCCAAGCCGCAATACCACCACGCCTACAACGCGCTGGGCTATTCGCTGGCGGATCGCAACATTCGCCTCAATGAAGCCCGTGAACTGGTCAAACAGGCGCTGGTACACGCTCCCAACGACCCGTTCATCGTGGACAGCCTGGCCTGGGTGGAATTTCGCGCCGGCAATGCGCAAGAGGCACTGCAACTGCTTCAGGGAGCGTTTCAGACCCGACCGGATGCAGAAATTGCCGCGCATCTCGGTGAAGTGCTCTGGTCGCTGGGACAGCGCGACGAAGCCCGTTCCATCTGGCGCGAGGGCATCACGCTGAATCCGGAGAACGACACCCTGCGCGACACCATGCAGCGCCTGCAAGGTCAGCCGTGAGCGCCGCCCTGCACAGGGCGCTGAGGGCGGCGGCCCTCTGTATTGCTATTGTTTTTATAGCAGGATGTGCAATAAATACGCGGGCTAGTGGCCAAAATGGCCCTGAACATCGAAGCTGGCTGGGGCGTTTGGCATTGACCGTGCATACCCAGCCGCCGCAGTCATTCGCGGCGGACTTTGACTTGCAGGGCGACAGCCACACGGGCGTGCTGACGTTTTTTACCCCACTGGGCACCACTGCGGCGCGCCTGCAATGGAGCCCTGAAAGTGCATTGCTCCACACAGGGGGTGCAACACGCGAATTCGGGTCACTGGACGCTTTGACCCTGGAGGCCACCGGCGCTGTGCTGCCCGTCTCCGCCCTGCTTGCGTGGCTCGACGGTGTGCCCGCGGCCGCGCCCGGCTGGCGTGTGGACCTGCAGGGTTTGCCCACGGGGCGACTCAGCGCCGAACGTTTCACCCCCGAGCCGCAGGTCCAGCTCAAAGTCGTTTTGGAACGCTGAGCACTGGATAATCGCTGCCCATGCAGTCGCTCTACGACATTCCCGCCCCCGCCAAACTCAACCTGTTTTTGCACATCACGGGCCGCCGCAGCGACGGCTACCACCTGCTGCAGTCGGTGTTCATGTTGATCGACTGGTGTGACACCCTGCACTTCAGTCTGCGCAAGGATGGACATATCAGCCGCGAAGACTTGACCTGGGCACTGCCGGCCGATGACCTGGTCACGCGTGCCGCACGGGCGCTGCAGCAGCTCTCCGGATGCCCGCTGGGCGTCCACATCGGTGTAGCCAAGTCCGTTCCCGCCCAGGCAGGCATGGGGGGGGGCTCGTCGGATGCGGCCTCCACCTTGCTGGCGCTCAATCGCCTGTGGAATCTTGGGCTTTCCTTGCCAACCCTGTCGCAAGTGGGTCTACAGCTCGGTGCCGACGTTCCCTTTTTCCTCGGCGGACACCACGCCTGGGTGGAAGGCATTGGCGAAAAAATCACACCCGTGGAATTGCCCCGTGCGCGATTTGTCGTGGTCAAGCCAGAAGCCGGACTGGACACCGCACGAATTTTTTCTGATCCCGCGTTGAAGCGCGATTCAGAAACTGCTATACTTTCAGGCTTCGCTGCAGACGCATTAGGCCAATACCAATTTGGCCGAAACGACTTGCAAGCCGTTGCCCAGAAATTGTGCCCCGGTGTGAATGAAGCCCTGGAGTGGCTGCAATTACAGGGTCTACAAGGTCGCATGACTGGCTCTGGCAGTGCGGTATTTGCGCAGTTGTTGCATGGCATTGACGGGCGTGACGCGCCGGACGCGTTGAAAGTCAAAACATGCCGCAATTTGGATGTTCATCCGTTGCTGGGATGGGCAGCCAGTGATGGCTGAAGATGTGGTTTAGCGGTGGACAGCGTTGAGCTGTCAACCTGTGTAGGGGAGTCGCCAAGTTGGTTAAGGCACTGGATTTTGATTCCAGCATGCGAAGGTTCGAATCCTTCCTCCCCTGCCAAATTCGTTGTTCGGAACACCCCAGCAACGGCGCGCACAACGTACAGTCATCAACCTACTCTACTCGCTGGAATCCGCATGCAGGCTTCTCCCACTCCCGATTTCATGGTTTTTACCGGCAATGCCAACCCCGGCATGGCGTCCGAGATCGCGCATCACCTGGGTATTTCACTGGGCAACGCCACAGTGGGCCGGTTTTCGGATGGCGAAGTCACTGTCGAGATCAATCAGAACGTGCGGGCACGCGACGTCTTCGTGGTGCAAAGCACCTGCGCCCCCACCAATGACAACCTGATGGAACTGCTCATCATGGTGGATGCCCTGAAGCGGGCATCGGCCGAGCGCATCAGTGCCGTCATCCCCTACTTTGGCTATGCCCGCCAGGACCGCCGCCCCCGCTCTACCCGCGTGCCGATCACAGCCAAGGTGGTGGCCAACATGCTGCAAGCCGCAGGCGTTTCCCGGGTGCTCACCATGGATCTGCACGCCGACCAGATCCAGGGGTTTTTTGACATCCCCGTTGACAATATTTACGCATCCCCAGTTTTGCTCGGCGATTTGCGCCAAAAACAATATGACGACCTGATCGTGGTCTCGCCCGACGTGGGCGGCGTGGTGCGCGCACGCGCGCTGGCCAAACAACTGGGTTGCGACCTGGCCATCATCGACAAGCGCCGCCCCAAGGCCAATGTGTCCGAGGTGATGCACGTGATTGGTGAAATTGAAGGCCGCAACTGCGTCATCATGGACGACATGATTGACACAGCAGGCACCTTGGTCAAGGCTGCCGAAGTGCTCAAGGAACGCGGTGCCAAGAAGGTCTACGCCTACTGCACCCACCCCATCTTCTCCGGCCCCGCCATCGAACGCATCGCCAGCGGCGGCGCGCTCGATGAAGTCGTGGTAACCAACACCATTCCCCTGAGCGTGACCGCACAGGGTTGCCAAAAAATTCGCCAGCTTTCCGTGGCACCGCTGATTGCAGAAACAATCCAGCGGATTGCCAAGGGAGAGTCGGTCATGAGTTTGTTCTCGGACCAGGAAAACCTTTTCTGATCGGAACAACACCTGACGCCGTTGCACAGGGCAACGATTCCGCGTCTTTTTTAAACCGGAGCCGCACTGGTCGCGGTGGGCTCCCACAGGAGTAAGTTATGAAATTTGTCGCTTTTGAGCGCGCCAAGCAGGGCACGGGTGCGAGCCGCCGTCTCCGCAATTCGGGTCGCACACCCGGCATCGTTTACGGTGGAGCCGGTGAGCCTTTGCTCATCGAACTGGACCACAATGCCCTGTGGCACGCTATCAAGAAAGAGGCTTTCCACGCCTCCGTCCTGGACATGGAGCTGGCTGGCAAGGAAAGCAAGGTATTGCTGCGCGACGTGCAAATGCACCCCTTCAAGCAATTGATCCTGCACATTGACTTCCAGCAAGTCGATGAAAACACCAAATTGCACATGAAGGTGCCACTGCACTACAAGGGACAAGAAGAGTCCACCGCGTTCAAGGTCGATCACTGCCTGATCAACCACGTGCTGAACGAAATCGACGTGTCCTGCCTGCCCAAGGACCTGCCCGAGTTTATCGAGGTGGATTTGAGCGGCCTCAAGAAGGGTGCCTCGTTCCACCTGAGCGACGTCAAGTTGCCCAATGGTGTCAAGGCCGTGGTGAAGGGCCGTGAAAACCCCGTGCTGGTGTCTGTTGTGACGTCGGCTGCCGAAGTATCGGCAGAAGCCACTGCAGAAGCCGCAGCGGCCGCGCCCGCTGCCAAGGGTGGCAAGCCTGCCGCCAAGGCACCTGCTGCCAAGAAGTAATCGGCCCCAGAGCTGATTTCAGCTCTCTCGGCTGCTCTTGCGGCCCACTTCGGTGGGCCGTTGTCGTTTGTGAGGCGACCAATTTGCCCTACCATGGGCAGTCCACTGCTTCCTTTTCCCACTTGTCATGATCAAACTGTTTGTCGGCCTGGGAAACCCGGGTCCGGAATACGAAGCCACCCGCCACAACGCCGGCTTCTGGTGGATCGACGCGTTGGCGCGCGAACTCAAAGTCCATCTCGCCATGGACAAGGGCCACCAGGGGATGGTGGCCCGTGCGTCGGTGCACGGGCAAACGGTATGGCTGTTGCAACCCCAAACCTTCATGAACGTGTCGGGCCGCTCGGTGGCATCCCTGGCCCGCTTTTTCAAGATAGCCCCCCACGAGATTCTGGTGGCCCATGACGAATTGGACATCGTTCCCGGTCAGGTCAAACTCAAGTTCGGGGGCAGCCACGCCGGCCACAATGGCCTGCGCGACATCCTTGCCCAATTGGGCAGCGGCGACTATTGGCGTTTGCGTCTGGGGGTGGGCCATCCGGGCATCAAGGCCGAAGTGGTTCACTGGGTACTGAAGAAGCCTTCTCTGGACCACCGAATTGCCATCGACCAGTGCATAGACCGCTCACTCAAGGCCGTTCCAGCCTTTTTGGCTGGCGACATGGACAAGGCAACCCTGCTGGTCCACACCAGCAAACCACCCCGGGCCCATGCCCCCCAACGCCCCGCTGACCCAGACCTCTCCACCGGCGCGCCGATATGAAAAATCGCCCGTCAATTGCTATGTTTTTTATAGCTATAACACTAATAACAACGCGGGCCATGGCCGAAAATGTGTATCGATGTGGCAACAGCTACAGCCAAACGCCCTGCCCCGACGGCAAGACCATGGAGGTTCAGGACACACGCACTTCCGCACAAAAGGCGCAGACCGACGCGGCGACCCAGCGCACAACCAGCGCCGCCGACGCGATGGAGCGGGAACGCCTGCAAAAGGAAGCCCAGTTGCAGGCCGCAAACGCCAAGGCAATAGCACAGGCAAAAAAACTGGCTGCCGAATCCGCTGCCGCAGATGCCCCCGCCCACGGCGCATCCACCACCCAGCGCAATGCCTTCCGGCACCCAACGGATTCCAACGGCAGAACGGAGCACTTCTACCGTTACGCCCCCCGCAGCGCCGCAGGCCAAAAGCACCGGGGCTCCTCCAAACCGGGCAAGTAGCTCACCGTGTGAGCGCTTGGTTTATAGTCTCCCGCATCCTCGGCCATGCGGACGCGTGCGGGTCTGCCGGGTCCTGGTAAACCGAAAGACCGGGGTGCTTCCATGACTGACGCCTTTGACCGAGTAGTTTTTGATGGACAGGAAATGGTTTTCCAATGGGGGGATCCCGGGGACTCCGCCTATGTCATCGAGGAAGGTTGCGTCGAGGTCCTGTCCGGCTCCGGTGTGCAACAGCGTCGCATTGCGATCCTGACCCAGGGGGCCATGTTTGGTGAAGTAGCCCTGCTGGACCGCCAGCCGCGCACCGCCGCCGTGCGCACCCTGGTACCCACCCGCCTGATCCGCATTGACCGAAGCCATGTCGAAGAACTCCTTTTGCGTTCGGACTCGGTCATTCAATACCTCATGCATCTGCTTTTGGCGCGATTTCGCAGCACCCACGATGCTGCGGGGCTGCAGCAACACGAGCGCAATACCGTCGCGCTACACGGCAACCACAGTACCGAAAAGGGGACTGACGACGCGGTGGACCTGCACAAGATTGCGGTGCGTACGCTGTCACTGGCCCAGGACTTGTCCGACGCGATTGACCGACAGCAACTCGAATTGTTCTACCAACCGTTGTTGGCGTTTGAAGGGTTGACGGTAGTGGGCTTCGAAGGCTTGATTCGCTGGCATCATCCCTCGCTGGGACTCATCAGTCCGATGGAGTTCATCCCCCTGGCCGAGAAGACCGGCCTGATTCACCGCATTGGCCAGTGGGTTCTGCAACGCGGCGCAACCGACTGGCCCGAACTTCGGCGGCACTGCCTGCGCGGCTGCGAGTCCGAGCCCTTCCTGAGCCTGAACCTGTCAGCACCAGAGTTGGCCGGCGCGGACACCGTGCCAGGCATCCAGACCTGCCTGGAGCAGCACGCCATGGACCCACGCGAGCTTCACATCGAACTGACGGAGACCACCATCATTCAGAACATGGATGCGGTAGCCCGCTCGTTGCACCAGCTTCGCAGGCTGGGCGTGGGCATCGCGCTGGATGATTTTGGCACCGGCTATGCAGGGCTGGACTACCTGCAGTCTCTGCCATTCACCTGTCTGAAGATCGACAAGACTTTTGTGCAGCAACTCAACCAGAGCGAGCGCAGCCTGCACATCATCAAGGCGGCACTGGAACTGGCTCGTTCCCTGGGATTGAGCACGATCGCGGAGGGCATTGAAGACGCGCACATCGCTGCGCAACTGGCTGCACTGGGCTGCAGCCAGGCGCAGGGGTACTTCTTTGGTAAGCCCATGCCCAAGGAACAGGTCGCCACCTGGGCCGCACAGACCAGCATCCACCGGGGTAGCTGACGCTTACGCCTGGCTGAGGTCCACCCGTTGCAGGCGCTGGTACTTGGCCCACAGGGTCTCGCGGGTTTCCACAAAATCCGGATTCACCGGAATGCACGAAACCGGGCACACTTGCATGCACTGCGGTTCATCGAAGTGACCAACACATTCAGTGCACTTGTGTGGATCGATGACGTACACCTCCGGCCCCATGGAAATGGCGTCATTCGGACACTCGGGTTCGCACACATCGCAGTTGATGCACTCATGGGTGATGATCAGCGCCATAACGCTCCTTCAAGCCACGTCCGGCTTGGCGATCACCACCGGCACGGCGCTGGCGTGCAATACTTCATTGGAAACCGAACCCAACATGGCGCTGCGCAAAGCGCTTTGTCCACGCGCGCCCATGACGATCAGGTCACAGGCAAAGCGCTCGGCGATGTCAATGATGGTGTGTGCAGGGTCACCCTTGGCGACTTCACATTCGTATTCCACACCAGCCGCATCCAGCAGTTCGCGCGCGGTCTGCAAGGCATGCAGTCCCGCTTCGCCACTCACCCGGTCAATCACTTCGGGATCGTGCGCCACCAGCAACTCGTACAGACTGGCCGGCTCCTGCACATTGGCAAGAACCGCGTCGGCGCGCAAGCCCGCCAGCACCATGCGGATGGCGAAACGCACGGCCTCCAGAGACAACTCAGAACCATCAACGGGCAGCAAAATTTTCATAACGGGCTCCTTGGATTCTCGGGGGATAGCAACTTCTGCAGGAGTCTGGCGTGCACTGCCGGTGCCACAAACTGGGACACCTCACCTTTGAGCGTGGCGATCTCGCGCACCAGGGTGCTGGAGATATGCTGGTAGCGGGCATCGGGGGTCAGGAACACGGTCTCTACATCCGGCGCCAGCACGCGGTTCATGCCGGCCAGCTGGCTCTCAAAATCAAAATCCGTGACCGACCGCACCCCGCGCAACATGGCCTTTGCTCCATGGTCCACTGCAAAGTCGCGCACCAAACCGGTGAACGGTTCCACCCGAACGTTAGGGTGGGCCTGCAGCACCTCGCGCACCGTCTCCAGACGTTCGTCCAGGTTGAACATCGTCTTCTTGTGGTGGGCCGCAGCCACGGCCACGATGACGGCATCAAACAGGCCAGCCGCGCGGCGAATCAAATCCTGATGGCCCAGGGTTATGGGGTCAAAGGTGCCGGGATAGACGGCAATCACGGGCTTGGACATCAACAAAAGCTCCGGGGCCACGGGGCCCTGCGTGCCGCCGATTATGCCGTGCCGGCCTGCGCCAAGCCGACAGCCTTGCGCAACACATGGGCATGTACGGCTCCAGCCTTCAAGTGGCGGTGCACGGCCAGACCCCACGGTGCCAGGCTGTCATCGGTCCACGCCGTGGGTGCCTCCAGGTACAGGAAGCCATTCGCCGCCAATGCGCGCGCGGCCGCAGCCAGCGCGCCTTCATACAGGCCTCCATCGAAAGGTGGGTCCAGAAAGATCACGTGGTAGCTGGCCGGTGCCAGGCCGCGCAAAACCGACAGTCCTTCACCGCGCTGGACAAGCAACTTTTGGCTGACGGGTTCTGGCAGCTCCAGCGCCTGCAACTGTGCCAGAACCCTCTGCAGCTGGGCTACTAGGGCAGGGTCCTGCTCCACCAGCAGCACTTCGGCTGCGCCACGCGAAGCCGCCTCGAAACCCAACGCGCCTGTGCCGGCAAAGGCGTCCACGCAACGCAAGCCAGCCATGTCCTGACCCAACCAGTTGAACAGGGTTTCACGCACGCGGTCCGGGGTCGGTCGAAGACCGGGTTTGTCGGTGACCTTGAGTTTGATGCGTTTCCAGTGGCCGCCGATCAGGCGGATTTCACCACTTGGGCGCTTGTGCACCGGTGCATGCACCGGTTTGCCGCCGGTCACGGGCTTGCGCCCACTGGATTTGAGAGAAGGTTTGCGGGAATTCGTCATTCCCCGAGCTTAACGGACTGGGTGGATATCTCCATGTCCTCGTCGGCATAGCGGGCATCCAGGCGCTGCAGCCACACACCCACATCCTTGGCCGGCAGCGGGCGCGAATACAAATAGCCTTGCAGTTCACCACACCCCGCACCACGCGCAGCATCCGCCTGGGCTGCGGACTCAACCCCCTCCGCCACAACATGCAGGTGCAAGGCATCGGACAGCTGGCAAATGGCGCGCACCACAGCCACCGCATCGTGGGCAGGCAACGGGTCGATCAGCCCACGGTCAATCTTGACCGTGTGCAGGCGCAAGTTGCGCAGCATGTTCAACGAGGAAAAGCCAGTCCCGAAATCGTCCATGGCCACATGCACACCCAGAGCCCGCAGCTGTTCAACCTGCAGCATGGTCTGGTCCAGATTTTGCACAGCGGAGCTTTCCGTGATCTCCAAAGTCAGCCACTGTGCACCCACACCGCAGTCCTGCAGGGTCTGGGCCACAACCGCAGGGAAACGGGGGTCCAGCAACTGCAGCGGTGATACGTTCACGGCCACGGGTACGCAGGCACCAAACTCCTGCAACCAGTCGGCAATTTGATGGCAGGCCTGGCGCAACAGCGCCGTGCCCAATACGCTGATCAGGCCGGTCCGTTCCGCAGCCGCAATAAACTCCATGGGGCTGACAAACTGATTCGTGTCCGAACGCCGCCACCGCGCCAATGCTTCCAAACTGGTCAGTCGCCCGGACAAGGCATCCACTTTGGGCTGGTAGGCCAAATAGAATTCGCCGCGCTCTATGCCCGCACGAAGCGCCTGTTCCTGTTCCAACGCGTTGCTTGAGCCGCGCTCAAACGCTTTTTCCGCCAATCGGTAGGAGGTGCCGGGCGTGCGCTTGGCCACGTGCATGGCTGCGTTGGCGGCCCGAAGCAGCGACTCCGCATCCCGCGCGCTGCTGGGGTACAACGCAATGCCGAGCGATGCGTCCAGAAAAAACTCTTGGCCCGCCACCAACAAGGGTCTGGCCAACAGGCTGCGCACCCGCGTCACCATGTCCACGGCGGTGTCGGCACCCTCGTGAAACGATTCAATCAACGCAAATTCGTCACCCGCCAGCCGCATGACTTCGCATTCCGAGTTCATGCTGGTGCGCAGGGCCTGGCCCATGGTCTTGAGGACTTCGTCACCCATGGACGGACCATGGGCCTCGTTAAACAGCTTGAATCGATCAATGTTCATCAGCACCAGTACAAAGCGCCCCGACACCTCCACGGCACCACACCGCTGGCGCAAGCTCTGAATCATGGAGGCCCGGTTGGGCAGGCCGGTCAGTTCGTCATGCATGGATTGGTATACCAGCGCCTGACTGGCCTGGTGGCGTTCCGTTTCGTCTGAAATCAGAATCTGGACTGCTGACGCACCATCCCATTCGGTGCGGAAATAATGAAAACGCAACCACAATGGCGTGCCGTCTGCCCGGTGGCGCAACGCCTCGTAATTGGCATCATCCTCCTGACCGTGCTGAATCTCGCTGAGTATGCGCCCCACCTTGACCCGTTCCGCTCGGGGAATCGTGCGTGCCACGACAGCAATCCGCAACTGCTCCAGTGAGTCAACCCCATAAATGTCCAAGCAGGCGCGGTTCGCATAGACGATGCTATCCTCTCCCAGGCAAATCATGATGCCCTGGCGAGAGCGTTCCGCCAGACGCTCAAAACGGGCTTGGAGTTTTCTGCTGACCACGGCGCTGCGGTCCAATGCGGCAACCAAGAGCACCAAACCAAGCAATAGTCGCAACAATGCACCCGCGGTGGCCAATAGCGCCGCTCCCTGGTCTTGGTACACCACGTAAGTGAACTGGATCAAACCCAGCAAGACCAGCAGTGGGCCAACCAACTTTTCCGAGACGGAGCTGTTTCTCTCCGACTTCCACAGCCAATACGCGCAGATCAATCCCAAAGCGGTATTGACCGTACCCATGGCCGCCTGGCCCAGACGCGGACCGCCCAGAGCGACTGCCGCGACGTTCACCACTGCCAGTGCCGTCAAAACGCCCCACACGGCAGGCTTGGAAATGGCACGTCCCGCAAGCTCTGCAGTACCCCGCAGCAGCAGCGTGGAATAGACAGCCGCTACGACCATCATCGCAAAATTGCCGAGAGTGTCCGCAGTAGAAGCCCCGCCTGACTTGGCCACATAAATCAGTGGGACCAGCAACTGGACCAGATTGGCCCAGCCTATGAACCGGGTAAATGACTGCGCCGGGTCACGTCGCCAGACCAGCACCAACGCGCAGCCCATGATGAGACTGACCGCAGCGTTAATCAGCATGACGTAATTCATTGGCAATGCACCCGGAACATAGACTGCATTGTGCGGCCGTTCACCGGGGCACAGCGGGGTGATTTCCACGGGATTACCCGTAGTTCGCTGCGCATCTGCCGCATGGAGCTGCTGCGTGCCGTGCAGCCCGCACGGCGCTCGCTGAATGGTGTTTCATAGAATGCAGTCATTCCATCAAGCGCAACCCATGTTCAGTTTTTTCAAAAAGAAGCCCAAACCGCCTCCCGTCGTTGCATCGCCGGTTGAAGCCATTGCCACTCTTCCGACGTCTCCGGTCACCCAACCCCAGGGTGGCTCCATGATCGGCAGTGCGTTGGTAACTCCCATTGACATCCCCGCGCCCGGCGCTACGCCGCCCGAACGTCAAAAATGGGTGGATAAACTGAAATCCAGCCTGGGAAAGACTGCGGGCAGCATTTCCGCAGTATTCGGCGGATCGGTCATCGACGAGTCGCTGTACGAAAGCCTCGAAGATGCACTGCTGATGGCCGATACCGGCGTTCCCGCGACACAGCATTTGCTGACTGAATTGCGCCGCAAAGTCAAAGACAGCGGGGTTACCCATCCCGTGGCGCTGAAAAACATCCTGACCCAGTTGCTGACCGACATGCTGCTGCCGCTGCAAAAGCCCCTGGTCATTGGCGAGCACAAGCCCACCGTCATCATGGTGGCGGGCGTCAATGGCGCGGGCAAGACCACCTCCATTGGCAAGCTCACACGCCACCTGTCCGAACACGGCGCCAGCGTGCTGCTGGCCGCGGCCGACACCTTCCGCGCCGCCGCGCGCGAGCAGTTGAGCGTCTGGGCCGACCGCAACCTGGTGGAAATCATCAGCCAGGAGGGGGGCGACCCGGCCGCCGTGAGTTTTGACGCCGTCGCCGCCGGCAAGGCGCGTGGCAAAGACGTGGTGCTGGTCGACACCGCCGGACGCCTGCCCACGCAGCTGCACCTGATGGAAGAGCTGAAAAAGATCAAGCGCGTGATCCAAAAGGCCGACGGAACGGCACCCCATGAAGTCTTGCTGGTCATCGACGGCAACACCGGCCAAAACGCCCTCATGCAGGTGCGCGCCTTTGACGACGCGCTCTCGCTCACCGGCCTGGTCATCACCAAGCTCGACGGCACGGCCAAGGGTGGCGTGATTGCGGCGATTGCGCGCGAGCGGCCCATTCCCGTGTACTTCATCGGTGTCGGTGAAAAACTGGAGGAACTGGAGACCTTCAACGCACGGGAATTTGCGCAGGCGCTGCTCGGCTAACACCGTCGCGCAGGCACCATCTGCGCCTGTTTTTTGCGGCTATCCTTCGCGCACAACGAAGGAGACACCGCATGAAAAAGATTCTGGGCACCTTGCTCGCCCTGGTCCTGCTCGCAGCCGCCTACCTGCTGCTGTGGCCGGTCCCCATCACCCCGGTCGCATTCGCACTGCCCACCGCTCCCGGCTATGGGGGCGTGCACGCCGCCAACACCAAACTGGCCGGTCTGAAGATGATCGACCTGCACGGTGAGATCGGCCCTGAACACATCGTGTTCGGCCCGGACAACAAGCTCTACACCACGGTGGCCAGCGGCAACATCCTGCGCATGGCAGCCGATGGTTCTGGCCAGGAAGTGTTTGCCAACACCGGCGGGCGCGTACTGGGCTTTGACTTTGACGCCAAGGGCAACCTGATTGCGGCCGACGCCATCAAGGGCCTGCTTTCCATCGCACCCGACGGCAAGACCACCACCGTGCTGACCGACAGCGTCAACGGCGACCCCATCCGCTATGCCGACGCCGTGGTCGTGGCCAAGAGCGGCAAGATGTATTTCAGCGATGCCTCCACCCGCTTTGCCCCCAAGGACTGGGGTGGCACCTTTGAGGCCAGCGTGTTCGACATCATCGAAGGTGCCTCCACCGGCCGCATCCTCGAATACGACCCCGCCACCCGGGCCACCCGCGTGCTGGCCTATGGCCTGAGCTTTGCCAATGGCGTGGCGCTGAGCACGGACGAGCAGACGCTGTTTGTGAATGAGACTGGCAAGTTCCGCCTGTGGAAGATTGCAGTAGCCGCCAGCGGCATCAACGTGGCACACGCCAACCCGCAGGCCACGGTGCTGATGGACAACCTGCCCGGCTACCCCGACAACCTGATGCGCGGGCTGGACGGCAAGATCTGGATGGGCTTTGCCAAGCCGCGCAACCCCAAGGCCGATGCCATGGCCGACAAACCCTGGCTGCGCCGTTTGAGCCTGCGCCTGCCGCGCGCGCTGTGGCCCGTGCCGCCATCCTACGGCCACGTGATCGCCTTCACCGAAGACGGCAAGGTGGTGGCCGACCTGCAAGACCCCACCGGTGCCTACCCCGAGACCACGGCCATCACCGAAACCAAAGACCGCCTCTACGTGCAAAGCCTGCATGCCCATGGCTTGGGCTGGTTGCCCACACCCTGATCTCGCAGGACCGGGGCGCACGAACGCGTCAGCACACCCACCGTGCTTCATGGACAATGAGGCCCCCATTATTTGTGCCCCGCCCTGCCATGTCTACCCTGCTGCCCCGCGTCGAACTCGAATCCCAACCCGGCACACCCGCCACCGCCGCCGTCATCTGGCTGCACGGCCTGGGTGCCGATGGCAACGACTTTGCCGGCCTGGTACCCGAACTGGACCTGGAGGGCTGCCCACCGATCCGCTTTGTCTTTCCGCACGCGCCCAGCATCCCCGTCACCCTGAACGGCGGGTACGTCATGCCGGCCTGGTACGACATCCTGGGCCTGAACGGGACTGCCGCACAGGACGCCGCCGGCATCCAGAAGTCCGAGCGGGCCATCAAGGCCCTGATTGACAACGAAGTGGCACGCGGCATTCCGTTTGATCGCATCGTGCTGGCCGGCTTCAGCCAGGGCTGCGCGATGGCCCTGCACACGGGCCTGCGCCTGCCGCACAAGCTGGCGGGCATCATGGCGCTGTCGGGCTACCTGCCACTGGCCGACCGCACCCGCAGCGAACGGCTGGAGGCCAATGCCCACACCCCCATCTTTATGGCCCACGGCACGCAGGACCCCGTCGTGGTGATCGCGCGCGGCGAGGAATCGCGCGACGCCCTGGCAGCACTGGGCCACCCGGTGCAGTGGCACGCCTACCCCATGCAGCACGCCGTGCACCCACGCGAGATTGCCGACATTTCCGCCTTTTTGAAGCAGGTGCTAAAAGATGTTGCCCCCACGGTTGCTCACCATGTGTAGCGCCCTGCCCCCCGAGGGGGCCGCGTTTGGCAAAACCCCAAGTCCACGCCTTGGGGCGGCCCGGCGGCGAAACCTGCCCGCACTCACCGCATGAGCGCGACCTCCCCCACCCTGGCGCTGGGCATTGACTTCGGCACCTCCAACTCCGCCGCCGCACTGATAGGCCGCGACGGAGAGATGCACACCATCGCGCTAGACGGTTCCCGCTCGGAAATGCCCACTGCGCTGTTCTTTGTCAGCGAAACCCACACCGTGCTGTACGGCTCCGAGGCGATGCAGGCCTATCTGGCCGGCACCGAGGGACGGTTGCTGCGGTCCCTGAAGAGCCTGTTGGGCAGCCGCCTGATGGACGAATACACGGCCGTCAATGGGCAGAGCATCCAGTTCTTTGACATCGTGGTGCTGTTCTTCAAGGAACTCAAGCGCCGCTGCGAGGCCCAGGTCGACCAACCCCTGACCCGCGCCATGCTGGGCCGCCCGGTGCATTTTGTGGACGACAGCCCAGAGCGCGATGCGCTGGCGCAAGAGACCCTGGGCCGTGCGGCCCGGGAGGCCGGCTTTACCGACATCGCCTTCCAACTGGAACCGATTGCCGCCGCGCTCGACTTTGAACTGCGCGTGGAGCGCGAGACCTCCGCGCTGGTGGTGGACATTGGCGGCGGCACGTCGGACTTCACCGTCATCCGCCTGAACCCCGAGCGAAGCGGACAACCGTTCGGCAGTGCCGTGGCCGACCGCAGCGCCGACATCCTGGCCACCACCGGCGTGCACATCGGCGGCACCGACTTTGACCGCCTGCTGGACCTGTCCACCGTGATGCCGCTGCTGGGCTACAAACACATCGGCACCGGTGGGCGCCCGGTGCCCAACAGCGTGTTTTTTGACCTGTGCACCTGGCACCTGATCCATCAGGCCTACACCCGCAAAGCCATGCACTTTGCCAAGGAGCTGTGGACCGACTACGCCGACCGCAACCTGCACACCCGCCTGATGGACGCGCTGGAGGGCCAGCACGGTCACCGCATGCTGGCCGGTGTGGAGGCCGCCAAGATTGCCTGCTCCATCAGCGGCAACGACGCACAGGTGGACCTGGACTTTCTGGGCCACGGCCCGTCGGAGCACCTGGGTGCCACCGTGACCGTGCCCGCCATGGCCGAGACCCTGCAGCAGGCGCTGAGCCAGGTGGTGCACTGCGCGCAACTGTGCGTGCAGCGCTCGGGCCTGGCCAGCGTGGACGCCGTCTACCTGACCGGCGGTTCGTCCGCCCTGCGCCCGCTGGTGGAAGCATTGCGCGCCGCCATGCCGCAGGCCACGCTGGTGGAGGGCAATCGGTTTGGGGGTGTGGCCGCAGGGTTGGCGGTTGCGGCGGCGGCGTGGCGGGCATGAAGAACCGAGGCGACAGGCTACGTCCCAGTTCGCGTGCCTAGATTGCTCCTATATTGATAGCAATAAACCTATATTTCACGCGGGCTAATGGCCAATTTTGCTAGACACTATTCCAGCAACGCCGCATACACCAGATTTCTGAACAGCGGCCGGTAGTAGTCCCGCTGGTTGGGTGCCTGGATCATCATCAGGGCAAAGAAATCCTTGGCCGGATCCACAAAGAAGGTGGTTCCGGCAATGCCGCCCCAGTAATAAAGGCCTTTGGAACCCGCACTGGCCGCCACCCCGTCGTCCAGGCGCACCGCAAAGCCCAGGCCAAAGCCGTAGCCAGGTGCCAGCAACTCACCCGAGCGGCCATTGCGGTTGACGCTGATTGGCCCCAGGTGATCAGCCGTCATATTGCGCACGGTACTGGGACTCAGGATGCGCTGCCCATCCAGTTCACCGCCGCCGAGCAGACACTGCAAGAAACGCGCGTAATCGGCCGCAGTGGACATGAGGCCAGAGCCGCCCGCCTGCAGCGCCGGGATTTCGCGCGGGTCAATGAGAGGCATCATCAGCCCCCCATCGGGATCTCTTTCAAAGGGCTGGGCAATGCGATGCTGCTTGTCTTGCGGCACCGAAAATGCGGTGTCGCGCATTCCCAGGGGATCCAGAATGTGCCGTTGAAGGAATTCGCCCAAAGCCTGGCCACTCACCGCTTCTACCAGTGCGCCTGCCAAGTCCGTGGCGCGGCTGTACTCCCAAATCGAGCCGGGCTCAAACATCAGCGGCAATGCCGCCAGCGCCCGCGCAAACTCGGGATTGGTGCGGCCGCGCAAGGCCAGGCGGGCCTGGGCGTATTGGCGCTGAACGGCCTCCGTACCCAGAATCTCATAGGTCAGCCCCGCAGTGTGGCGCAACAAGTCCTGCACCGTCGGTGCCCGCCTCGGCTTGTGCAGCACGCTGTGGCTATTGATGTGTCCAGCGACTTTCACATCGCCGAATTCAGGCAGGTACCGAGCCACCGGATCGCCGAGCAACAGTTTGCCCTGCTCCACCAACATCATGACGGCCACCGAGACGATGGGCTTGGTCATGGAATAAATGCGAAAAATCGCGTCCTGCCCCATGGGCCACCCCTGCACCGGGTCCTGCTGGCCCATCGACTCAAACAGCACGGCCTGGCCATGGCGCGCGACCAGCACCACCGCACCGGGCAGTCGGCCCCTGCCGACTTCGTCGTGCAACACATCCACAAGATGGCGCAGGCGTTGCGGGCAAAAACCCAGTTCGCTGGCGGCTCCAAAGCGCAAGGGGTACAGCGGATTCACGGCGATTCTCCTGGCAGGGACTCAGTGTGGCGTTGCGGCAGGTGCCTGCCGCCCGGATGATGATTTGCACGCTCAGCCACGGACTCTCCGTGTTTCACCTTCAGCGGCGCAAACCACCCGACTGTACTCCCCGACGCGCCAGCGGACGCAACACGCCAGGAGGGGCCATGCACCCGCACCGAACTCCCCTTTTCAGAGCCACTGTATTGGCGTATGCGCATTTTGCATGGCGTCCCCGTAGAAACCCATGCCCGCCCGGGTTGGCAAAGAGACTAACATCCACGGGTTGCTTGCGGGGTCCACGCGTGTGAAGCGCGTGTGGCTGTTGACGCAACATTTACCGAATACTTTAGAGGAACCGACATGAAGAAACATCTGTTTGCCATCGCCGCAGCCACCCTGGCCGCCTCCTTGTTGACCCTGGGCCAGGCAGCCCATGCCGCCGACACGCTGGGCAAGGTCAAGGCCGCCGGCACCATTACCATGGGTGTGCGGGATTCATCGGGCGCTCTGTCCTACACGCTGGGCGACGGCAAGTACGTGGGCTACCACGTGGAAATCTGCCAGCGCATCATCGCCAACGTAGAAAAGTCCGTCGGCAAGAAGCTGGAGATTAAGTACCTGCCGGTCACTTCGCAGAACCGCATTCCTCTGGTGCAAAACGGCACGGTGGACATCGAATGCGGCTCCACCACCAACAACGCAACCCGCCAAAAGGATGTGTCCTTTGCGCTGACGACTTACGTGGAAGAAGTGCGCATCGCCGTGAAGGCCAGTTCCGGCATCACCTCCATCAACAACCTGGCGGGCAAGACGGTTGCCACGACCACCGGCACCACCTCGGTGCAGACGCTGCGCAAGCATGAGCGCGCCAATGGCGTGGATTTCAAGGAGATCTTCGGCAAGGACCACTCCGACAGCTTCCTGCTGCTGGAATCGGGTCGCGCGGACGCATTTGTCATGGATGGCCAGATTCTGGCTGGCAACATTGCAACCTCCAAGAGCCCTGCGGATTTCAAGATCGTTGGTGAAGTGCTGAGCGTGGAACCCATCGCCATCATGATGAGCAAGGACGACGCGGCCTTCAAGAAGGTGGCCGACGACACGATCCGGGAAATGGCGAAATCCGGTGAACTGGCCAAGACGTACGACAAATGGTTTGTCCAACCCATCCCACCCAAGAACACCAAAGTGGGACTGCCCGCCAGCGAATCCAACAAGACTAGCTGGGCCAATCTGAACGACAAGCCCATGGAAGACTACGCCAAGAAGTAAGGCTTCGCCGGTTCAATTTGAAACCCGCGCCGACCTGGGTCGGGGCGGGTTTCTTGCAACAGCGGTCGGTAATTTTGGGCATTCACCGCGGTGCCCCGTGAAATCTGTGGATGAAGTGAGGCATGTATGGCGTGGGATTGGCAGGTATTTCTCAATGATGACGGCAGTGGCAGAACCTATCTGGAGTGGATGTTGAACGCCTGGGGCTGGACACTGTCAGTGGCCGGGGGTGCCTGGGTCATTGCCCTTCTGGCGGGTTTTCTGGTTGGCACGTTACGGACTCTGCCCAATAGCCCCTGGCTGGTTCGCCTCTCCAACATGTATGTGGAGCTGTTTCGCAACATTCCGTTGCTGGTGCAGATCTTTCTGTGGTACTTCGTCGTCCCCAAGATTTTCCCCATCACCCAGCAGATTCCCAGCTTCTTGCTGGTTGTTGTGGCGCTGGGACTTTTTACTTCCGCGCGGATTGCCGAGCAGGTACGCGCGGGCATCCAGTCGCTGCCGCGCGGCCAGCGCTATGCCGGTCTTGCCATGGGGTTTACCACGGCTCAGACCTACCGCTATGTGATCTTGCCGATGGCGTTTCGCATCATCCTGCCACCACTGACGAGTGAGTCCATGAACCTGTTGAAGAACTCCTCTGTGGCTTTTGCCGTATCCATTGCCGAACTCACCATGTTTGCCATGCAGGCGCAAGAAGAGACGTCGCGCGGCATTGAAATCTATATCGCTGTCACTGCGCTGTATGCCATTTCGGCATTCGCAGTGAACCGCATCATGCACTTTGTTGAAAAGAAAGCGCAGATCCCCGGCTTTGTCGTCGCGGGAACCGGGGGAGGACACTGATATGGGCGGACTCGACCTCAGCTTCGTCAACTGGGACATCATCAGCAAATTCGTGTTGGGTGGTTTCCTGTTCAGCGTCAACCTGACCATTGTGGCCACCCTGGGCGGCATTGTGTTTGGCACGTTGCTGGCGCTTATGCGCCTGTCTGGCAAAAAACCATTGACCATTGTCGCCACCTTTTACGTCAATGGCATGCGCAGCGTGCCGCTGGTCATGGTGATTCTGTGGTTCTTCCTGCTGGTACCACTGATCACCGGCAAACCGGTGGGAGCCGAACTCTCTGCCACCATCACTTTCATTGCCTTCGAGGCGGCTTATTTCAGCGAAATCATGCGTGCCGGCATTCAGTCCATTCCGCGCGGACAGGTCTTTGCGGGCCAGGCACTGGGCATGACCTATGCGCAGAACATGCGCCTGGTCATCCTTCCACAAGCCTTTCGCAACATGCTGCCAGTGTTGCTGACTCAGACCATCATCCTGTTCCAGGATACATCCCTGGTCTACGCCATCGGTGCCTACGACCTGCTCAAGGGTTTTGTCACCGCCGGCAAAATCTACGGCCGCCCCGAAGAGGCCTACCTCATGGCAGCAGTACTGTACTTTGTGGTCTGCTTCAGCCTGTCTGCCATGGTCAAGCGCCTGCAGGCCAAGATCGCCATCATCCGCTAACCCCCGACCCTACGCTTCCGAATCAGGATACTTTCAACATGATCAAGATCGACAACATTTCCAAGTGGTACGGCCCGGTACAGGTACTCAACAACTGCTCGGTCACCATTTCCAAGGGCGACGTTGTGGTGGTCTGCGGCCCGTCGGGTTCAGGCAAATCCACACTGATCAAAACCGTCAACGGGCTAGAGCCTATTCAGCAGGGGCACATTTATGTGGATGGCACCGACCTGCAGGCCGCTGACACCAATCTGCCCAAACTGCGCAGCCGCGTCGGCATGGTATTCCAGCACTTTGAACTATTCCCCCACCTCAGCGTCACAGAGAACCTCACGATTGCCCAGATGAAGGTGCTGGGCCGCGCTCCCGACGAGGCGAAGACACGCGGTCTGAAGATGCTGGACCGCGTGGGCCTGATGGCGCACAAGGACAAATTCCCCGGCCAGCTCTCCGGCGGACAGCAGCAACGTGTGGCCATTGCCCGCGCACTCAGCATGGATCCGATCGTCATGTTGTTCGACGAGCCCACTTCGGCGCTCGACCCCGAAATGGTGGGCGAGGTGCTGGACGTGATGGTGACTCTGGCCAAGGAAGGCATGACCATGATGGTGGTGACGCACGAAATGGGCTTCGCCCGCAAAGTGGCCAATCGCGTCATCTTTATCGACGTGGGTGGCAAGATTCTGGAGGATTGCACCAAAGATGAATTCTTCAGCCACCCGGAAAACCGCCAGCCGCGCACCAAAGACTTTCTCAGCAAAATTTTGCAACACTAAGTGCGGCGCAGCGCCCGCCCTGACAGCACTGGGCGCTGCAAAGACGGCATCGAGCGTGCATACTGGCGACCTTGTCACAAATTGGAGAGCTTGCTGATGAAACTCACTACCCTGAAAGCCATCGCCACGGTGGTGGCCTCCCTGGGGGCCCTACAGGCAGTCCCCGCCCACGCCGGCAAGACGCTGGACGGCATCAAGTCCCGTGGCCAGATCGTTTGCGGTGTGCACACCGGCTTGGCGGGTTTCTCTGCAGCAGACTCCAACGGCAAGTGGAATGGCCTGGACTCCGACATCTGCCGTGCCATTGCCGCCGCCACGCTGGGAGATGGTGACAAGGTCAAATACGTGCCATTGCCCGCACAGGCCCGCTTCACCGCATTACAGTCCGGCGAGGTGGACATCCTGTCGCGCAACACCACGTTTACGCTGACCCGCGATGCATCCCTTGGCCTCAATCAGACTGCGGTGACCTACTACGACGGCCAGGGCTTTATGGTGCCGGTCAAGAGCAAGATCAAAAGCGCCAAGCAGCTCAAGGGCCAGACCATTTGCGTGCAATCGGGCACCACCACGGAAAAGAACCTGACCGACTTCTCCAAGGCCAATGCACTCAATATCAAACCCGTGGTTTTTGAGAAGCTCGAAGCGGTGGAAGGTGCCTATTTTTCGGGCCGCTGCATTGCCTACACCACGGACGCCTCGGGCCTGGCTTCGGTGCGCAACAAATCGGCCAAGAATCCAGCCGACCACGTCATCCTGCCCGAGATTATTTCGAAGGAGCCACTCGGACCGCTGGTGCGCCGCGGTGACGACGAGTTCTTCGCGATT
>CAZDDK010000006.1:3580-35801 GCA_964504185.1 uncultured Rhodoferax sp. | reverse complement strand
TGGATCGCACTGCAGCCTGCGCCTGATGGCGCAACGGTCGCGGCGGCGGATGCGCCACTGGCCGACCCCGCCAACGCCTGGGCGTGGTGGGCCTTGCAGTTCACGCCCCTGGTCGCACGGGTGGAGGGCGCGCTCGTGCTGGAGGTCTCCGCCAGCGAACGCCTGTTTGGTGGGCGGCAACCGTTGCTGGACCAGCTTCTTAAGCCAAATTGGCCTCTAGCCCGCGTGAAATATGCCTATGGTGCTACTTCTTTAATAGCGTTTGGGCGCCTGCAGTGTGCCGGGGAAGGAGCTGGCGATGCGGTGCCCGCCGACGCCTTGCCCCTGTCCACCCTGGTGGCCGCGCGTGCGCACCTGCCCACGCTGGCGCGCCTGGGCTTGTCCACCTGGGGGCAGTTGCGGGCGCTGCCGCGTGGGGGGCTGGTGCGCCGCTTTGGTGCCGGGCTGGTGGATGCGCTGGACTGCGCCTACGGCGTGTCGCCCGAGACCTACCCCTGGCTGACCCTGCCCGAAGTGTTTGATGCCCCGCTGGAGCTGCTCTCCAGCGTGGAGTCGGCACCGGCCCTGCTGTTTGGTGCGCGCCGTCTGCTGGCGCAATTGCAGGTGTGGCTGCGCGCCCGCCAGCGCGGTGTGCTGGCGCTGGAGTTGCTGTGGGAGCTGGACGCGCGCCGCTCCAACGCCTTGCATGTGGACGCCCACCACCACGGTGGCTCGCAGGGCCGCCTGGAGCTGCGCACGGCCCAGCCCACGCAAGACATGCAGCATCTGGCGCGCCTGCTGGCCGAGCAACTGGCGCGTGTGACCCTGCCGGCACCCGTGTTGCATGTGCGCCTGCGGTCGCTGCAGACGCAGGGGCTGGTCGGCGAGAGCCTGAGCCTCTTGCCGCAGGACGTGCGCCGTGGTGACAGCTTGCACCAGTTGCTGGAGCGCCTGAGCGCCCGCCTGGGAGCCGAACAGGTGCGCCGCGTCCACCTGCAGGCCGACCACCGGCCCGAGCATATGCAGCACTGGGAGGCGGTCACTATGGACAGCGCTACAAAAAAGATAGCTAAACCCCATTGTTCTACGCGGGCTAGTGGCCAAAATGATGCGGTTCTTTCAGGCCAGCATGGTATCTACCCCACCTGGCTGCTGGCCACACCCCAGCGCCTGGGCGTGCACCAGGGCTGCCCGCACTACCACGGTCCTTTGACCCTGCTGGTGGGGCCCCAGCGGCTGGAGGCTGGCTGGCTCGAAGGCGAGGCCGCCCTGCGCGACTACTACGTGGCGCGCAGCGCCACGGCGGGGCTGGTGTGGGTGTATTGCGACCGCCTGGTCCATCCGGGTGCCGACGCGTCGGCGTCCCGCCAGGATGCGGCGCACTGGTACCTGCATGGGCTGTTCGCGTAGGCATCCACACGCCGGGTTGCTGCCTTGTATCTATTCAAGAATATTCATTCTTTCTTTTCTATAAGATTGGCGTATAAATATTTTTATCTATTCATATAATCATTCATGCCATCCCCGGTTGATCTCACCCAAGCCGCCTTGCAGGCCATGCGCCGACATGGTGGCGTGCTGTCCAGCGCGGAGCTGCAGGTCCAACTGGGGGTGAGCCAACCCACCGTGTCGCGCGTGCTCAAGCCGCTCATCCAGAGCGGCCAGGTGCGCAAGGTGGGGGCCGCGCGCGCGCAACGCTATGTCTTGCCGCGCAGCGTGCCCGGCGTGGGCAGCCAGGTGCCGGTGGTGCGGGTGGATGCACAGGGCTGCGCCTCCCCCTTTGCGCGCCTGGTCCCCCTGGTGGGCGGCGCATTCTGGGTGGAGGAAGCCGACGGCGTCAGCGCCCGGCACGACGGCCTGCCCTGGTTTCTGGACGACATGCGCCCCCAGGGCTTCATGGGGCGCACCTTTGCCCACGCGCATCCGGAGCTACAACTGGGCAGCGACCCGCGCAACTGGAACGATGACGATGTGCTGCGCGCGCTGGCCCTGTTTGGCGACGACCTGCCCGGCAACCTGATCGTGGGCGAGGCGGCGTTCCGGCGCTTTCATACCTTGCCCCAGCGTGCCTCCCGCGCGGACTCGGTCGCCGACTATCCTCAGTTGGCGGAGCAGGCCATGCAGGGCACCTTGGGGGGGGCCTCCGCAGGCGGTGAGCAGCCCAAGTTTTGTACCCAAAGTGCCGGGCGGCCAGTGCTGGTCAAGTTCTCGCCGGCGGACAACACGCCGGTGGATCAACGCAGCCGCGTCCTGCTGGTGTGCGAGCACCTGGCGCTGCAAACGCTGGCGCAGGCGGGCCTGCCTGCTGCGCGCACGCAGCTGTTCACGGTAGCGGGACGGGTGTTTCTGGAGTCCGAACGGTTTGACCGCGTCGGACCGGCCGGTCGCATCGGCATGGTGTCGCTGCAGGTCTACGACGCTGAGTACGTGGGCGCAATGGACAACTGGGCCGCCACCGCCCACCGCATGCAGGCGCGGGGATTGCTTACCGCATCGGATGCGCACACCCTGTGTCTGCTGGAGGCCTATGGCCAGTGGATCGCCAACACGGACCGCCACTACGGCAACATTTCGCTGCTGCTGCGGGACGATGACTGGGTGTTGTCCCCCTCCTACGACATGCTGCCCATGCTGTACGCCCCGGTGGCTGGCGAGTTGGTGCCGCGTGACTTTGGTGCCCGCCTTCCGCAGCCCAGCGCCACCACGTTGCCACAGTGGGAACAGGCCCGTGCGTTGGCCCACGTGTTCTGGCGCAGCGCGGCGGCGGATGCGCGCGTGTCGGAACCGTTTCGGGCGATTGCGGCGCAGAACGCGAGGCTCACCGGGGGCTAGCCGCGCTCACGTGTTGGGTACTGTCCAGCGTGTCGATCTTCACCGAGCCAATGTAGAAGACATCTTCGTCTTGCGGTGCGGGTGGGGCCACGACCGGGGCCACGGGACTGGGCTTGGGGGAGACCATGCCTGGGGCGCGAATGGAAAAGGGGGTGTTGGCAATGCCGATGTCGATGGTACTCATGAAAAAACCCTCCGCAGTGTGTTGAAAGTTCGCTTCTGTGAGCAATTTGTCTCCGGAGCGGGATTACAGCGTGTTGCGCGCTGTTTGGCGCACGAAATGCGCGGTGGGTGGCAAAAGTAGTGCGATTTCGTGACTTATTCCCGCAAAGGGACTGCGTCGGCATGTGGTTGCGGGGCGTATTGGTCAAACAGGTGTCCGGCGATATAATGGAACATCGTTTCAAATAAAAAAGTCAAAACGTGAAAAATCTCAAAAATATCGCCCTGATCGGCGAATGCATGCTGGAACTGCACGGCACGGCGTTTGGTGCCATGCAACAAAGCTATGGCGGCGACACGTTCAACACGGCCGTTTACCTGGCCCGCTGCGGTGGCCAGGCCCTGGCGGTTCACTACGCCACGGCGCTGGGAGACGACACGCTCAGCGCGGAACTGCTGCGCCGTTGGGAGCAGGATGGGCTGGCGCTGGATCTGGTGCGCCGCATTCCGGGGCGTCTGCCCGGCATCTACCAGATCGAGGTGGACGCGCACGGCGAGCGCCGCTTCAGCTTCTGGCGCGACCAGAGCGCAGCCCGTGCCTATTTCGACACGGAACAAACCCCGCTGGAGCAGCGCGCCGCGCAGTGGGATGCGTTCTATTTCTCGGGCATCAGCCTGGCCATCCTGCCTGCAGCCGGGCGCGAGCGCCTGTTCGCATTGGCTCAGGCCCTGCGCGCACGGGGTGCCTCCGTGGTGTTCGACAACAACTACCGCCCCCGGCTGTGGAGCGATGGGGCACTGGCCCGGGAGAATTTTCTGCGTGCATTCGAGGTGGCAAGTCTGGCCCTGGTGACGGCGGATGACCACCAGGCGCTGTTCGGCCTGGCCAGTGTGGACGACGCCGTGCGGGCCGTACAGCAGTTCCATGTGCCGGAACTGGTCATCAAGCGGGGTGCCGCAGCAACCTTGCTCCGGGCGGAACAAGGCGGCTGGGAGGAGGCGTCCACGGAGCCGGTGCAGCGGGTGGTGGACACCACGGCTGCAGGCGATTCGTTTGCCGCTGGCTACCTCAGCCGCCGTCTGCAGGGAGCCACGCCGGGTGACGCCGCCGCGTTTGGCAACCGGCTGGCGGCCCGGGTCATCCAGTACCCCGGAGCCCTGATTCCTGTGGCGGCCATGGCGGACCTGATGACCCCTAGCGCAGGTGCTGCGCCAGCGCCCGCAAGGGCGGCGTCTCTTTGATGCCCTGGGCCACCAGGGCCGCCACCGCGCGGGCACCGTTTTCCTGAAAGTGGGTGGTGTCCGGTGCGTTCGCGGTACCGGCCGTTTGCGTGGCATACCACGGGAATTTCACGGTGTCTGACACCACCAGCCAGTAGTCTTTCCAATCGTGCGCATGGGCGTTGGCAAAGCGAATGGTCTTGGCTTCCAGGTCAATCAGCGGCACGCCGTTGGCGCGGGCCGTGTCGCGCACGGTCTGGCTGTAGTCCCCGGTAAATGCGTAGCCCGCAGCGCCGTTTTGGCGGGTGACATGCTGCGACACCACCGGGCGCAGGTCACCCAGGGTGTAGGCGACCTTGCGCTCGCTGTTGAGAAAGCGCGTGGTGGGTGTCAGGAGCACGGGAATCGCCCCTCGGGCACGGGCGTCGTGGACATAGACCTCCAACGACGCCTGGAACGACAGATGCGGCTGGCCCGGTGGAAACTGGCGCTGCCCCGCGGCGTCGTTGGGATAGGTGCACAGGTTGGCCACATCGGCCGCGCCGCGCAGCGCCCGGGCGGCGTTGCAATTCTGGTCGTTGTGGCCGTGGGCGATGACCACATAGTCCCCGGGCTGCAGGTAGCGCAGCATCTGGCGGTACCAGCCGCCGTTGAAGAAGTCCCGAGAGCTGCGTCCGGCCCGCGCGCCATTGACCACCTTGACACCCGCGCCATCCTGGAACTCGGTCTCGAATACCTGGCCCCAGCCCATGCGCGGCAGGCGCTGGCGCTCGTAGGTGGCGGCGGTGGAGTCCCCCACGATGAAAATCCGCACCCGGGCACCCTGAATGGCCGTGCGCTCGCGCTCGGCCCGTTGCAGGTCCAGCGCTTCGTTGGCCGTCGGTCCAAAGGGCGGTGCAATCGGACGCCAAGCGGTGTCCGTGAGGATGGCACCCGACGCCTCGCCACTGGCGTTGTCGTAGCCCCGGGTGTGGTTGAGCACGGCCAGAACGGCGTTCACTCCCTTGCCATCCGCCTGCATGTCGCTGGTGACCGGATCAAAGTGACCGGTGTCGGCCACGCCGGCATGGGCCAGTGCCGCGCCAAACCCGGCGCGCAACTGCACCAGTGCCTGGGCGTACACCGGTGCGGGAATGGCCGGGATGTGCGCGGCCTCGGCCAGCTGCTGCGGACCCGTGAAGTGCAGGGCGGTGGCCACTTCGGACACCACCCAGTCGGTGAGCGGGTTGATGTGGGCGCGGTTGTCCCCTGCCGCCAGTGTGGGAACCAGCGCCGTCAAGCAGGTGCTGCGGGGAAGGTGGTTGTAGCGGCAATTGCCGTGGCGCTCGCGGGTCGCTGCAATGGCCAGCGGGGCAACCAGGCCAGCTGCGTCCAGCGCGTAGTGGCCTTGGGTGTCGGCCTGGACCACACGCTGGGTGCCCTGGCTGTCCCGGACCGAGACATGTGCCCGCGCCAGTGGGCCACCGTCCACCGCAACCATGCCGCGCAGCAATGGGGGCGCGGGCAGGTGGGCGCAGGCCCCAAGGCACAGGGACAGCGTCACAGGCAGCGATGAAAGACGCAAGGGGGATGAAAAAAGCCGGTACATGGGGTGACTGTGTCGGGAGGTGTCTTGAGGCCAAGCGGAAAAAAAGGGGAGCGACTTGCGCCGCTCCCCTCTACCCTCTTCGCCCGAAATATCAGAACTTGTAGCGTGCGCCGATCAGGAATTCACGGCCAGTTTTGTGGTAGACCACGGAGCTGTTGCGTGCGCGGCTGACGAATTGGTCGTTGGCCTGGTTGGTGAGGTTGACGCCCTCAAACGTGATGTCCAGGTTCTTGTCCCACTTGTAGGTGATGGACATGTCCACGTTGGTGGTGGAGACCTTGCCCTCCACGTCGTTGTTGTTCTGGCCCGGCACGCGGGTCAGGTAGTCACTGCGGAAGGTGGTGGAGAGGCGTCCGCTCCACTTGGTCCCGTCGTCGTAGTACAGCGTGGCGTTCCACGAGCGCGGCGACAGGTTGAGCAGGTCGTCGGTGATGGTCACGTTGCTGGTGGGCGAGACCTGGTACTGGATCTTGGAATCCACCAGGGTGTAGTTCAGCAGCACGCCGAAGTCCTTGCCAATGCCGGGCAGGAAGGTGAAGGGCTGCTGGAAGTTCAGCTCCAGACCGCGCAGCAGGCCGCCATTGGTGTTGATGGGCGTGGTGACCTGGAACACTTCGCTGCCCGTGAAGTTGGACGGCAACAGGGACAGCGGCAAGCCAGTGGCCGAGTACGGGATGGTGGTGCGCAGGCTCTGGATGTAGGTGGAAATGTCCTTGCCAAACACGCCCAGACCCACAAACGCGTTCTTGCCGTAGTACCACTCAAAGCTGGTATCCAGGGTTTTGGCGCGGAAGGGCTGCAGCAGCGGGTTGCCGGTGTTCACGGACAGCGTGCCGGTGGTGCTGATGGTGCCCCCCGGGTTCAGGTTGCCCAGTTGGGGCCGGGACATCACGCTGGCACCGGCCACGCGCACGATCACGTCCTTGCTGAGGCTGGCTGCCAGGTTGAAGGCGGGCAGCCAGTCGTTGTACTCGTTGCGCACCGTCACTTCCTTGCCGCCACCCGTTGCCAGGTAGCCGGTGGCGTCCTGCTGGGTGCGCACATAGCGGCCACCCACGTTGCCGCGAACGGGGATGCCGCCCCACTTGGTTTCGAAGTCGGCCATCAGGAACGCACCGGTATCGGTCTCCACCACCGAGCGGTTGTTGCCACGGGCATTGCCATTGGTGGTGGACGACAGGGTGTAGTCACCGGGGCCGCCAGCGGGGCCGCTCTTGATGCAATTGCAGTAGATGTCGTAGGCCTGGGCAATGGCACCCAGGTTGGGAATGAGCCAGGAAGTGGGGGTGCCGGCGGGCAGGTTCAAACCGCTGCCAAAGCCGGTGAGCAAGGTGGTCAGGCTGGACAGAGAGGTGCCCGCAGCGGGTGCGAAGACGGTGTCGTTTTGGTTGACCCGGCGGAACTCGAAGGTGTCAAACGTGTAGCGCTTCCAGCCCAGGCCACCCTTGATGGTCAAGCCATCGGCAGCTTCCCAGGCCAGGTTGAAGTCGGCCATGTCGTTGCGGTTGGTGGCGCCTTGGGGGCGGATGCGGATTTCGCTGGTGGTGGTGTTGGCCACGGTCGAGGCCTGCGTGCCCGAGGTGGCCCGGGGAACGCCCACGATGGCCAGGGGACCGCTGGTGGAGGTCACATCGAACGGATAGGTGATGATGGGCAGGCGGTCATTGGCACGGAAGTCCAGGCCGTAGCCGTTGACGTTGAGCGCATCCAGCGTGACCGTGGTTTGTACCGGGTTGTCGAATACCGATTTGGCCGAGCCGATCTTGGCCGTCATCTTCAGGGTGTCGCTGAGGTTCTGTTCCCAGGTAAAGGTGGGCTGGGTGAAAGTGGTGCTGAGTTCGTCGTACCGCGACTCGGAGCGCACATCGACGCCGTTGTAGGTGCCGTACAACAGGGCCCCGTTGGGGGCATAGGCGGTGCTCAGCACGCTGGTCTGGGGCTTGCCGCCTTGGGTGGCGGACCGGCTGAACGAGATGGCTTCCAGGAAATCCTCCTGGCGCGTGGCCTTGAGGTTGGCATACATCATGTCCAGTGTCAGCAAGGTGTCGGAATTGGGTCGCCATTGCACGGCACCGGTCATGCCCACGCGGTCCTGGTCATGGGTCAGACGGCCGTAGCGTGGCAGACGGGGGTGGAAGTTGTTGGCGCTCTTGGCTTGGTTATAGGCATCGATAGTGGCGGCGCTGCCGGCCACGCGGGACACACCCTGGGCAGCGGGGCCGCAGGTGCTGGCTGTGGAGTTGGCGGGGTTGGCGGTCATCCCGGTGGGGGCACACCACCCTTGGCTGGACGCCCCGTTGTCCCAGCGCACGCTGCTAAAGCCTTCTTCGGTGAGCTTGCGCTTGGAGAATGCGCCCGAGAGCAGCACGCCAAAGGTCTTGTCGTCGTTGCGGTGGGACAGCAGGAACGATGCGCGCGGCGTGGTGTTGCGCGACTGGTCGTTGTAGCTGGCCTTCACGGATGCCATGGAGGTCAGCCCTTTGCCCAGGTCAAACGGGCGTGTGGTCTGCAGGTCCACCGTGGCACCCAGGGAGCCTTCTTCCACGTCGGCCGAGGAACTCTTGCGCACGGTCAGCGAGTTGAACAGTTCCGAGGCGAACACGTTGAAGTCAAAGCCGCGCCCGCGGTTGGCACCGCCCGAACTGTCGGTGCCGCCCGTGGTGGCCAGGGCCTCGATGCCGTTGATGCGCACGCGGGTGAAGTCCTGGCCCAGGCCGCGCACGGTGATGGAGCGGCCTTCGCCAGCATCCCGGTCAATCACCACGCCGGGCACGCGTTGCAGCGATTCGGCCAGGTTGGTGTCGGGAAACTTGCCCATGTCTTCGGCTTTGATCACGTCCACAATGCCGTTGTCATTGCGCTTGGCGTTGAGGGCACTGGCCAGTGACGCGCGCACGCCGGTCACGACGACGGCGTCCAGTGTCTTGCCAGACTCCTGGGCATAGGCAGCTGGCGTGGCGGCGGTTGCGGCGATGGCGCACAGCAGCGTGCGCACGGCCATGTTGACGCCATTCAGCGCAGGTTGGTGCATTTTTGTAGGGTGGTGCATGGGGAGGGTCTCCGGTTTGGGGGTTGCTGTTATTCGAAACGATGGCGGGAAAGGGGGTCAGTTGCCCAGGTAGTCGTCCCGGCGCGGGGAAAACTGGTCGAGCAGGGTGCTGTGGTGTTCCAGTGCGACGACGCCATGGACATGGTTGTGGGGTGCGACAAAGGCATCGCCTGCGCTGAGCACCCGCTTGTGGCCATCGACTTCGACTTCGAAGCGGCCGCTGACCACATAGGCTATCTGGTCGTGCACGTCGTGGGCGTGTGGCGTGCCCACGGCACCTTGGTCAAACTGCACCAGCACCGACATGAGTTGCGGGGTGTGGCCCACGATCTTTCGGCGGATGCCGTCGCCCAGTTCAACCCAGGGGGCAGTTTCATGGATATAAAAGTGCATGTGTCGGCCTTGTTGGTGCATCTTTGCGGCGCAGGATGTGCGGTGCATTGATTGTGTGGAACTCTGTTTCGGTGATACTATACCACCAACAATTAAAAATGAAACAGTGGTTCACTAAGTAGAAACCAGCATTTCATTGACTAGCGAGTACCTGAACCATGAGCAGACAAATCACCCTGAGGCACACCCTGGGTTACGGGAGTGCCAACCTCCTGGGCAGTGGAGCCCTGGCCATCAGCGGTGCCTGGCTGATCTACTTCTACACCACGTTTTGTGGACTGAGCGTGGTGGAGGCCGCCGCCATTTTTTCGGTGGCGAGTGTGCTGGATGCCATCAGCAATCCCATCATGGGGTTCATTACCGACAACTTCTACAACACCCGGCTGGGACGTCGCTTTGGAAGGCGTCGCTTTTTCATCCTGCTGGGCATTCCACTGGTGTTGCTCTACCCGCTCATGTGGGTGCAAGGGTTCGGGTTTTGGTACTACCTGGGCATGTATGCGCTGTTTGAGCTCATTTACACGTCCATCATGGTGCCGTACGAGACGCTGGCAGCGGAAATGACCACCGACTTTGCCGTTCGTTCCAAATTGACCGGTGCGAAAGCCATGTTTGGCAAGGCGGCCAACTTTCTGGCGGCATTCATTCCGGCCCAATTGTTTTTGGTGTACAGCAAGGATTCACCCATTCCATTTTTGCTCACCGGCATCGCGTACGCCCTGATCATGTGCGGGGCCATGCTGGCGCTGTACCTGACCTCATGGGAACGACCGGCGCACGAGGTAGCGCAGGAAAAGACCGCCAGCCTGTGGCTGGCATTGAAGAAATTGTGTGCGGACATGCTGTCCACGTTTCACCTCAAAATCTTTCGCAAGCACCTGGGCATGTACCTGCTGGGGTTTGGTGCCGAGTGGTTGTTCATTTCCACTTTCACCTACTTTGTCATTTTTTGTCTGGGGCAGGGCAAGGACACGGTGGCCTACCTCAATAGTTTCAGCTCGGTGATGCAGTTGCTATCCACCTTTCTCTTTATCGGTATCTGCATCCGCATGGGCTTTGCCCGCCCCTATCGCATCGCATTGACGATTGTGTGCCTGAGCGTGCTGGCCTACACCGCCCTGTATTTCCTGGGCTGGTCGCAGCAGACCACCGTGTTTGCGTTGTTTGCCATCACCGCCGTATTTGGCATTGGCACGGGCGGCGTGTACTACATCCCCTGGACGGTCTACACCTTTTTGGCCGATGTGGATGAGGTGCTAACAGGACGCCGACGGGAGGGCATCTACGCCGGTGCCATGACGTTTGCGGGCAAGCTGGCGCGCTCGGTCATCGTATTTGGCATGGGATGGACGCTGGGCCAGTTCGGGTTTGTCTCAGGCCAGGCGGCGCAGCCGCAAGCGGCGGTAAACGCGGTGGCGGGCGTGTTTGCCCTGGGGGTCATCGGTCTGGCACTGGGTGCGATCTACTACACCACCCAGATGACCCTGGACCGCAAGAGCCATGCGGTGTTGCTGGAGGAGATTGCCCGCATCAAGGCTGGTGGCTCCATTGCCGATGCACCGGCCCACGCCCGCGCAGTGGCCGAGGAACTGACCGGCTGGCCCTACGCCCAATGCTGGGGCAACAACCGCCTTGCCGCCCCAGCTGCGAATCCAGAGCCGGCCCGCGGGCTTGCCTGAAACCCAGCACGCCCGTCCCCGCGCTTCAAAAAGCAATAAGCGATCTTGTTAGAGCGCTGTTTCAATGGTACGATTCATCATCACAATAATTTTGAAACGCTGGTTCAATACAAATTAGCCAATATTTCATAATTTCACCTCGACTTGTTCATCGGAGCCACCATGCACATCCGCCAACCCGTTCACAGCGAACACGCCCGCACTCTGGACACCGACGGCCTGCGCCGCCATTTCCTGGTGCAAGAGCTGTTCGTGGCCGACCAGGCCACCCTTACCTACAGCCAGATTGACCGCATCATTGTCGGCGGCATCATGCCTGTCGCCGAAACCGTGCGTTTTGCCCCCGAGCTGGGCAAGCACACCGGAACCGATTTCTTCCTGCAGCGGCGCGAGCTGGGCCTCATCAACATTGGCGGTGCTGCCGTGGTGACCGCCGACGACCAAAGCTACGAAGTCGGCGCGCGCGAAGCGCTCTACATCGGCCAGGGGGCCAAGGACCTGAGCTTTCGCAGTGTCGATCCGGCCCAGCCCGCCAAGCTGTACTTCAACAGCGCGCCCGCCCACTGCCACTACCCCAACCGGCGCATCACCCTGGCCGAAGCCAGCCCCGAAACCCTGGGCGACCCCAAGACCAGCAACCGCCGCACCATCTACAAGTTCATGGTGCCCGCCGTGCTGCCCACCTGCCAGTTGCTCATGGGAATGACCCAGCTGGAGCCCGGCAGCCTGTGGAACACCATGCCCTGCCACACCCACGACCGGCGCATGGAGGTGTATTTCTATTTCGACATGCCCGAAACCGGCGTCGTCTTTCACATGATGGGCGAACCCACACAGACGCGTCACCTGGTGGTGCGCAATGAAGAGGCCGTCATCAACCCCAGCTGGTCCATCCACAGCGGGGTAGGCACGCAGGCCTACACCTTCATCTGGGGCATGGTGGGCGAGACCCAGGTGTTTCCCGACATGGACCACGTTGCCATGACCACGCTCAAGTAAACCGAAAGCACCACCACCATGATCCTCCAATCCTTTCAACTGCAGGGCAAGGTCGCCCTGGTCACCGGCTGCAATACCGGTCTGGGGCAGGGCATGGCCCTGGCCTTGGCCCAGGCCGGTGCCGACATCGTCGGCGTCAACCTGAGCGACCCGGCCGGCACCCGCGCCCAGGTCCAGGCCCTGGGCCGCCAGTTCACCGACCTGCGCGCCAACCTGTCCGACAGCGCCACACTGGCCCCGGTGATGGAGCAGGCCGTAGCGGCCCAAGGACGTATCGACATTCTGGTCAACAACGCCGGCATCATCCGCCGCCAGGACGCCATCGATTTCAGCGAAAAAGACTGGGACGACGTCATCAACCTGAACCTGAAGACCACCTTCTTCCTGTCACAGGCCATGGCCCGCCAGTGCCGTGCCCAGGGGCGCGGCGGCAAGATCATCAATGTAGCCTCCATGCTGTCGTTCCAGGGCGGCATCCGTGTGCCCTCGTACACCGCCTCCAAGAGTGCGGTCATGGGCGTGACGCGCGCACTGGCCAACGAATGGGCCGCGCACGGCATCAACGTCAACGCCATTGCACCGGGCTACATGGCCACCGACAACACCGCAGCCCTGCGCGCCGACGAAGCCCGCAACGCGGCCATTCTGGAGCGCATTCCTGCAGCGCGTTGGGGCACACCGGCCGACCTGGGCGGCCCGGTGGTGTTCCTGGCGTCCAGCGCCTCCGACTACGTCAACGGCTACACCCTGGCCGTCGACGGCGGCTGGCTGGCACGCTAAGTTTCCCCACGCCCCGAGCGCACACGCACCATGTACGAAAACCGGCGTCTGGGCTTTCTGCTGGTGCTGCCGTTTGTGCTGGGCGTGGTGCTGTTCAAGCTCTTCCCGTTCGTGATGAGCTTTGCCTTGTCGTTCACGCAATACAACCTGATCGACCCGCCCCAGGTGGTGGGCCTGGACAACTACCATGAGCTGTTCACGGCCGACCCGCTGTTTCGCCAGTCCTTGGGCGTGACCCTGCTCTTTGCCGTGCTGGCCGTGCCGCTGCGCGTGGGGTTTGCCCTGTTCATTGCCCATGTACTGAACTACCGCTTGCGCGGCATCAACTTCTTTCGGGCCGCGTTCTACCTGCCGTCCATTCTGGGGGGCTCGATTGCCACCGCCGTGCTGTGGCGCTTCATTTTTTCCAAGAACGGCCTGGTCAACCTGCTCTTGGTGCAGGTGGGGCTGGAGCCGATTGCCTGGCTCGCCGACGAGCACTATTCGCTCTGGACCATCGTGCTGCTGTTCACCTGGCAGTTCGGTTCGGCCATGGTCATCTTTCTGGCGGCACTGCAAAACGTGCCGGCCTCGCTCTATGAAGCGGCCGAATGCGACGGTGCCAGCAAGTGGCAGCAGTTCTGGAAAATCACTGTGCCGCTCATCACCCCGGTGATCTTCTTCAACATGATCATGCAGATGGTGCACGCCTTCCAGGAGTTCAACGGCCCCTACATGATCACCGAAGGCGGGCCGCTTAATTCCACCTACGTGCTGGCCCTGTACATCTACGACCAGAGCTTTCGTTTCTTCAACCTGGGTTACGGGGCCGCGCTGTCCTGGGTGTTGTTTGCCCTGGTCGGTGCCTTGAGCGCGCTCAGTTTCTGGAGTTCACGCTACTGGGTGTTTTACGCAGGCGAAAAGGAGTCGCGCAAGTGAGCGCCAACCCTTCCGCCGCGCCCGCACCCACACCGCCAGCTGCGGGCCAGCTGTGGCTGCGTTACCTGGCGCTGGGCTCGGTGGCGCTGGTGATGCTCTACCCGCTCTTGTGGCTGATCGGAGCGTCCTTCAAGAGCAACGCCCAGATATTTACCGAAGTGGGTTTCTGGCCCACCCGGCTGGGCTTCGGCGCCTACGCAAAAGGCTGGAAGACCAGCACTGAATACACCTTTGCCACCTATTTCCTCAACAGTTTTCTCATCACCATCCCGCGCATCGTCGTCACGGTCGTGTCCTGCGTGCTGGTGGCCTATGCGTTTGCGCGTTTCGAGTTCTGGGGCCGCAAGTTCCTGTTTTCGGTGATGGTGGCCACCATGATGCTGCCCCTGATCGTGCTGCGCCTGCCGCAGTACCTGGTGTTTCGCGAACTGGGCTGGCTGGACTCGTATCTGCCGCTGATCGTGCCCTCGGCCTTTGCCACCGACACCTTCTTCATTTTCATGCTGGTGCAGTTTTTGCGTGGCATTCCGCGCGACATGGAAGAGGCCGCACAGATTGACGGCTGCAACGCGCTGCAGCTGCTGTGGCACATCATCGTACCGTTGCTCAAGCCCGCCATCATTTCGGTCATCGTGTTCCAGTTCATCTGGACCATGAACGACTTCATGGGGCCGTTGATTTATCTGGCTTCGGTCGAGAAGTACCCGGTTTCGCTAGCGCTGAAGATGAGCATTGGGGCCACCGAAGAGGTGGAGTGGGCCAACGTGATTGCCATTTCGGTGGTGGCGCTGATTCCCTCCGTCGTCGTGTTTTTCGCGGCGCAGAAGCACTTCATTGAAGGGGCCACTTCGAGTGGCGTGAAGGGCTAGGGATGGATTTTTGTGTGCATTCTTTACTGCGGGCTCCGGAGCGGCTGGGCTGTGCGGTTTTGCTCCGTGTCCCCCGCGCCCTTTGGGCGCTCCTCCTTTACCTGCGCAAAACCGCACAGCCCAGTCGCTCCTGCGGTGTGCGGTGTGCGCCGTCCTTAGGACAGCCCGTGCTTCGAACAGCTACAACCGCAGCAATGGGCAAGGGTGGGCTGTTTTGCGCTGGTAAAGGAGGAGCCCGCGCAGCGGGCGGGGGACACGGAGCAAAGCAGCCCGCCCTTGCCCATTGCGGGCCGAAGAGACAAGTCACTGCATTTGGATGGCGACAAGAAACCCTGGAGACACCCGCGTGGCACGCTTGCAACTGAACGGCATCGAAAAGATCTACCCGAACGGCTTCAAGGCTGTCCATGGCGTGGACCTGGAAGTGCGTGATGGCGAATTCATGGTGTTCGTCGGTCCATCGGGCTGCGCCAAGAGCACGCTTTTGCGCATGATTGCCGGGCTGGAATCCATCACCGGCGGTGATCTGCACATTGGTGACCAGCGCGTGAACGACTGCGCCCCCAAGGAGCGCGGCATTGCCATGGTGTTCCAGAACTACGCTCTCTACCCGCACATGACGGTGTATGACAATCTGGCCTTTGGCCTCAAACTGGCCGGCACCCCCAAGGCCGAGGTGCGCCAGCGCGTGTTGCAGGCGGCGCAGTTGTTGGAGATGGAGCACTTGCTGGAACGCTACCCCAAGCAACTCTCGGGCGGCCAGGCACAGCGCGTGGCAGTGGGGCGGGCCATTGTGAAAAAGCCTGGTGTCTTTCTGTTTGACGAACCGCTGTCCAACCTGGACGCCAAGCTGCGCGCCGCCATGCGCGTGCGCCTGACCGAACTGCACCGCACCCTGCGCGAGTCGGGGCAGAGCGCTACTGTCATCTACGTCACCCACGACCAGGTGGAAGCGATGACCATGGGCGAGCGCATCTGCGTGCTCAAGGATGGTGTGATCCAGCAGGTGGACACCCCCACGGCGTTGTACGACCACCCGGCCAACGCCTTCGTGGCCAGCTTCATCGGCTCGCCCGAGATGAACCTGGCCCCGGCCCAGCTGCAAACCGCGGCCGGCCAGCGCTGGGTGGCGTTTCAGGGTGAGATGCTGCCGCTGCAGGCCGCGCAGGCCCAATGCCTGCCTGCGGCCGACCTGCCCATCCGCCTGGGGCTGCGCCCGGAGCACATCGGCATTGCGCCGCGTGCGCAAGGCGACAGCGTGGCGCTGCAGGCGGTGCTGCGTTTCACCGAACACATGGGCAACGAGGTCTATGTGCATGCCACGGTGGGCGAGCAGCCGCTCACGGCCCGCATTGCCGCCGATGATGCCCAGGCCCTGAGTGCCACCACCCGCGGCAGTGCCCTGACGCTGCACCTGCAAATGGGCCGTTGCCACCTGTTTGATGCCACTACCGGCATCAACCTGCAAGCATGAGCCTGGACCGCCGCATGCTGCTGGGCCTGGGGGCGGGCGCGCTGCTGGCCCCCGCGCTGCAGGGCCACGCGCAAACCCCCACCACCGTGCTGCGCTGCGCCTGGTGGGGTGGGGCGGGTCGTCACACGTCCACCCTGAAAGCCATAGCCCTGTTTGAAGCCCGCAACCCCGGCGTCAAGGTCAAGTGCGAGTACATGGGATTTCATGGCTACCTGGAGCGCCTGACCATGCAGATCGCCGGGAGGTCCGAGCCCGATGTCATGCAGATCAACTGGGCCTGGCTGGCCATGTTTTCCAAGCGTGGCAATGGCTTTCTGGACCTGAACGCGTACCACTCCGACCTCGACCTGGACCAGTTTGCCCCGCAAGATCTGGACGCAGGCCGTGTCGCGGGCAAGCTCAATGCCCTGCCGGCCTCCTACACCGCGCGCGTGCTGCTGTGGAACCAATCCACCTTTGAACGCGCGGGCCTGGCCGTGCCGCGCACCTGGGACGAATTGTTTGCTGCCGGCCCACTTTTTCGAACGCGGTTGGGCGAGCAGGCCTACCCGCTTGACGGTGAGCTGTACGACATGGTGCTGCTGGCGCAGGCCTATGTGCAGCAAAAGTACGGCACCGCCTATGTGGACCCGCAGGCCCCGCGCGTGGCCATGGATAGCGCGGCGGCGCTGGAGTGGGTGCAAACCTACCGGCGCCTGGTGGACCAGCATGTGGCCACGCCGCTGCGCCTGCGCGCCAGCCTGGGTGGTGCCGAAAAACCCACCGAGCAGCAGCAGGACTGGGTGGCAGGCAACTGGGCCGGCAACTTCGCCTGGGATTCGGCCATTCCGCTGCGCGCCTCCACGCTCAAAGCGCCGCAGCGCCTGGTGCTGGGCGACTTTCCCATGCTGCCTGGCAGCCGCGTCAGCGGCATGTTTGGCCGCCCCAGCGTCATGTTTGCCGCCGGGCGCAACACGCGCCAGCCCGAACTGGCTGCGCGCCTGGTGAACTTCTTGCTGACCGATCCGGACGCGGCCCGCATACTGGGCAAGACCCGTGGCTTGCCATCGGCCCAGCGCCAGCGCACGGTGGTGCTGCAAACGCAGCAGCTACCGGCCATCGAACTGGCCGCGCAGGCGCAAATCCAGCAGCAGCGCGATGCCCACCGCGTGCCCGTACCCGCACCGCTGTTTGAACACGCGCGCCTGCACCGCTTCCTGCGCGAAGTGTTCGAGCGCGTGGCCTACGGCAAAACCACCGACCGGGCCGCTGCCACCCGCCTCATTGACGAGGGCAACGCCCTGCTGAAAAGACTGTAGAGAACGACCATGCCCAAACACACCCAACGCCAACTGGCCTTTGCCGTGCGCCAGGACCCCGACACCGGCACCACCGTCACGCGCCTGACGCCCACCGACGTCACCTGCCACCGCAACTACTTCTACCAAAAGTGCTTCACCAACGACGGCCAGCGCCTGATCTTCGGCGCGGAGTGGGGCCCGCACCCCAGCCCCAACTGGAACTACCACCTGCTGGACCTGCCCAGCCAGACGGCCATCCAGCTCACCGACGGCGCGGGCGAGAACACCTTTGGCGGCTTCCTGAGCCCGGATGACCGCTATCTGTACTTCGTGCGGGCCGAGCGCCAGTTGATCCGCTTGACGCTGGCTGACCTGCACGAGGACGTGGTCTACACCGTGCCGCACGGCTGGGTGGGCTACGGCACCTGGGTGTCCAACAGTGCCTGTACCAAGATGGTGGGCATCGAAATCCATGCCGACGACTGGTTCCCGCTCAACACCTGGCAAAAGTTCAACGACATGTACCACCGCAAACCGCGCTGCCGCCTGTTCAGTGTGGACCTTGTGGGCCCGAACCAGGGCAGGCAGACCGTGATCCTGGAGCAGCGCGGCTGGTTGGGGCACCCCCAGTACCGGCCCTTTGACGACCAGACCGTGGCCTACTGCCATGAAGGCCCGCACGACCTGATCGATGCGCGCATGTGGTTCATCAACGAAGACGGCAGCAACCGCCGCTGCGCCAAGACCCATGCCCCTGGAGAAAGCTGCACGCACGAGTTCTGGGTGCCGGATGGCAGCGCCATGGTCTACGTGAGCTACCGCCACGACGCACCCGAGCGCTGGATCTGCAGCCTGGACCCGGTCACGCTGGAAAACCGCGTGCTCATGACCATGCCCCAGTGTTCGCACCTGATGAGCAACTTCGACGGCTCGCGCATCGTGGGCGACGGTTGCGGCCAGGTCAGTGGCGACAGTGCGGCCAGCAATGCCATGCTGGTGGGCGACCCCTATTTGCACCTGTTTGACCTGCAGGCTGGCACGCACCGACCCCTGGCCCGGCACGACAGCAGCTGGGGGGTGCACAAGGACAGCCGCCAGGTGACCCACCCGCATCCGTCCTTTACCCCCAACGAGCGCCAGGTGCTGTACAGCTGCGACGCCGAGGGCGAGCCCGCCCTCTACCTGGCCGACGTGGTGGCACCATGAGGGCCTGGCACCTGGGCTGGCTGGCCCTGCCCCTGGTAGCACTGGCGCAGGACGGCGTGCGCCCGCAGCTCGATGCCGCACAGGCAGCCTCGCACACGGTGGCCCACTACCTGGCCCAAGGCCCCCACGCCTGGACGCCGCCGCCCACGCTGCAGCCCCTGCGCACGCAAAAGCCCGACTGGGTGGTGGCTGTGGACGGCAGCGGCACGCACACCAGCCTGCAGGCGGCGCTGGACGCGCTGCCCAGCGCCGGTGCGCCCGGGGCAACGCGCCGCTGGGTCATCGGCCTGAAGCCGGGCACCTACCGGGGCCAGGTCTGCCTGCAAGGCAAGGCACCGGTGGCGCTGGTGGGTCTGGGGGACGCGGTGGCCGACGTGCGCATCGTGGCCGACCGCTTTGCCGGGCAGCCCAAGCGTGCCGGGGTAGAAGGCGGCAACCCCTGCCTGCCCGACCTGGTAGCCAGTGCCTACGGCACCTTCAGCAGTGCCACGCTGGGCGTGTTCAGCGATGACGTGGCCCTCACCCACCTCACCGTAGAAAACGACGCCATGAACGGTGTGCGCCGGGGCGTGGGCTACCCGCCCGAGGCAGCGGAATCGGGCGGTGCCCAGGCGGTGGCCCTCATGACCCAGGGCGACCGCATCCACCTGCACGGCGTGGCTTTGCTGGGCCACCAGGACACGCTCTATGTGCGCGCCCAGACCAGCGGTGACCGGGTCTATGTGCACCAGAGCCTGGTGGCGGGGGATGTGGATTTCATCTTCGGCAACGGCACCCTGGTCATGGACGACAGCACCATCCTGAGCCGTGCCGGACGGCGCAGCCCCGGCCACGGCGGTCACATCCTTGCGCCCAGCACTTCCCCTACACGCGCGCTGGGCATACTGGTGCACAACAGCCGCCTGGTTGCCGAGGCCCGGCTGGCACCCGGTGCCATCTCCCTGGGGCGCGCCTGGGATCAGGGCGTTGCCAAGGGGGCCTGGCGCAGCGGCCACCCCAACGGCCAGGCCTTGGTGCGTGACAGCGTGCTGGGCCCGCATATCGGCCCCTGGGCCAGCTCGACGGCGCGCCGTCCGTTCAGCGCCGAAGACAACCGCATGCGAGAGTGGGCCAACCAGCAACTGGTGGCGACGGACCGCAGCCGCGAGACCCTGGCCTCTCTGGACGGCTGGGGCAGCGCCCACGGCGGCACGCAAGGCGGCGCGGCGGCTGCCCCGGCGCGCGTGTTCACGGTGCACAGCCGCGCCGAACTGGCACAAGCCCTGGCCGCGCCTGGCACCGCACCGCGCATCGTGCAAGTGCAGGGCCGCATTGACCTGGCTAGCGACGACACCGGCCGCAGCCTGCAGGCCGCCGACTTTGCCGACCCCGAATTCAGCTGGAGCGCCTATGCCGCGGCCTACGACCCCGCACGCTGGGGCCGCGAGCCGCCTGCCGGCGCGCTGGAAGACGCACGCCAACGCGCCGCCCAGCGCCAGGCGCGCCACGTGATGTTGAAGGTGCCCTCCCACACCACCGTCATCGGCCTGGGCAGTGACGCCGCCCTGGTGCACGGGGGCCTGGTGCTGGACGGCGTGGACAACGTCATCCTGCGCAACCTGCGCTTTTCGGACGCCTACGACTACTTTCCGGCCTGGGACCCCAAGGACAACGGCCACGGCGAATGGAACGCCCTGCACGACAACCTGATGCTGCGCCGGGCCACCCATGTCTGGGTGGACCATTGCACGTTTGACGACGGCCAGCGGCCCGACGCCGCCGAACCGCTGCTGCTGGGCCAGCGCATGCAGCGCCACGACGGGCTGCTGGACATTACGCGCCAGTCCAACTGGATCACCGTGTCCTGGAACCACCTGCGCCAGCACGACAAGACCACGCTGGTGGGCAATGGTGACGATCGCACCGAAGATGCAGGCTTCCTGAAGGTCAGTTTTCACCACAACTGGTACCAGGGCGTGCGCGAACGCACCCCGCGCGTGCGCTTTGGCCAGGTGCACCTGTATAACAACCTGTTCGAAAGCCGCCCGGACGATGCCTACCCCTTTGCCTACTCGATCGGCGTGGGCTTTCAGTCGCGCATCGTCAGCCAGCACAACGTGTGGGTCACGCCGCCCGATGTGGCCTCTACGCGGTTGGTGCGCGCGCTCAAGGGCACACACTTTCTGGACCAGGGTTCCCTGCACAACGGCACCGCCGTCGATTTACGCGCAAGCTGGCAGACCGACCTGGGCTGGACCCCCCACTACTGGCTCGACCTGGACGCCGCCGACGCCGTGGCCGCACGCGTGCGCCAAGGTGCGGGTGCCGGACGCATCAACCCCTGACTGCCAAGCTGCCATGACCGCGTTCTTGAGTCCCGACTTCCTGCTCGACACCCCGGTGGCGCGCGCCCTCTACCACGAGGTGGCCGCCGACCTGCCCATCATCGACTACCACTCCCATCTGCCCCCGGCCGACATCGCTGCACGCAAGCGCTTTCGCAACCTGACCGAACTCTGGCTGGGCGGGGACCACTACAAATGGCGGCTCATGCGCAGTGCGGGCGTGGGCGAGGACTGCATCACCGGCAGCGCCAGCGACGAGGCCAAGTTCCAGGCCTTTTGCCGCGTGCTGCCCCTGGCAGCGGGCAACCCCATCCACCACTGGAGCCACCTGGAGCTGCAGCGCATCTTTGGCATCAATCTGACCATCAATGCTGCCCATGCGCCCGCCATCTGGGAGCTGGCCAACGCGCAACTGGCCCGCATGGACTGCTGGAGCCTGCTGGACCAGGCCCGGGTGGCCGTGGCCTGCACCACCGACGATCCGGCGGATGATCTATTTGCTCACAAATTAATAGCAAACTCTTCAATAAATACGCGGGCTATCCCCGCTTTTCGCCCCGATGCCGCCATGCGCATTCGGCGCGAGGGCTTTGTTGACTACCTGAATACCTTGGGCCGCGCCAGCGGCATCACCATCCTGCACTACGGCGACCTGGTGGCCGCGCTGGCGGCGCGGGTGGCCTATTTCCACCAGCATGGCGCGCGCATTTCCGACCATGCCATCGACGCCCCCCTGGCTGTGGACGCCGTCAGTGCCGCCCAGGCCCAGGACCTCATGGCGCGGCGCTTGCGCGGGGCAGGCCTCTCGGGCGCGGAGGAAAGCGCCTTCCAGCGCCGCCTGCTGGTGGACCTGGGCCGCGCCTACGCCGCGCAGGGCTGGGCCATGTGCCTGCACATCGGTGCGCAGCGCAACAACAACCGCCGCGCCTTGGCCGCCATGGGTCCGGACACCGGCTATGACGCCATTTCCGACCGCAGCCACAGCGCCGGGCTGGCGGGCCTGCTCGACGAACTGGACGCCACCGACGAACTGCCCAAGACCCTGCTCTTTGGGCTGAACCCCGCCATGAACGACACGCTGGGGGCGCTGATGGGGTGCTTTCAGGATGGCCGCGTCACCGGCAAGCTGCAGCTGGGTCCGGCCTGGTGGTTCAACGACCACAAGGACGGCAACCTGCAGCAACTGCGCACGCTGGCGCGCCTGGGCGTGCTGGGCACTTTCGTCGGCATGGTGACCGATTCGCGCAGCTTTGCCTCCTACCCCCGCCACGACTACTTTCGCCGCCTGCTGTGCCGCCTGCTCGGGCGCTGGGTGGCCGACGGCGAATACCCGCACGACCGCGACGCGCTGGACACCCTGGTGCGCGGCATTTGCCATGACAACGCGCAGCACTACTTTGGGCTATGAGCACTGAATCTGCGAAAGCCCCTATCGAAGGCAGCGACGTGCACGCCGTGCATGCGGGCGTATTGCAGTTGCACGCCGACGATGACTTGCTGGTCGCCCTGGTGGACCTGCAGGCCGGGGCCACGGTGCACTGGGGGCTGGGTCAGCGCTTGCGCCTGACCACACCCGTGGCGCGCAAGCACAAGCTGGCCGTGCGCGATTGCGCGGCGGGCGAAGTGCTGCGCCTGTACGGCATCCCGGTGGGCCGCGCCAGCGTGGACATTGCCGCGGGCAGCGCCATCACCACGGCCAACCTGGTGCACTACGCGGCACCGGCCCAACTGCCGCAGCAGCCTTCGGTGCCGGCCTGGACGGCACCTGACGTGCAGCGCTGGCAGGCTGCCACCTTTGACGGCGTGGTGCGCGCCGATGGCCGCGTGGGCACGGCCAACCACTGGTTGATCTTTCCGCTGGTGTTCTGCGAAAACCGCAACGTGGAATTGCTGCGCGAGGCGCTGGTGCGCCCGCTGGGCTATGGTGAAGAGGACGATCTGGCCGACTTCACCCGTTCCTTGCTCGGCCACGCTGCGCAGCGGCCCGCTGACCACAGCGCGCGCCCGTTCCCTAACCTGGATGGCGTGCGCGTCATCACCCATGCCGGGGGCTGCGGCGGCACCCGCGCCGACGCCCGCGCCCTGTGCGACTTGCTGGCCGCTTATGCCGATCACCCTAACGTGGCCGGGGTCACGGTGCTGAGCCTGGGCTGCCAGAACGCGCAGGTGTCGCTGTTTCGGGCCGCACTGGCGGCACGCAACCCCGGTTTTGACAAACCCTGCCTGGTGTACGAGCAGCAAAACTATCCCGGGGGCGAAACCGCACTGCTGCAGAACGCCATACGCGACACGCTGGCACAACTGGCCGTGGCCAACACCGTGCGCCGCCAGCCGGTACCCTTGTCGCATCTGCGCATCGGCGTCAAGTGTGGTGGCTCGGACGGGTTTTCGGGCATTACCGCCAACCCGGTGTTGGGGCTGGTGTCAGACCGGGTGGTGGCGCTGGGCGGCGCGGCGCTCCTCAGCGAATTTCCCGAGCTGTGCGGGGTGGAGTCGGCCTTGTTGGCGCGCTGCGTGCACGCGCACGATGCCGCGCGCTTTCTGCAGCTGATGCAGGCGTTCGAAGCGCGCGTGCAGGCGGCGGGCAGCCGCTTTGCCGACAACCCCAGCCCCGGCAACATCCGCGACGGGCTCATCACCGACGCCATGAAGTCCGCCGGTGCTGCCCGCAAGGGCGGTAGTTCCCCCATCGTGGCGGTGTGCGACTACACCGAGCCTGCGGCCCCAGCCGGTCTGTCCTTGCTGTGCGCACCGGGAAACGACGTGGAGTCGGTCACCGCGCTGGTGGGCAGCGGCGCCAACCTGGTGCTGTTCACCACCGGGCTGGGAACGCCCACGGGCAACCCCATTGCGCCGGTTCTGAAAGTATCGAGCAACACCGAGTTGGCCACGCGCCAGAGCGGGGTGATCGACTTTGACTGCGGTGCCATCTTGCACGGTGCCAGCCCGCAGGCGCTGGCCGAGGACTTGCTGCAACGCATCATCGACACCGCGTCGGGCCGCATGCCCACCCAGGCGGACCGGCTGGGGCAGCACGACTTTCTGTTCTGGAAACGCGACCCCTCGTTATGACCCCCGCCCCCGACCTGCCCCGTTTGCGCCGCCGTGCGCCCTGCACGCTGCCCATCGGCGTGCTGCAGTTTGGCCAGGGCAACTTCTTGCGCGGTTTTCTGGGCTGGATGCTGCAGGAGTACAACGTGCGCTGCGAAGCGGCTCTGGGCGTGGTGGTGGTGCGGCCCACGTCGCGTTCCAGCGCCCCGTTGCTCGATACCCAGGACGGCCTTTACACCACGGTGCTGCGCGGTGTGGACGCCCAGGGCCAGGTGCAGACCCAGATCCGGCGCGTGGCCTGCGTGCAGCGCGAGCTGGATCTGGCCCACCACTTTGGTGACTTTTTGGCCCTGGCGCGCAGCCCGGACCTGCGCTTCTTTGTCTCCAACACCACCGAAGCCGGTATTGCCATCAACCACACCGATCGCCTGGACGATGCCCCGCCATCCAGCTTCCCGGCCAAACTGGCGCGCTGGCTGTGGGAGCGCTACTGTCACTTTGACGGCGACCACGCGCGCGGCGTCGCCGTGCTGCCGTGCGAGCTGATCGAGGCCAACGGAACTGCCTTGCGCGCCGCCGTCCAGCACTATGTCGCGCGGTGGCAGCTGCCCACCGACTTCTGTGCCTGGCTCGATGCGGCCTGTGCCTTCTGCAATACCCTGGTGGACCGCATCGTCACCGGCTTTCCCACCGACGAGATTGCCGCGCTGCAAACCCAGCTCGGCTACCGCGACGACTTTCTGGTGGCCGGTGAGCTCTACCACCTGTGGGCGATCCAGGGCCCTGCCTGGGTGGCGCAGGCATTGCCCCTGCACCAGGCCGGGCTCAACGTGCAATGGGTCCAAGACCTGGCCCCTTTGCGCGCGCGCAAGGTCGCCATCTTGAACGGCGCGCACACCTTGCTGGCAGCCGTGGCCCGCCCCTTGGGGCTGGACAGCGTGCATTCGGCATTGGCGGACGCAGATGTCGCCAATTTCCTGACCCACACCCTGCATACCGAGGTGCTGCCCAGCTTGGCCGGTCCGGCCCCCGCTCTGCAGACCTACACCAGCGAGGTACTGCGCCGCTTTCGCAACCCCTATTTGCACCACGCGCTGGACGCCATTGCCTTGAACATGGAGAGCAAATGCCTCACACGCCTGTGGCCGGCCCTGCAGAGCCACCAGCAACGCACCGGGGTCTGGCCCGTGGGCCTGGTCCTGGGCGTGGCGCTGGCGCGGCGTACGCTGCAGCGCACGCAGCAGTCCACCGCCCTGCTGGATGCACAGGTGGCGCAGTCGCCCGGCCTGGAGTCGGCCCTGCAGACGGCCTGCGCGCGCGTGCAGGCGCTGGGGCTGCGCGCAGCGCTGGTGACCATCGAAGGGGGCACGACACCATGATGGGCGTAGGAAAGCTGGCACGGCTGGCCCTGCTGGCCTGGGGCATGGCGGCCGCGGCAGAAACCTCGGCAGGATCCACGCTGGCAGAGCGTGCCGCTCCATTCAACCCCTACACCTTTGACACCGAAGGCTGGGCGCAAGGCACCGTGGGCGGGCGCGGTGGGCGCATCCTGCGGGTGCGCAACCTGAACGCGGCCGGGCCCGGTTCGCTGCGCGAAGCCCTGGCCGGCACGGGCGCGCGCACGGTGGTGTTTGAGGCGGGCGGCGTGATCGACCTGCAAGGCCAGAGTCTGCGCATTGACCAACCCTTTGTCACCGTGGCCGGGCAAACGGCACCGGCACCCGGCATCACGCTCATCAAAGGCGGCATTGGCATTGCGGCGCACCAGGTGATCGTGCAGCACCTGATGATCCGCCCGGGTGACGATGGCCGCCCCCCGCGCAGCGGCGGCGACCACGATGGCATTGCCACCCACGCCGGGGCGCACCATGTCATCGTGGACCATTGCTCGCTGTCCTGGGCGACCGATGAAAACCTGTCGGTGGGCGGCCCGCGCTTCCAGGGCAGCAACCCCGACGCCTGGCGCGCCGCCACCTCGCACGCCATCACCTACAGCTACAACCTGGTCTACGAGGGCTTGTCGCACTCGGTCCACCCCAAGGGCGAACATTCCAAGGGCACGCTGGTGCACGACAACGCCAGCGGCATCCTGCTGGTGGGCAACCTGTATGCCTCCAACCGCGAGCGCAACGCGCTGTTCAAGGGCGGCGCGCAGGCCGCCATGGTCAACAACCTCATCTACAACCCCGGTGCCAAAGCCGTGCACTACAACCTGGTTGCGCACGAGTGGGAGGGGCACGGCTTTGTCACCGGCAAGCTCAGCCTGGTGGGCAACGCGCTGCGCCATGGACCCGACACCGGCGCGGGCACGCCGCTGCTGGCGCTGGGCGGCCACGGCGACCTGGAACTGCACCTGCACGACAACCTGGCCCAGGACGCCAACGGTCTGCCCGTGCCCCTGACCGGGCGCTACACCGCCTCCCCCGCGCGCCTGCTGACGGCACCCGAGCCACCCTACCTGCCGCCCGGGCTGGTGGCGCACCCGGCCAGCAGCCTGGAGCGGCACCTGCCCCTGGCCGCGGGCGCGCGGCCCTGGGCGCGGGACCCGATCGATTTCAAGCTGCTGTCCGACGTGGCCGAGGGTCGGGGCGCAATCATCGACTCGGAAGCCAACCACCCCATGGGCTATCCCCGTTACCCAGCCACCCATCGCCCCTTCGATCCCACGCAATGGGATCTGGACACCATGCGTCCGCGCCCAGGCTGGGAGTCTCTGGCACCTGCACTGCGCTGACCGCCCCTGCCGATTCCTTTCAACCAACCCCCAAAGAGGAGACACCATGCACCCCACTTTCACCCGCACCCTGCTGGCCCTGGCCGCTTGCGCCAGCGCCACGCTGGCCCAGGCCACCGAGTTCCGCAGCGCCGACATCCACCCGGACGACTACCCCACCGTGCTGGCGGTGCGCCACATGGGCGAGCAGTTGGCCAAAGCCACAGGGGGGAAACACAGCATCAAGGTGTTTTCCAAGCAGGCCCTGGGCAACGAGAAGGACACCATCGAGCAAACCAAGCTCGGTGCCATTGCCATGACCCGCGTGAACGTGGCCCCCATGAACAACATTTGCGCGGCCACCATGGTGCCTACCATGCCGTTTTTGTTTCGCTCTACCGAGCACATGCGCAAGGTGCTCGACGGTGCCATTGGCGACGAGATCCTGAAAGACTGCGAGGCCCAGGGCTTCATCGGCCTGGCGTTCTACGACTCGGGGGCACGTTCGATCTACACCGTCAAGAAGCCCATCAAGACCCTGGCCGACGCCAAGGGGCTAAAGGTGCGCGTGCAGCAAAGCGATCTGTGGGTGTCGCTGCTGGAGGCCATGGGGGCCAATGCCACGCCCATGCCCTTTGGCGAGGTGTACACCGCACTCAAGACCGGCCTGGTGGATGCGGCGGAAAACAACTACCCCAGCTACGAGAGTTCGCGCCATTTCGAAGTGGCCCCGTACTACAACAAGACCGAGCACTCGCTGGCCCCGGAAATCCTGCTGTTCTCCAAGAAGGTGTGGGACACCCTGAGCGCCGAGGAGCAAAAGCAGATCCGCGCGGCGGCCAAGGAGTCCGTGGCGTACATGCGCACGCTCTGGGATGCGCGTGAAGCCAAGTCGCTGGCCGTGGTGAAGGCCGCCGGGGCCCAGGTGGTTGAAGTGGACAAGGCCAGCTTCCAGGCCGCCATGAAACCCGTGTACGACAAGTTCCTGAAAGACCCCAAGCTGCAGGACATGGTCAGGCGCATCGCCGCCGTGCAGTAACCCCATGGCCGCCTACACCCGACTGTGCGCAACCCTGGCCCGCCTGTGCCTGCAACTGGGCGTAGCGGGCCTGGGCCTGCTGGTAGTGGCCGTGCTCTACCAGGTGGTGGGGCGCTATGGCTTCAATGACACCCCCACCTGGGCGGAAAGCGGGGCCGTGCTGCTGGTGCTGTACGTGACCATGCTGGGCATGGCCGTGGGCGTGCGCGATGCCGGGCACATCGGCCTGGAGTCCTTGCTGGTGCTGGCTGCCGAGGCGCTGCGCCTGAAGCTGGAGCTGCTCATCCACACCCTGGTGCTGGTGTTTGGCCTGGTGATGGCCTGGCAATGCGCGGTACTGGCCCACAGTGTGGCGGGCTATCGTATTCCCACTCTGGGAATTTCGGAGGCCTTCAAGTACTTGGCGCCCTGCGCAGCCGGGGCACTGGTGGCCTTGTTTTCGTTGGAACATATCCTGGCGCTGCTGCGCCGGGTCGACGTGGAGCCGGCATGGCACTGACGATTCTGTGCGTGAGTTTCACGCTGTTGCTGCTCTTGGGCGTGCCGGTGGCGTTTTCCATCGGCCTGTCCTCGCTGGCCACCTTGCTGTACGAAGGCTTTCCCTTGGCCGTGGGGTTTCAGCAGATGGTATCGGGCATGAGCCCGTTCTCGTTCCTGGCGATTCCCTTTTTCATCTTTGCCGGCGAGATCATGATGGTCGGTGGCATTGCCGACCGCATCGTGGACTTTGCCAAATCGTTGGCGGGCCATGTGCGCGGCGGCCTGGGCATGAGCAATGTGCTGGCCTGCACCCTGTTTGGCGGGGTGTCGGGCTCGCCGGTGGCCGATGTATCGGCCATGGGGGCGGTGCTGATTCCGCAGATGAAGAAAGAGGGCTATGACGCGGACTATGCGGTCAACGTCACCACCCACGCCTCGCTGGTCGGTGCGCTCATGCCCACCAGCCACAACCTGATCATCTTCACCCTGGCGGCCAGCGGCAAGGTGAGCATTGCGGCGCTGATTCTGGCGGGCATCGTGCCCGCGGTGGTGCTGACGCTGTGCAACCTGGTGGCGGCCTATGCGGTGGCGGTGCGCCGGGGCTACCCGGCGGGCACATTTCCGGGCTGGGCGGTGGTGGGGCGCAGTTTTGCGGCGGCGCTGCCGGGCCTGGCCGTGGTGGTCATCATCGTCACCGGCATCTTGTCGGGGGCGTTCACGGCTACGGAATCGGCCTCGGTGGCGGTGCTGTGGGCGCTGCTGCTGGCGGGCTTGGTGTACCGGCGTCTGACGCGCGAGCAACTGCTGAAGGCTGCCGCCAAGGCCGTCAAGGCCACGGGCACGGTGCTGTTGCTGATCGGAATCAGCTCCATGTTTGGCTACCTGATCGGCTTGTACGGCGTGGCCGAACTGACCGGGCAGCTATTGTCGGGAATCAGCAGCCAGCCCTGGGTGATCTTCCTGTGGGTCAACATCATCCTGTTCGTGCTGGGCACCTTTCTGGACATGGCGGCCACCATCCTCATCTGCACGCCGATCTTTCTCCCCATTTGTCAGCAGATGGGCATGAGCACGGAGCAGTTTGGCATTGTCATGCTGATCAATTGCGCGCTGGGCCTGAACACGCCGCCGGTGGGCACCACCCAGTTTGTCGGCTGCACCATTGGCCAGGTGTCGGTAGGCACGGTGATGAAGACGATTTGGCCGTTTTATGGCGGGTTGGTCGCGGCGCTGCTGCTGGTGACCTATGTGCCGGCGTTTTCGCTGTGGTTGCCGCAGGTGTTGCTCTCCCGGTAACACCGCAGGCATGGGGTGGCATCCGGTGACTCGCAATATAATTTGAAACATATTTTCAGAGAAACCAAAACAAATGGATGATGATTCCCTAGACGCCAAGCAGCCGGAGTCGGTGGCGGCCGTTCTCAAGACCTTTGGCCTGTTGCAGGCCCTGGCGGAGCGCAGCGAAACCGGCATTTCGGACCTCTCCGTGCGCCTGGCCATGCCCAAGGCCACGGTCTACCGTTTTTTGCAGACCATGATGACACTGGGCTATGTGCGCCAGGAGCAGGACAGTGAACGCTACGGCCTGACCATGAAGGTGTTCGAGCTGGGCACCAAGGCCCTGCAATACCCCGAGCTGGTCGACCTGGCCAAGCACCACATGCAGATGCTGGCCGACAAGACCGGTGAAACCGTGCACCTGGGCACGCTGATCGACAGCGAAATCATCTACGTGCACAAGGTCGATTCCCGCCACATGCTGGGCATGTACTCCAAGGTGGGTCGCCGGGCACCTCTGCACTGCACGGCCATTGGCAAGGTGCTGCTGGCCTGGGAGCATCCGGAGCGCCGTGCACTGATCTTGCAGGGAGCCGAGTTCACCAAATACCGCGACAAAACGATTGTGGAGCCGGCAGCCTTTGCGCAGGAGCTGGAGCGCGTCAAGGCGCAAGGCTTTGGCGAAGACCGCGAAGAATTTGACGACCACATCCGCTGTCTGGGCGTGCCGATCTTTGACCGGCTGAGCCGCCCCATTGCGGGACTGAGCATTTCATTCCCGACCTTTCGCTACGACCCTGCGCGCGAAGGCGAAGTGGTGACTATGCTGACCGAGGCCAGTCGCGACATTTCGGCACGGCTGGGGTGCACGCAGTTTCCGCTGGACGGCCTGTCTACTGTGCAGGCCTGACCGTTTGCGCAATGGCCCGATTGAGCCGGGCGATGGTGTCATCGCTCACGGCTTGGCTGCACCAGATGTGGCGGGCGTATCCGTGGGACACATCAGCAAAGTTGAGTATCTTCAGCAGCTGCCCGGACTTCTGTCCATTGGCGAGCAGGGCATGGGCTTCTTCCTCGGGTGAGAACATGAAATCGGCGCGCCCGGCGGCCACCATGCGGGCCAGTGTTGCCTGCTCACTGGCGATCACCTGCACGTCGGCGCGGGCGGTGGCCATGATGCGGGGCACATCCTGGCCATAGGTCAGCCCGCTTTTCATCAGAATGCGAATGGCCGGGTTTGCCGCCAGTGCCGCCAGCGTGGTGCCGGGTGGCTGGAACCCAAAGCGCGCGATGCCCACGGTGGGCTTGTCGTGGTAAATGGGATCGGTGAACTTGCCCACCTGGCTGCGCTCGGCTGTCTGGTACCAACCCAAGGCGCATTCGGGCGTCTTGGCATGGGCCATGTTGATGATTTGGCGTTTGGCGGGAACCAGTTGCCACGCAAAGGCAATGCCTGAGCGCTTGAATGCGGCGGCGGCGGGGTCGGCCGTCAGCCCCGTGACCGAGCCGTCGGCCTGCTTCACGGCAAACGGTGCGCGTTCGTAATAGCTGAGAAGAAGGGTGTCCTCGCTGTGGGCTGCGTCGGCGCAGCAGCAGACCAGCAGACACCCGATCCAGGTTTTTTGCATGGGCGGACGGTGGTGAAATGTGCCCGATGGTCGCCCAGGCGTGGGGGCTTGTCAAATGCGGCAAATGCTCAAAGCCACCCTGCGGGAAACCCCGTGTTTGACACGCGGGGTGTGCTGCGCGAGACTGCAACCAAACGAGGACTTCAGTGGAGAAAAGTATGAACAACGTGCGAATTGGTGCCCGCCTGGGCCTTGCCTTTGGCGTTGTGCTCGTGATCACTGCATTGATTGCGATCATTGGGGTATTTCAACTGGGCAAGTTGCGCACGGCCAACCACGCCATAGCCACCACCGAGTTGCAGCGCAGCCTGCTGGCGCAGGCCTGGGCCTCGCGGATCAACACCAACTGGGTGCGCGCGGCAGCGGCACTCAAGACCAGCGATGCGCAATACATCGAGTCCCTGCAGAAAGACATGGCGGCCACCTCCAAGGCCATTAGCGAGGGGCAAAAGACGCTGGAATCGATGATGCAGGATGAAAGCTCCCAGCAGTTGATGAAGTCGGTTGCCAGCACCCGCACGGCCTATGTGGATGCGCGGGCCGCGTTGATCAAGCGCCAGAAGGCCGGCGAATCGATCGCCGACGCGGTGGACCGCGAGCTGCGCCCCCTGGCCGAAACCTACCTCAAGGCGGTGGATTCGGTGGCCGACCACGCCCAAGACACGCTGACGCGGGTGGAGGCCACTTCGGATGCGGCCGCGTCCACCAGCCAGGTTTCGCTGGCGGTGGGCGCGGCCCTTGCGCTGGCGGTGGGCGCATGGCTGGCCTGGCTGGTGACCCGCTCCATCACCGTGCCACTGGGCCAGGCGGTGGCCTCGGCAGCCGCGGTGACCCAGGGCGACTTGGCCTCGGACATTGCCGTGCAGGGCACCGATGAAACGGCGCAGGTGCTGCAGGCCCTGTCGGACATGAAGACCAGCCTGGCACGCATTGTGGGCGATGTGCGCCGGGGCTCCGAAGCCGTTTCGGGTGCCAGCAGCGAGATTGCCCAAGGCAACCACGACCTCTCGGCCCGCACGGAAAGCCAGGCCAGCGCCTTGCAACAAACCGCTGCCAGCATGGAAGAGCTGAGTTCCACCGTCAAGCAAAACGCCGACAGTGCGCGCCAGGCCAACCAGCTGGCCATGAACGCCAGCACCGTGGCCATTCAGGGGGGTGAAGTGGTGGGCCAGGTGGTGGACACCATGAAGGGCATCAACGCGGCGTCCAGCAAGATCAGCGACATCATCGGGGTGATTGACGGCATTGCCTTTCAGACCAATATCCTGGCCTTGAATGC
>CAZDDK010000006.1:0-3570 GCA_964504185.1 uncultured Rhodoferax sp. | reverse complement strand
TTGAATGCCGCAGTGGAAGCCGCGCGCGCCGGCGAGCAGGGGCGCGGCTTTGCGGTGGTGGCCAGCGAAGTGCGGTCCCTGGCCGGGCGCAGCGCCGAGGCGGCCAAAGAGATCAAGTCGCTCATCAACGCCAGCGTGGAGCGGGTGGAGCAGGGCACGATTCTGGTGGACCAGGCGGGCGTGACCATGACCGAGGTGGTCGCCAGCATCCGGCGCGTGACCGACATCATGGGCGAGATCAGCGCGGCCAGCAGCGAGCAGGCCCACGGCGTGACCCAGGTGGGTGACGCCGTGACGCAAATGGACCAGGTGACCCAGCAAAACGCGGCACTGGTCGAAGAAATGGCCGCCGCCGCCAGCAGCCTGCAGTCCCAGGCCAGGGACTTGGTGGCCACGGTGGCGGTCTTCAAGCTGGGCCGGGGCGAGGCCGCCCCCATGCCCGCACCGCGTCCATCCGCGCCACCACGGGTTGCAGCACCGACCCGCCCCAGCCCACGGCCGCCACCACGCACATTGCCCAAACCTGTGCGCAAGGCCGCTCCCGCTGCGCCGTCCAGCGCTGGCAATGAGGGGGATTGGGAAACCTTTTGAGTGACTGAAATGCTATATTTAATATAGCAAACAATCTTTATTCTACGCGGGCTACCTGCCTATTTTTCCAAAATTTCGTGGCGCGGGTTCAAGCCAGCCGCAACGCCGTCAGCTCCTGGATCTGCGCCTCGCCCGCCAGGCCGATCCGACCCTGGTTGATGAGGGCGCGCACCTGTTCCATGTCGGGTGCCAGGCTGCGGTCCACCATCATGGCCGGTGACACACTGCGCACCAATCCCAAAATGCCCTCCAGTACCGGGGAACTTTGCAAGGGGCGCAAGAACTCGATGCCCTGCGCCGCGGCCAGCAGCTCGATGGCGACGATGTACTCGGTGTTGCGCAGCATCTGCTGGAGCCTGCGCGCGGCAAAGGTGGCCATGCTCACATGGTCCTCCTGGTTGGCGCTGGTGGGCAGGCTGTCCACACTGGCCGGGTGGGCCAGGGACTTGTTCTCCGAGGCCAGCGCGGCGGCGGTGACGTGCACGATCATGAAGCCGGAGTTGAGGCCCGCCTCGGGCGTCAGGAAGGGCGGCAGGCGCGACACCACCGTGTCCACCAGCATGGCCACGCGCCGTTCGGTGATCGCGCCAATTTCGGCAATCACCACGGCCAATGCGTCGGCAGCCAGGGCAACGGGTTCCGCATGGAAATTTCCCCCCGAAAGCAAGGTGCCCGTGTCCGCAAACACCAGCGGGTTGTCGGTGACGGCATTGGCCTCGCGCAGCAGGATGTCGGCGCAATAGCGCATCTGGTCCAGGCAGGCACCCATCACCTGGGGCTGGCAGCGCAGGCAGTAGGGGTCTTGCACGCGGTCGTCGCCCACCAGGTGCGATTGGCGGATGGCGCTGCCTGCGGTCAGTGCGCGGTAGGCCGCTGCAGTGGCGATCTGGCCCAGCTGGCCGCGCACCGCGTGGATGCGCGGGTCGAACGGTCCGTCGCTGCCGCGTGCGGCGTCCAGCGTCACGGCACCCGAGATCACCGCCGCCTCGAACAGACGTTCGGTGGCGAACAGGGCATCAATGGCCAGGGCGGTGGAGACCTGCGTGCCGTTGATCAGTGCCAGGCCTTCCTTGGCCCCCAGCTGCAGCGGCTCCAGTTGCACCTTCTGCAGGGCCTGCAGGGCCGGCATGCGGATGCCGCCCAGGAACACCTCGCCCTCGCCAATCAGCGGCAGGCACAGGTGGGCCAGCGGTGCCAGATCGCCCGATGCGCCGACCGAACCCTGGCAGGGAATCACGGGCGTGACGCCAAGGTTATAAAACGCGATCAGGCGGTCGATGACGGTTTCGCGGATGCCGGAGAAGCCGCGTGCCAGGCTGGCCGCCTTCATCAATAGGATCAGGCGCACCACAGGTTCGGACATGGGTTCGCCCACGCCCACGGCATGCGAGCGCAGCAGGTTGAGCTGCAGCGTGGCCAGGTCGGGCTTGGCAATGCGCTGGTTGGCCAGCTTGCCAAATCCGGTGTTCACGCCGTAGACGGCTGCGCCGCCCTCGGCCGCCTGGTGTACCAGTTCCGCGCTGGCGCGGATGCCGGGGCGCGCGGCAGGGTCCAGGGTGAGGGCGGTGCGCGAGCCGTGCAGTTCGCGCAGTTGGGCCAGGGTCAGCTGGCCGGGTTGAAGGGTGGTTGTCATGGTGCTCTCTCTTATCAAGTTGGGGTCAGCCCAGCATCGGCAGGTTCAGCTTGTTGTCCTTGGCGCATTGCTGCGCGATGGCGTAGCCCGCGTCGGCGTGGCGCATCACCCCGGTGGCGGGGTCGTTGAACAGCACGCGCGCGAGGCGCTCGTGGGCTTCGGGGGTGCCGTCGCAGACGATGACCACGCCGCTGTGCTGGCTGTAGCCCATGCCCACGCCGCCGCCGTGGTGCAGGCTGACCCAGGTGGCGCCGCCGGCGGTGTTCAGCAGGGCGTTGAGCAGCGGCCAGTCGCTCACGGCGTCGGTGCCGTCCTTCATGGCTTCGGTCTCGCGGTTGGGGCTGGCCACGCTGCCGGTGTCCAGGTGGTCGCGGCCAATGACGATGGGGGCCTTGAGTTCGCCGTTCTTCACCATCTCGTTGAAGGCCAGACCGGCGCGGTGGCGCTCGCCCAGGCCGATCCAGCAGATGCGCGCGGGCAGGCCCTGGAAGGCGATGCGTTCACCAGCCATATCCAGCCAGCGGTGCAGGTGCGCGTTGTCGGGGAACAGCTCCTTCATCTTGGCGTCGGTCTTGCGGATGTCTTCCGGGTCGCCACTGAGCGCCACCCAGCGGAACGGCCCCACGCCCTTGCAGAACAGCGGGCGCACATAGGCCGGCACAAAGCCGGGGTAGTCAAACGCATTGGCCACGCCAAAGTCCTGCGCCACCTGGCGCAGGTTGTTGCCGTAGTCCACGGTGGGGATGCCCATGGCGTGGAAGGCCAGCATGGCCTGCACATGCACTGCGCACGACTCGCCCGCCGCTTGCTTGAGCGCGGCGTGCTGGGCCGGGTCTTTCTGGGCGGCCTTCCACTGGGCCACCGTCCAGCCACGCGGCAGGTAGCCGTTGATCAGGTCATGGGCGGAGGTTTGGTCGGTGACGATGTCCGGGCGCGCCCGCTTGGCGCCGTCGCCACCGGCCTGCGCGCGGCGTGCCAACTCGGGCACCAAATCCGCCGCGTTGCCGCACAGGGCAATGGACACGGCCTTGCCTTCGGCGGTGTACTGGGCAATGCGGGCTAGCGCGTCGTCCAGGTCGGTGGCTTGCTCGTCCACGTAGCGGGTGCGCAGGCGAAAGTCGATGGAGCTTTGCTGGCATTCAATGGTCAGCGAACACGCCCCGGCAAAGGTGGCAGCCAGCGGCTGCGCACCCCCCATGCCGCCTAAGCCCGCAGTGAGCACCCAGCGCCCGACCAGGCTGCCGCCGTAGTGCTGGCGACCGGCTTCGACCAAGGTCTCGTAGGTCCCCTGCCCGAGGCCCGGCCTGCCGATGTGGATCCAGCTGCCAGCTGTCATCTGGCCGTAC
>CAZDDK010000005.1:0-36749 GCA_964504185.1 uncultured Rhodoferax sp. | reverse complement strand
TCCGCGCCGGTCTGGCCAACACCCGCCTGCAACTGCTGCCCAGCGAGGGCAGCTACGTCCAGTGCGTGGACATCTCCCCGGTCAGCGATCTAGGTGAAGCCGACTTCTGTCAGTGGCTGACCGCAGAGATTGGTGTGGCTGCCATTCCGCTATCGGCCTTCTACGGCAACGGATTCGACCAGCGCGTCGTGCGCTTCTGCTTTGCCAAGCAGGACGCAACGCTTATGGCGGCGCTGGAGCGGCTGCGAAAATTATAGATATGAAATTGGCCTCTAGCCCGCGTAAAATATACGCATAACGCTATATATTTTATAGCAATTCCTATGGTTCCAAGCCCCACCAGGCGGGCAGCAGCCTGCGATAGCGCAACTCCCGGTAGCGGTCGTCCAGCAGCACGATGGTGCCGGTGTCCTCGGGGGTGCGGATCACCCGCCCCGCCGCCTGCACCACCTTCTGCAGCCCTGGCAGCACGTAGGTGTAGTCATCACCCCGCCCAAAACGCTCCTGCATGCGCTGGCAGATGGCCTGGTTCACCGCGTCAAACTGCGGCAGGCCCAGCGTGGCAATGAAGGCCCCAATCAGCCGTTTGCCCGGCAAATCCACCCCTTCCCCAAACACCCCACCCAGCACCGCAAAGCCGATGCCCTGACCGGCCGCATCAAACTGGGCCAGAAAGGCATGGCGGCTGGCCTCGTCCATCTGGCGCTGCTGCGCCCATACGGGAACCGTGGGGTGGCGCTGCACCAGCCGCTCAAACGCCATCTCCAGATAATCAAAGCTGCTAAAGAACGCCAGGTAGTTGCCCTGCTGCCGGGCGAACTGCCCGGCTAGGGTGTCCACCAGCGCGTCCAGCGTGGCGGCACGGTCGTCACGCCGGGTGGACAGGGGCTCGATCACCACCGCCAATTGCTCCGCCGTGAACGGGCTGGCGATGTCCAGGGTCTGCGTGGATGCGGGCAGCCCCAGCAGATTGGTGTAGTAGTCCAGCGGATGCAGCGTGGCCGAAAACAGGACCATGGAATCCGCAGCGCCAATGCGCGGCTGGATGAAGTGCCCGGGCACGATGTTGCGCAGGGTGATGGAGCCCGGTGTGGCCTCCACACCCTCCGGCGCAATGGCCAGTTCACACAGCGAATGCGGGCCAAAGTCGTCCGCCAGAGCGGCAAAGGCCAGCGTGGAGAAATAGAACGGCAGCCAGGCACCGTGGGCGTCGGTGGGATGGTCGTTAAGGTACTCGCCCACCGCGTTGTTGAAACGCTGCAGGACGCGCAGCCAGCTCTCCGGCACGGCATCCAGCAGTTGCCAACTGCCGTCTGCGCCCCGGCTCCGGTCGGCCATCCGCAGCAGGTCCCACTGGTTCAGCCACTCATCCACGCGACCGCGCAAGCCATCCGGCAGCCCAGGCCGCACTGCCACCGTCTGCGCGTGGGTCAGCTCCGCGCTGTACATGCCGCAGGCACGTCCATAGAGGTTGTGCGCCTCGTCCACCAGCACGCTGACGCGCCAGTTGTCGCGCACGGTCAGGGCGTAGAGCATGGCGCTGCGGTCAAAGTAGTAGTTGTAGTCGCCCACCACCACGTCGCTCCAGCGCACCATCTCGTGGCCCAGGTAGTAGGGGCAGACGCTGTGCGCCCGCGCCACGGCACGCAGGCCCGCCCGGTCCAGCCAGCCACGCTGGGCTGCAGCCTGGCGGGCACTGCCCAGGCGGTCATAAAAGCCCTGTGCCAAAGGGCAGGACTGGCCGTGGCAGGCCTTGTCGGGGTATTCGCAGGCTTTGTCACGCGCCACCAGCTCCAGCACGCGCAATGGGCCACCGTCCGGCGCGCTATTGCCGCTGCAGACCTTGTGCAAGGCCTCCAGCGCGACCTGGCGTCCGGGTGTCTTGGCAGTCAGGAAGAAAACCTTGTCCACCCCACGCTCGGGCATGGCACGCAGGGCCGGGTAGACAGTGCCCAGGGTTTTGCCAATGCCGGTGGGGGCCTGCGCCAGCAGGGCGTGGGACTGCACGCAGGCCCGGTAGACACCGGCGGCCAGGTCCCGCTGGCCGGGGCGAAACGGCAGCTGCGGAAACTGCAGCGCCTGCAGTGCCAGGTCGCGCAGTTGGCGATGCTGCATTTCCGCCTGCGCCCAGCCGAGAAAGCGCGCACACAGGGATTCGAAAAAGGCCTGCAACTCGGGCGCTGCAAACGCCGCGCTGACGGGATGCTCGCTCTGCTCCACCACATCAAAATACACCAGGGTCAGCGTGATGCACTCCAGCGCGCGGCTCTGGCACATCAACCAGCCATACACCTTGAGCTGCGCCCAATGCAGGGCACTGTGATGGGAAGCGATGGCCTGCACGGCTCCGCGAAAAGTCTTCACCTCCTCCAGTTCATTGCGCACGGGGTTGTAGCCGTCCGCACGGCCTGCCACGCGCAAGGCGTGATAGCTGCCGCTCAAGGGGACCTCTGCCTCGTGCTCGGGTGGGCGGCGGCTGGCCACCAACTGGTGGCCTTCACGCCCCTGCTGCGCACTGGGCGCGGGTGTAAAGCGCAGGTCCAGATCGCCAGACTTGGCGGCAAAATCGCATAGATTGCGCACGGCAACGTTATAGAGGGTCACCGTGCTCCCGCAGCATGGACTGGCAGGGCTCTGCATCGGGTCCGTCCGCGCTGGGTGGCAGCGGCGTGGCCTTGGCCAGTACCATCCACAGGGCAAACGGCAGGTCCGCTATGGCGCGCTTGGGCGCATAGCGGGCTACCACCAAGCGATCCCCCTCCAGTTGCAGGACACCGCATTCGGCAGGAATTTCTTCCGCAGCGGCAAAGGGTCGCCCCTTGGCGTCACAGCCCAACACATACCAGCACTGGCCACCGGCATCCAGGTAGCTGTCGCGCTTGTCCTTGGATTTGAGGTCGCCCAACAGGTCGGAGCGGCTGACCTTGATCTCGTGCACCACCGGCTCGAGGTAAGCGGCCACCGTGGTATTGCGGATGGAAAACACATCGGGCATGCACACTCTCCAGCGCGTGGGCTCCTCGGGTGCCGAGGGGAGACGCGCGCGAATGCTCAGGCCCGTCCACACCAGTCGCCCATCGCGCAACATGGCTTGCGCCACCCGGTCCACCAGCGCCTCGTGCCGCGAGCGTGTCTGGCGGTTGGTGTGAAAAGCCTGGGCCAAAAAAGCAATGCCGGCATCGGTCAGGCGCATCCGCTCAGGGGCACCGGATTCACCGATCCGCTCCAAGAAACCGGCGGCCAGCAACTCCACTTCCACACTGTCCAGACAGGGCCAGCCAGCGGAGCGGTACATGTCGCGCAAGCGCCGGGCATGGGTGCGCCCCAGCACCAGAGGGTTCGGGGTGGCACCATTGGCTGGCATGGTCGTGTGGTCCCGCGTCACATCCCGCCGCACACGGCGTCAGGCCGGTGCGGATTCGGCCATGTGCCCGGCTTCGATGGTGATGCGACGGTCGCAGCGCTGGGCAATGCCCCGGTCGTGGGTGACCAGCACCAGGGTGGTGCCCTGTTCGCGGTTCAGGTCAAACATCAACTCCATGATGGTCTCGCCGGTGGCAAAGTCCAGGCTGCCGGTGGGTTCATCGGCCAGTAACACGGCCGGATGCACGACAAAGGCCCGGGCCAGGGCCACGCGCTGCTGTTCACCCCCGCTAAGCACCTTGGGGTAGGAGGTCAGCCGTTGTGACAGCCCCACCCGCGAGAGCATCTCGGTGGCCGCTTTGCGGGCATCGCGCCGGCCCGCCAATTCCAGCGGAAGCATCACGTTTTCCAGCGCCGTGAGGTTGCCCAGCAACTGAAAACTCTGGAACACGAAGCCCACCTTGCTGGCACGCAGGGCGGCACGCTCGTCCTCGTCCATGGCAAACAAATCCACACCCCCCAAGCGCACCGTGCCGGTGCTGGGCGTATCCAGGCCCGCGATGATGGACAGCAGGGTGCTTTTGCCCGAACCCGACGCACCCACAATGGCAGCGGTCTGGCGCGCATTTAGCGCAAAATCGATGCCGCGCAGGATCTCCAGCGTGCCGGTGGAGTCGGTCACCGATTTGCCTACCTTCTCGACAGAAATAATGGTTTCACTCATGGCTCTCTCTTTGAATCGAAGACACTGTATCGCGTTGGGCGTTATGGCAGGACTTGCGGGGACTTTCCGGGCCCAGGCGGCACCGCCCGCGCCACGCCAGCCCACGGTTCTGGTGGTGGGCGACTCGCTCAGTGCCGAGTATGGCCTCAAACGCGGCAGCGGCTGGGTGGCCTTGATGGAGCAGCGCATGGCGCAGGAAAAGCTGCCAGCCAAGGTCATCAATGCCAGCATCAGTGGCGACACCACCTCCGGCGGACGCTCGCGGCTGGCGGCCCTGCTCTCACAACACCAGCCCACCCTGGTGGTCATTGAACTGGGCGGCAACGATGCGCTGCGCGGCCTGCCCTTGCAAATGACGCAGGACAATCTGCAGGCCATGGTCCAAGCCGCACAAGCAGCCGGTGCCAAGGTATTGCTGATCGGCATGCAGGTGCCCCCCAACTATGGCCAGGACTACACCGCGCGGTTTGAGGCCGTCTTCACATCCGTGGCAAAGGCCCACAAGACCGCCTTGGTGCCGTTCCTTTTGACGGGCATCGCCGATGGGCCGCAAGCGGCTCGCTTTTTCCAGAACGACCGCATCCACCCCAACGAAACGGCACAACCGCTGATGCTGAACAATGTCTGGCCTACCCTGAAGAAACTGATTGCATGAGCCTGAATATTTTGAACGCGGCTGAAGTCCTGGCCCAACTGGATGCCTTTGATACCGTCATCGACGCGCGCAGTGAAAGCGAATTTGCCCTGGACCATCTGCCGGGTGCGGTGAACTGGCCCACGCTCAACGACGAGGAGCGCACGCTGGTCGGCACGATGTACGTGCAGGTGAACCAATTTGAGGCCAAGAAGCGCGGCGCGGCCATCGCCGCACGCAACATCGCCGCCCACATCGAACGGGACGTGATGGACAAGCCCAGGGACTGGAAGCCCTTGGCCTATTGCTGGCGCGGCGGCAAGCGCAGCGGGTCACTCTCGCTCGTACTGGACCAGATCGGTTTTCGGGTGACCCTGGTCGAAGGAGGCTACAAAGCCTTTCGGGCAGCCATGCTGTTGGACATTGAAAAAAAGGCCCCGCAACTGGACTGGCGGGTGGTTTGTGGCACCACCGGTTCGGGCAAGACCCGGCTGCTGCAGGCGCTGGCCGATGCCGGGGCCCAGGTGCTGGACCTGGAAGATCTTGCCAACCACCGCAGCTCAGTGCTGGGGGCCATTCCCGGTCTGCCGCAGCCCTCGCAAAAGCGGTTCGACACGCTGATCTGGGACGCCATGAGGCGTTTTGATCCCCTCTGTCCGGTGTTCGTGGAAAGCGAGAGCAAGAAGGTCGGCAATGTGTCCATTCCGACGGCGCTGGTGGAGCGCATGCGGGCAAGCCCCTGCCTGGACCTGCAACTTTCCATGGAGGAGCGCGTGGCCCTGCTGATGGAAGACTACGACTTCTTTGTCAAGGACCGCAGCCACTTCTGCAACCGGCTGGACGTGCTGGCGGAGTTTCGCGGCAAGGTGCTGGTACAGGAGTGGAAAGACAAGGTTCACAGCGGCAACGTGCAGTCGGTGGTGCATGATTTGCTCACGCTGCATTACGACCCGGTGTACCGCCAATCCATGCAGCGCAATTTCCAGCAATACCCGACAGCCCGCACGATTGCGCCGAGAAACCGGTCCAAGGAGGCCATGCATCGTCTGGCGCTGGAATTGCTGGAATCGCCGCAGTAAGGAGCGGCAGCCACCGCCAGAAAATTCAGGTGCGGCTGTCGGACAGGGGGGCACTGCCCTCGTCAGGTGCCGGGGCGTCGCAGGCAGCGTCCTGCTCGGGGATTCCGTTCGCCTTGCGCTCCTGCTTTTCCTTGAGCTTCTCTTCTTTTTTCTTCTTTTTGGCCAGTTCTTTCTGGCGCTTCTCGTAACCGTAATTGGGTGTTGCCAAGGTGTGCTTTCTGTAGTTGCCACCACTGTACCACCTTGAAGCGGCCCTTTTCTCAATCAGCCAGCCATTCCACCGATCTGCGGTAGGCATGCCAACTGGCATGGCCCAGCCATGGCCCGATCACCCACAGGCCCGCTGCAAACGGCAACATCAGGGAGCCTGCCACCAGCACGGTGATGACGGAACCCCACAAAAACATGACAGCTGGATTGCGCAAGACCACCTCCATGCTGGTGATGGCCGCTGAGACCGCGTCGGTGTCGCGATCCAGAATCGTGGGAATGGAGACCACAGCGATGGCAAAAGCCAGCCCCGCAAACACCCCGCCCACCACGGCGAAGGCCGCGACAAACTCCCAGTTGTCAGGGCTGAAAACCGCCTGTATCACACTGTTGGTAGACGGCATGCCGGTATTGAAGAACACGGCAAACACCACCAGTGACGCCCTTCCCCACAGCAACTCCAGCACGATAAGCACCAAAATCAGCAAGGCCATGCTGCGAATGTGCGATTCCCAGCAGGTGAGAGACAAGCCCAGGTCCGGTAACTGGCCCCGCTCGCGGCGGCGGCTGACATCGTACAGGCCCATGGCCAGAAATGGCCCCAGCAACAGGCAACCCGAGGCTATTGATATGGTGTACTCGGGAGAGTAGCGAAACACCGCCCCCAAAAAAGCAGCCATTCCGGTAAATGCGCCACCATAAAAAGCGGCAATGCCGGGATGGGCCAACAGGTCGCGCCCACCGGCAACCAGCCACCGCAGCACTTCCACAGGCTGCAGGTTCCGGATCAGTTTTTTGGGAGCCTCGGAGGGCGGTGGGACATAGGGTTCGGGTGGGTTTTCCGGAGGAAATTGACTCATGTCAACAGCTTAAGGGCTGCGACCTTCGCTTCCTATAGAGGGAAACACCCAATCAGCGCAAAACCTGCAGTGCCTGCGCGATATCGGCCTGCAAGTCCGCCAAGGACTCCAGTCCCACCGAGAAGCGCACCACCGAACCCCGCGCCAGATACCCCGGCCAACTGCTGCGCATGGTCTGCAGTTCGTACGGAACCACCAGGCTGATAGGGCCACCCCAGCTGTAGCCAAGGCGGAACAGCCGCAGCGCGTCACAGAACGCATCAACCTGGTCCTGGCGGAAGCGCGCATCCAGCACGACACTGAACAAGCCCGCCGCACCACCCGGGCCGTTCTTGCACAGGGCCTTCCAATGTTCGTGGCCAGGAGAGCCCGCCAGCGCGGGATGCAGAACCTGTGCGAACTCGGGTTGGGTGTCGCACCACCGCGCCAGGGCACGTGCGTGGTCGTCGTGCGCCTGGTAGCGCAAGGCTATGCTGGGCAAGCCCCGCAGCACACTTTCGGCATCGTTGGCACCAACGCCCAGGCCCAGACGCATGTGGGTCAGCTTGATGCGCAGGTGCAAGCCCGCGTCACGGGTGGTAACACTGCCCATAAGCACATCGCCCCCTCCGCTGGGGTACTTGGTCAAGGCATGGACGGAAAGATCCACTCCCAGTGGCACTGCAGTGCCAGGACACAGGTCAAAGGGCTGGAACGCCAGCCCCGCACCCCAGGTGTTGTCCAGTGCCACGCGCACTCCCTTATGCCGACAAATCCGCACCAGCTCCGGCAGATCGGGAAACTCCAGAGTAACGGAACCCGCCGCTTCCACCCACACCAGGCCGGTGCGTTCTGATACCTTGGCCGCCAGGTCCTGGGGATCCATGGGATCGTAATAGCGGTGGGTAATGCCCCAGTCCTTGAGTTCCCCCACGGCCAGGGCCTTGCTGGGCCCGTAGGCATTGTCAGGAATCAGGACCTCGTCACCCGTTTTGAGGAGCGATTGGTCCACCAGCGCCACAGCCGCCAGGCCGCTGGGGGCCAGCACGCACTGCAAGCCCCCTTCCAGCGTGCACAAACGCTCTTCCAGCGCGTACGTCGTGGGCGTGCCATGCAAACCGTAGGTGTAGGCGGACTTGTCCTTCCACTCGCGGCTGCGCATGGCAGCAACCGTGGGGAAGAACACGGTGGAGGCCTTGAAGACACCGGGCTGCGGCGCGTCAAAGCCTTCGGGAGGAATGTAGGGGTGGTGGATCAGCGTCGTGATGGGCTGCGTCATGCCTCACACACTCCACTTCTGAATCAACTGCTCCGGGCGCATGGCGTCGTAGCCTTCGAACGGCTGGTGAATCCAGGGATTGGTGGGCAAAAATTCCACGGAGTAATCTGGCGTGAAGGTGGACAGAGCCTTGGTCCAGATCACCGCGCTGCGCAACTCGGAAATCGGCGCATAGTTGTTCTTGAGCTGGTGAATGACGGCCGCCAGCGTCTTGCCCGAATCAGCCAGATCATCCACCAACAACACCTTGCCAGCAATCTCGCCCTTAGGCGTGGTGATGTAGCGGGCAATGTCCAGATTACCCTGCTGCGTGCCGGCCTCGGCACGGTAGGAACTGGTGGACATGATGGCCAGGGGTTTGTCAAACACGCGAGACAAGATGTCGCCCGGACGCATGCCGCCCCGGGCAAGGCACAAAATGGTGTCGAACTGCCAGCCAGACTGGTGGACCTTGATCGCCAGTTTCTCAATCAGGTTGTGATACTCGTCGTAGCTCACATAGAGGTGCTTGCCGTCTTCAGTTAACATGGTTTGCTCCTAATTTGATAGCTATAAGTCCAGTATTCACGCGGGCTAGTGCCCCATTTATACAATAATACCTGCGCTGGAACTCAATCGGCAAGGTAGGGATGGCGCATCAATATGGTGTGATCCCGGTCCGGGCTGGTTGACACCATGTGGATGGGCACGCCGGTGACCTGCTCGATGCGCTGCAGATACAGGCGGGCATTGACGGGCAATTTGTCGTATTGGGTGATGCCCACGGTGCTATCGCTCCAGCCTTCCATGACTTCATAGACAGGCTTGCAGCGTTCGATGTCATCAGCCCCCATGGGCAAGATATCGACCACCTCGCCATCCATGTCGTAGCCGGTGCACAGCATCAGCTCCTTCAAACCGTCCAGCACGTCCAGCTTGGTGATGCACAGACCCGACAGGCCATTGACCTGGGCCGAACGCTTGAGCAGGGCCGCATCAAACCAGCCGCAGCGGCGCGAGCGGCCGGTGGTAACGCCTTTTTCGGCCCCCACAGTGCTCATGTGGTAGCCAGGCGTGCCTTCAACTTCCCACTCCAGTTCCGTCGGAAACGGCCCCCCCCCCACGCGGGTGCAATAGGCCTTGGTGATGCCCAGAATGTAGTGCAGCATGCCAGGGCCCACGCCAGAGCCTGCTGCCGCATTGCCGGCCACGCAGTTGCTGGATGTGACGTAGGGATAGGTTCCGTGGTCCACGTCCAGCAAGGTGCCCTGCGCCCCTTCAAACAACAGATTGGCACCGTGGTTGTGCGCCTCGTTGAGTTCGCGCGACACATCGGCCATCATGGGCCTGAGCAGTTCGGCATGGCGCATGGCTTCGTCAAACACGGCGTCGAATTGCACCTGGCCACCCTGGATATAGGGGGCCAGTGCAGGGCCAAATTCGAACGCGCCGGAACCCAGGTAACTGGTGAGAACGTGGTTGTGCAGGTCCAGCAACTCTCGCAGCTTGGCGGCAAAGCGATCGGGGTACTTCAGGTCTTGCACGCGCAGGGCGCGGCGGGCGATTTTGTCCTCGTAGGCCGGGCCGATGCCACGACCGGTAGTACCGATTTTGGCAGTGCCACCCTTTTCCCGAAAGGCCTCGCGGGCAACGTCCAGGGCTGCGTGGAAGGGCAGGATCAACGGGCAGGCCTCGCTGATGCGCAGACGTCCACGCACTTCCACGCCCACCCGTTCAAGCCCCTCGATTTCCTCGAACAGCTTGGCGGCCGACAGCACCACACCATTGCCGATGTAGCACTTGACGCCAGGGCGCATGATGCCACTGGGAATCAGGTGCAAAGCGGTTTTGACCCCGTTGATGACCAGTGTGTGGCCCGCATTGTGGCCGCCCTGGAAGCGGACCACGCCCTGGGAGCTTTCGGTCAGCCAGTCGACCAGCTTGCCCTTGCCCTCGTCGCCCCACTGCGCGCCGACGACGACGACATTGCGTCCTTTGGTTGTATTCATGAAAAATACCTCAGATTACTTGAACAACCCATTGCCCTGCGGTGCAAACCAGCTCGCGATCGCAATGGAACTCATCAACTTGGCTTTCGTGGCCGGGCAGTACGCACACCACGGTTTCACCCTGGCGGCGCAGGCTGGCGACGGCGGCACGCAAGTCGCCCGCTTCGCCCCACGGCGCACGAATGGCCGCGCGCAGGGGGCGTTTAGCCGCCACCGCCACCACCGCCTTGACATCGAGACTAAAACCAACAGCCGGTCGCTTGCGGCCAAACACCTGTCCCACTTCGTCATAGCGCCCACCGCGCGCCAACGCATCGCTGGCACCAGGCGCATACAGAGAAAACATGGCACCGCTGTAATAGGCATAGCCCCGCATGTCGGCCAGGTCAAACGAAACTTCGGCACCTTCAAGGTGGCCAGCCAACCATTGAAGCTGCACCAGGGCAGTACGGATATCCGCGTGGGCAGGCAATATCCGCAGGCCGTCCTTCAAGACCGATGCATCACCGTAAAGATGCAGCAGATCCAGCAAGGCGCTGGTTGTGGCGGCCGGTGCACCACGCAGCAACACCCTGAGCTCACTGCCATCCTTGGCCGCCAGTGCGGCGTGAATGCGCGACAGCTGGGCTGCATCAAATGACAAATCCGTGAGCAAAGCACGTACGATCCGTGCGTCGACCATGTCCACACTGATGGGCCCCACCTGGGCTACTTTGAGGGAGTCCAGCGCCAGGGTCAACACCTCCAGGTCGGCTTCCAATCCGGTGTGGCCATAGAGTTCGGTCCCGAATTGCAGCGGTTCACGGGTCGCATGAGGACCTGCAGGTCGGGTGTGCAACACAGGTCCGCAATAGCACAGCCGCGTAACACCCTCTCGGTTGAGCAAATGCGCGTCAATGCGCGCAACCTGTGGCGTGCTGTCCGCGCGCAACCCCATCATGCGACCGGACAACTGGTCCACCAACTTGAAGGTCTGGAGGTCCAGCGTTTCGCCCGTTCCGGAAAGCAAGGACTCCAGGTGCTCCATCAACGGGGGCATGACCAGCTCGTAGCCATAGCAGCGTGCCATGTCTAGCAGGTCTCTACGTATTTCTTCGATGCGGCGCGCCTCAGAGGGCAGCACATCGGCAATGTGATCCGGTAAGACCCAGGCTGACATGAAAAAATGTGGGGGCTATTAAAACCGTGATTTTACCGGGCTTGCCACCCGGATTTCAGGTCGAGAGCCACCAAATCATCAGCAGTCCACCCAGGATACTGAACAGCGCAAAGAAGCGAATTTGCCCATCGGTGAACGCCAGCAACTGGCTAAACATGCGCCGCCACCCCGCTGGCGAAACAAATGGGAACAGGCCCTCGATGACCAACACCAAGGCGATGGCCAACCAAATTGTGTCGCTGCTCAAAATTTATTTCTTTGGGTTGACGGTGGGTGCAACACCCCCGCGGAACACCTTGAAGAACTCGGAAGACGACGGGTCAAGCACCATCACGTCGCTTTTGCCGTTAAAGCTGGCCTTGTAGGCGTCGAGGCTGCGGTAAAACTGTGCGAATTGCGGGTCGCGCCCAAAGGCTTCACCGTAAATGCGAGCAGCTTCGGCATCGCCCTCTCCTTTGATTTTCTGGGCATCACGATAGGCGTTGGCGATGGTGACTTCGCGTTGGCGGTCGGCATCAGCGCGAATTTTTTCACCTTCGGCAGCACCGGTGGAACGCAATTCATTGGCTACCCGCTTGCGTTCCGCTTCCATGCGGCGATACACCGACTCCGTAATCGCTTCTACATAGTCCACACGGGTGATGCGTACGTCCACCACATCGACGCCCCAGGGCTTGGCCCCGCGCACTTTGGCGAGGACCTCGGTCTTAACGTCTGCCATCAGGTTTTCGCGCTTGAGCGACAACAGTTCTTTGACGGTGCGCTTATTGACTTCTTCCTGGAAAGCATTGCGCACCACACGGTTGAGCTGATTGGCCCCGGCCGCCTCGTTTAAGCCCACGTTGCGAATGTATTCGGTAGGTTCGGAAATGCGCCAGCGCACGTACCAATCAATCACCACTCGCTGCTTCTCCGCCGTAAGCATGGGTTCGGAATCCGTGCTGTCCAGAGTCAGCAGGCGTTTGTCGATGTAGGAGACGTTTTGAAATGGCGGTGGAAGCTTGATGTTCAGACCAGGCTCGGTAATCACCTCCTTGATCTGGCCGAGGGCGTAGACCACACCAAACTGGCGTTGGTCCACTACAAACAGGGTGGAACTGGCCAGAGCAATCAGCACCAAGAAAGACGAAAAAAACAATCCAATCCGGTTCATGGGCAGCTCCTAGCGGGATTCGCGTTCACGGTTTCGCACCGCTTCGCGGCTGCGTGCATCATTGGTCCCGGCAGTGGACGGCAGTATCTGTACCGGTGGCAGTACAGCGGTGCCAGGTGCTGCGGCCGATGAGGACTCACTGCCAGATGCCCCCCCTTGCATGAGTTTCTCCAATGGCAGATACAACAAGTTGCTGCCTTGCCGCGAATCGACCAGCACCTTGGTCACGTTGCCATAGATCTGTTGCATGGTATCGAGGTACATACGGTCCCGCGTTACTTGAGGGGCCTTTTGGTACTCTGCAAATACCGAACGGAATCGTTGCGCATCACCTTGGGCCTGCGCAACCACACGGGACTTATAGGCTTCGGCCTCTTCCTTCAACCGCGACGCAGAACCCACCGCCCGGGGAACCACATCGTTGGCATACGCTTGTGCTTCATTCTTGGCACGCTCCCGTTCCTGCCCAGCCTTGAGCACGTCGTCAAATGATGCCTGTACCTGTTCGGGCGGGCGGACTCCACCTTGTTGCAAATTGATGCCAACCACCTCAATGCCTACCTTGTAACGGTCCAAAATGGACTGCATGATGGTCCGCACCCGTGGGGCAATTTGATCGCGCTCTTCGGACAGTGCGGCATCCATTTTCATCTTGCCCAGCACCTCGCGCACGGAAGTCTCGGCAGCCTGAACCACCGCCAGCTCGGGATTCTTGCTTTCAAACAGGAAGGCACGTGCGTCACTCAAGCGGTATTGCACCGCAAACTTGATATCGAGAATGTTTTCATCCTGCGTCAACATGGCCGACTCACGCAGACCCGTGGCTTTCAACACCGTGTCACGTCCCACATCCACGGAGCGGATCTGGGTAACAAAAACCAGTTCATGGCGCTGTATGGGATAGGGCAGACGCCAGTTAAAACCAGCGTTAACCGTGCCTTTGTACTTGCCAAACTGGGTAATAACCGCCTGCTGACCTTCTTGTACGATAAAAAACCCCGTACCAAGCCAGATCAGCACCAGCACGCCCGCAATGAGTCCGACTCCGATGCCCGCGTTCTTCATATCGGGCTGAAAGCCACCGCCGGACCCACCGCCACCGCGCAGGGGTGCATTGGGCTTGCCAAACAGCCCGCCCAACTTGCGATTGAAGTCCTTCCACAGCTCATCCAGGTCCGGCGGACCGGCGTTGGCCCCTCCCCCTTTGCGCCCCTTGGACACATCGCCATCGGACTGCGGCCTTGCGGGATCGCTATCGGGCGGCGTTCCTTCGGGCTTGGTACCCTCTGTGGATTTGTCGTCACCGCGTCCCCAACGGGAATCGTTCAAGTTGAACATGCGTCTCACCCACTGGGGCACGACAGCTGAGTGCGGCGTCAAGGCGCGAATGCGAGGTTTCATGTCCATATATTTCATAGTTTCGGGCTCGATTGTGCCCAATCAGGCGTCGTCCCCAAGAGTCCCAAGGGAATGCAGGCCATCCCCCCCACTGCCTGAGGGCACCCGGGCAATCTGCGACAGGCGCTGGCGCAATAGCGCCAACCCCGACCCATCTTTGGCGCTGACAAAAATGCGGGGAACTTGCGCCCCGTCCATTTCAAATACATCTTCTTGCTTCAATGGCAGTGATTCTGAAGACAACGCGTCGGTCTTGTTAAAAACCAATAATTGCGCTATGGCGTCCGCACCAATTTCCTTGAGAACCGACTGCACTTGCTGAATCTGCTCAGGGTAATGGGGGTTGGCGGCATCGACAACATGCAGCAACAAATCTGCATCGACTGCCTCTTGCAAGGTGGCTTGAAAGGCATCCACCAATCCATGCGGCAGGTCACGAATAAATCCGACGGTATCCGACAACGAAACGGATCGTCCGGCCTCTCCCAGGTACAGCTGCCGCGTTGTGGTGTCCAGCGTTGCAAACAGTTGATCCGCAGCGTAGGCCCGGGCCTTGACCAATGCGTTGAACAACGTGGACTTGCCCGCGTTGGTATAGCCAATCAACGAAATATTGAAAGCGTCTCGCCGTTCACGTTGGCGGCGCTGCGTCTGGCGCTGGCGCTTGACTTTGACCAGCCGGTCCTTCGTCCTTTTAATGGACTCTGCAATCATGCGCCGGTCCAACTCAATTTGGGCCTCACCGGGACCGCCTCGCATGCCAATGCCTCCGCTTTGCCGTTCCAGATGGGACCATCTGCGCACCAAACGGGTACTCAAGTATTGAAGGCGCGCCAACTCGACCTGCAACTTGCCCTCGTGACTGCGCGCGCGCTGGGCAAATATTTCCAAAATGAGATAGGTGCGGTCGTTGACAGGAAGTCCGAGGTGTCGTTCCAGATTTCGCTGCTGTCCTGGACTCAAACCCTGGTCAAAAAGCACCTCCTGGGCACCCAACTGCGTGGCAAGCAGTTTGATTTCGTCTGCTTTTCCAGAACCAATGAACAGCGCGGCATCCGGTGCCTTGCGTTTGCAAGACACGCGGCCAACCGGCCACATGCCTGCCGTCTCGGCCAGCAATCCAAGCTCCTCCAACTCCGCATCGAAATTGGAGCCGCCCAAGTCAACGCCAACCAAAATGGTCGGCGTGCCTGCGTTGTGATGCGCTGCGGTCAAATTCAAGGGGAAAGAACGACTACTCGAACCATAGGGCCACAATGGCCCGCGCGCTCACGCCGCTTCAGGAGCGTCACTACCCGCTGCTGAAAAATTCACGGCACGACCGGGGACAATCGTGGAGATAGCATGCTTGTAGACCATTTGAGTAACCGTGTTGCGCAATAGCACAACATACTGGTCAAACGACTCAACCTGACCTTGCAGCTTAATGCCATTTACCAAATAAATGGATACCGGCACATGTTCCCGACGCAGCGCGTTGAGGAACGGATCTTGCAGTAACTGCCCTTTGTTGCTCACGATATTCTCCGTGTTCAAAAAATTAAGAAGAGTGGACGATACCACACGAAATGCAGCTAACGCCCTGGAGATGAAGAAACCTGCGATCCTTGTGAGGATTCCTTTGCCACCAAGGGGCTAAGTATCCTCTTTGTCAGAGTACGGGTTCTGGGACGACTTCATCTGAATACGCAATGGAGTGCCGACGAGATCGAATTCCTTGCGGAAACGCCCCTCAAGAAACCGTTTGTAGGCGTCAGTGACCTGTTCAAGCGAATTGCCGTGAATGACGATGATGGGTGGATTCATACCCCCCTGATGGGCATATCGCAGCTTGGGACGGTACATGCCAGTCTTCTTCGGTGTTTGAAACTGGACAGCTTCCAACAGTAATCGCGTCAGCACGGGGGTCGGCATCTTGCAATTCGCAGCCCGATAGGCTTGCGCAATGGAGTCCCACAGCGGACCCAGTCCCTGTCGCTTTTGTGCCGAGATGAAATGCAGCGCGGCAAACTTCAGAAAGGCCAAGCGCGTCTCAATGGAGCGCTTGATCAGCTCCCTTGCATAGTCATCGACCGCATCCCATTTATTGACCGCGACGACGACGGCGCGCCCAGACTCCAAGATGTAACCCGCAATATGGGCATCCTGATCAGTAATTCCCTGGGTTGCATCGATTAAGAGCAGCACAACACTAGCCGACTCAATTGCCTGAAGTGTCTTGACAACGGAAAACTTCTCGATTGCCTCAAACACCTGGCCCTTTCGGCGCAGTCCAGCCGTATCGATCAATTCAAATCGTTGACCCTTGCGCTCAAAAGGAACGGATATGGCGTCCCGAGTCGTGCCCGGCATATCAAATGCAACCAGTCGCTCTTCGCCCAACCAGGTGTTAATCAGCGTAGATTTACCGGCGTTTGGTCGCCCCGCTACCGCAAGTTTGATCACCGCAGGGTCATCAGGCGGCTCATCGGCACCTGCATCGGGTCGATTCAATAGTCCCAGCGCCAGATCCACCAAGGAGCGAATGCCCTGCCCATGGGCTGCGGAGATCGGAAACACTTCGCCCAAACCCAGCTCAAAAAACTCCGCCAACTGCACGCCAGCCGTCATGCCTTCGGCTTTATTGGCAACCAGCAGGCAAGGTTTACCTAATTTGCGAAGGTACTTCCCTATTTCGTGGTCCTGAGCGGACAAGCCACCCCGTGCATCCACCACAAACACCACCACATCCGCCTCAGCCACCGCTTGCCGGGTCTGCTTGGCCATTTCCTTGTAGATACCGGAAGTGGCGTCGGGTTCGAAACCACCGGTATCAATAACGATGAATTCATGTGGCCCGTGCCTGGCATTGCCGTAATGCCGATCGCGGGTCAACCCCGCGAAATCCGCAACAATGGCATCACGCGACTTGGTCAGCCGATTGAACAGGGTTGACTTGCCAACATTGGGCCGACCGACCAACGCAATGACTGGTTTCATGCTGTGATACTCAAACCATCACTCCGGTTTGAATCCGTAAATGCCGCCGCGCTTCGTCACCGCAACCAGGGTTTGACCAACCAAAACTGGGGGTGCCACGATTTCAGACCCATCGGTACTGAGGCGGTTTAGCGGAGCGCCATCCTGATTGGAAACAAAATGCAAAGTGCCTGCATCGTCGCCAATAACGAGAGAGCGCCCTACCAAAACCGGTGCCGTCAGAGCACGAAACCGCAGTCGCTCGGAGGCCCACAAGCGCTCTCCATCGGAGCGGCGCCAGGCGATAAGCCGCCCGTCACTTTCTGTTCCATACACGGTGGATGCATCACCGTTCAAACCGGTAAATCCTGACGCTGGCTTGCTCCAGGTCAGGCCGCCCTTTGCACCATCGACACACCCCACGGCAGACTGAAACGACCGCACACAAAGCTGGTCTCCCACGCGGCTTATCCCCGCTACCAAGTCCACCAGACGCTCCACTTCGTTAGTACCCCGGCTACTGGCAATCTGCGCCTCCCAGCGCACTTTGCCAGTGGTGGGTTGCAAGCCGACCAGTCGCCCACCGAGCCCGGCAATCAAGGTATCGCCCACCGCAGTCAGCAGACCCGCGCGCCCCAGCACCAAGGCTTCGCCTGCGCGCTGCTGCTGCCAGATTTTTTTACCCGTTGCAGCATCAAATGCCGAAACCGAACGGTCCGCAGAAAGCACAAACACGCGGGCACCCGCCACCAATGGTGCCGCCAGGGTGAGCGCGCCCAGTTTCTGACGCCAAACCTCCTTGCCGCCATCCAGAACAATCAGTTCGTTACCCCGGCTAACTACAGCAGTATGGCGACCATCGCTGCCAACACCAGCGGACAGCGGCACTCCCAAAGCCGTGCGCCACAAGTCACCACCGGTTCTTGCATCAATGGCGGCTATCGTTCCATCGCTGGACGCAACATAGATCAAATTTCCTACCGTCCGAACGTCCAATGGGAAACCAACCGCGCCTACGCTAGAGGACCAGGCAGCGCGAACGCCTATCAATGGAGTGTTTGGACCAAGATCCAATGGCTTGGTCTTCTCAGGCCCAGAACACGCGACCAATATCGCTGCGAGCCCCATGGAAAGTACTACAACGCGCAAAACTTTGCGCCACAACAGTTTGCGCATTACTTCTTCACCTCCATCGGCTCTTTGCCAGCCCCCCCATCGGGATTCACTCCAAGGGCATTTAGCTTGACACCGACAAGCCTGCGGTACTCCGACTGCGCCTCAAAGGTCCGATAGGCCTTCAGGTATTCGGTCTTAGCGTCCTCTTTCTTTTCCTGCATAACGTAGATATCGCCCTTACGATCCGCAACCAATCCAGCGAACTCCTCGGCAACACCCGTTCCCAACGACTTGAGAGCATCTTCGTAGGCCTTGGCATCAATCAACACTGCAGACAATCGCAACCGGGCAATCGATGCGTAGGCGGGATCGGACGCATTTTCTGACAGCCAGGCCAAAGTCGATTTCGCCACATCCACCTTACCCGCGTCGTATGCCACCTTGGCGACAAGCAAACCCGCTTGTTGTGTATAGACCGCTTTACCAAATCGGTCCTTCATATCGAGAAAGGCTCGTTCCGCCTTCTGCGGATCTCCTCCCCGAACCACCTTCTCCACCTCATCGAACATCGCTGCAGCCTGAACAGACTGATTGCGCTGCCATACTTGGTATCCATTCCAAGCCGCAACGCCTCCTAATACAACAATAACGGCCCAAGTAATCGGGTTGCCGTACTGCTTCCAAAAATGCTTGATCTGGTCAAGCTGCTCTTGTTCTTCAAGATCTAGATGATTTGCCATGTGCACATATTCAGTTAAGCGGGCGATTGTAGGCTCTTGGCCCACTGTGCCATCGCGCCAAAACCCAGGGTTGATTGCGTGCCGCAGCCGTCTCGCAATGCCTTGATGGTGACTGCGCCTTGCGCAATTTCGTCAGGTCCAAATACCAATGCATATCGGGCACCTGATGCATCGGCACGCTTGAATTGGGATTTAAGGCTACCCATGCCTTCTGCTGCTCCCGCGTGCATCTGGACGCTCACACCGAGATCACGCAACGCTTGCAGACAAGGCATTGCGGTTGCAACACCTTCACTGTCGGCAATGATTGCATACACATCCGGCAAAGGAACTGCGCGGGATTGGCTCTGAACTTTTAGCAGTTCAAGCACCCGCTCAATGCCCATTCCCCAGCCTACTGCCGCCGTGGATTTGCCACCCAACAATTCAAAAAGACCATCGTATCGTCCGCCGCCACACAGTGTTCCCTGGGCCCCCAGCTCATCTGTCACAAACTCAAATACAGTGTGGCTGTAATAGTCAAGGCCCCGAACCAGGCGTGGATTCAAACTCCAAGTCACGCCACACGCACTGAGCAATGACTTCACTGCATCAAAATGCCGCAGAGAGGCCTCTCCCAAGAACTGCAGCAGTTGTGGCGCTTCCTGAACCATCGCCTGCATGGCAGGGTTCTTGGTATCGAGAATACGAAGTGGGTTGGTGTGAAGACGGCGTTTCGCGTCCGCATCCAGTAAATCCAGATGGCCTTCAAAGTAGGAAATCAGGGCTGCACGGTGCGCATGGCGCTCACTCGCCACACCCAAGCTGTTGAGCTCTACCCGCACACCCCCGACGCCAACGTCCAGAAGCAACTGATGCGCCAATAACATCAACTCGGCATCAATCTCTGGGCCTGGGAAACCCAACGCCTCAGCACCTAGCTGATAAAACTGACGATACCTGCCACGCTGTGGACGCTCATGTCGAAACATGGGACCCATGTAGTAGAGACGCTTGCCTCCGTCGTATGTCAAATTGTGCTCAATGGCAGCCCGAGCTACCCCTGGCGTATTCTCGGGGCGCAGGGTCAGCGCCTCTCCATTCAGTTTGTCTTCAAAGGAATACATCTCCTTTTCGACAATATCCGTGGTTTCGCCAGTCCCACGCACAAACAAGGCCGTCGGTTCGACAACGGGTGTTCGAATGTTTCGGTAGGCGTACCGCCGCATTTGAGAACGGACCCGCTCCTCAAACCACTCCCATTGCGCGGAGTCGGGAGGCAAGATGTCATTCATGCCCTTGACGGCGAAAAGTTTCTCCGTTTTTTTGGCTACAGACTTTTCAACCATGCAAACTCTCAATTCGAAGGGGTCGCAGCATTGGCACCAAACCGCTGCTGAATATAGTTCTCGACAACCGCCTGAAAATCCGCGGCAATCGTTTCTCCGCGCAGGGTCATGCGCTTTTCGCCATCTATGAAAACTGGGGCAGCGGGAGCCTCGCCCGTGCCAGGAAGGCTAATGCCAATATCGGCGTGTTTACTCTCGCCTGGCCCATTGACGATACAGCCCATTACCGCGACCTTTAAGTTCTCCACACCCGGGTACTGTTCACGCCACACCGGCATTTTGTCTCTCAAAAAATCGTCAATTTGCTGCGTCAACTCCTGAAAGGTTGTGCTGGTTGTGCGCCCGCAACCCGGACAGGCAGTCACACTGGGAACAAAATTCCGCATGCCTAGAGCCTGAATAATCTCCGACGCGATGACGACTTCTTGCGCACGGGATTCACCAGGTGCGGGGGTCAACGAAACGCGAATTGTGTCGCCAACTCCTTCCTGCAACAGCACGCCGAGCGCAACCGACGAAGCCACGGTCCCTTTGGCACCCATCCCTGCCTCTGTCAATCCCAAATGCAAAGGATACCGACAGCGTCGCCCTAACTCCCGGTAGACGGCAATGAGGTCCTGCACTCCACTCAGCTTGCAAGACAAAATGATCTGATTCGCCGCTAAGCCGATTTCCTCAGCCCGTAGCGCAGACTCCAGCGCAGAAGCAATCAGTGCTTCATACATCACCGATTTGGCATCCCAAGGAACGGCACGTCCATTGTTTTCATCCATCAAGGAAGCTAACAATTCCTGGTCAAGGCTTCCCCAATTCACGCCAATGCGCACCGCCTTATTCCAACGAATAGCCGCCTCAATCATGAGTCCGAACTGCTTGTCCCGTTTATCACCCTTTCCCACGTTTCCTGGATTAATCCGGTATTTGGAAAGCGCCTTTGCGCAATCTGGGAAATCCGTCAGCAATCGATGTCCGTTGAAATGAAAGTCACCGATGAGCGGGACGTCGATTCCCATCCGATCCAGTTGCTCCCGAACAAAGGGAACTGCCTGGGCCGCTTCCGGCGTATTCACCGTAATCCGAACCAGCTCGGATCCCGCCAACGCAAGTTCTTTTACTTGAATAGCCGTACCAATCACATCGGCAGTATCCGTGTTGGTCATCGACTGAATGCGCACCGGGGCGTCTCCGCCAAGCGTGACGATTCGACGATTCCACACAATTCGTGCTTGCAACGACTCACGGCGGCCCGGCACAGCCAAGGCAATGGGCGAGTTGGAATTCACTATTTCACCTCGAAGCGAGCAACATTGTCCCTGGAGATTTCAGCCATGCTGAAAGACTTGCCACGGACTTCGACATCCGTTACATCGGAGCGGCCAACCACAACGGACAAAGGCGCAACACCCGAGGCGCTCGCGGTTTCTCCCGATGTGAGTGTTTTACTGAGTTGAACAGTCCCGTTCGCATCGACTACCTTAATCCAGGAGGTACCACGCGCCTTAAAAACCACAAGCCCGACGGATGCCACCGGGGCACTGGCAACCGAACTGTTCACTGCAACCACGCCCAGCGCACCAGGGACGGTTTTTTCATTTGACACCTCCGAAGCCGACGCAGCAGGACTGGATGCAGTTGGACTCTCGATTTGCGCCTTACCGTCTGTCGGTTCTGCGGACTGCACTTCGGTCACCACCACGTTTTCAACAGGCGAATGGGTACCTGGGCCTGAATCTGAGGATAGTCGGGGCTGGACGGAAACACCCATCAGGGCCTCCGAGACATCAATATCCGGGAACATTCCCACGATAACAACGCCTGCCAACAGTGCACCCACAATCAAAACCACGGGCTTCGACAACAACGCTGAAAGGGAAACGCCCGGCCCTTCTCCGGGAGTCCGAAAGGGCGCGTTGATGCCACGTTCTGCTGCATGCAGCCGTGGAGTGGTATTTCCTGGCAATCTACTCAGCACTGGCGCAGGATCAATCTTGAGCGTGCGACAGACGCTGGAGGCCAATGCGCGAACAAACACAGCATCGTGCAACAAATCCAATCGATCCGACTCCAGCGCTTCCAGCTTTTTAACCGGAATCTTCATCAATACCGCCAGGGCGGCCACATGCAATCCTGCGGCCTCTCGCGCGTTGCGTACCAATTGACCGGCAGTCAGCGACACTCCACCGCCAGGCTCCAAAGGAGCATCGACCGATGCCACCCCGCCCACTTCACTCATTGAAAGCACCTCGTTCAAACGCAGAGTATTCCCGCGATTGCGGATGGCGTTTCTTCAACTGAGACCCCAGCTGCGCCATCGCTTCTCGATTGTCCATGCGACGCTCGACCTTAATTCCTAACCAAAGAGACTCCGCATTTGCCAACTCACTGTTGTTGAGCCTGCGTATATAAAACTGTGCCCGCACAAACTCTCCGCGTTGAAAAAGAATCGTGGCCAGGTTGTAGGCAGTAATTGGATTGCCTGCATCCAACTCGTACGAACGCGACAGACTGCTTTCCGCCTCTGCCAGTTGACCGCTTCTTTGTTGACACAGGCCCTGCGTCATCCAGGTCTTCGCACGATCTCCATAATTGGGATTGCCAAGGGCACTCGCGAACGATTGCACGGCCTCTGGATAGCGTGATTGCTGACAAAGCAGCCAACCATAGTTGTGCTGTACCGTAGCCGCCTTGGGATTGATTGCCAAAGCCCGCTTAAAACTATCTTCTGCCAACACGAGATCGTTCAACCGCATGTAAATCAGCCCCCGCAAGTTGTAGGCTTCAAACAGCGTGGGGTCCGCGCCAATCGATTGTTTCAAATGGTCGAGAGCATCGGTAGTCTGCCCCTTATCGAAATACGCAACAGCCAACTCCAAACGCAGACGGGCCCGTTTGCGAATTTCAGGCTCATCAGAATCCGTCACCATATCGGAATTGCCGCCTGAAACGGACGCGTTTGAAGCACATCCGGATACCTGCATCAGCACAGCAACAGCTGTACAGAACAATACCAGCCGCCGCAACCCTGCAATGCTCACTCGCGCCTTATCAATCATCGACAGAGCCCTCCATATCATTCTCAGTCTTTGCACTTTCAGCCACTATCTTGATGTGAGGTCGCTTGCTCAGTCGATACTGAACGTCCGTACGATCTCTCACATCGCCTGCCAACTGACCACACGCCGCATCAATGTCATCCCCACGGGTCTTGCGAATCGTTGTCACAATGCCCACATCGTTCAGTATCTTTGCAAAAGCAAGCACGGTTTCGCGCGAAGACCTCGAAAGTCCCGACGCAGGGAAAGGATTAAAAGGAATGAGGTTGAACTTGCACCAAACGCGGGCATGCGGGTCCGGATGAAAGAGTGTGATCAACTCTGCCGCATGCAAGGGCGAATCGTTGACACCGCCCAGCATGCAATACTCAAAGGTAATGAAGTCCCGAGGTGCCACCGACAAGTAGCGCTTGCATGCCTGCAACAACTCGGAAATGGGGTACTTCCGATTCAACGGCACCAGTTCATCACGCAGAGCATCATTTGGCGCATGCAATGACACTGCCAAGGCCACGGGACAATCGTTTGCCAGTCTGTCAATCATGGGGACAACACCGGAAGTGGACACCGTGACACGCCGACGCGACAAACCGTAACCATGGTCATCCAACATGATTCGCAATGCCGGCACCAAAGCGCCGTAGTTCTGCAACGGCTCACCCATGCCCATCATCACGACATTGGAGATAACTCGCTCGTCTTTCCCAAGATGCCTGCGAAGAAAATGCTCCGCGAACCAGAGTTGGGCAATGATCTCACCAACTGTCAGGTTGCGGCTAAAACCCTGATGACCCGTAGAGCAGAAGCGGCAGGCCACCGCACACCCCGCCTGCGAAGAAACACACAAGGTTCCTCGATCGTCTTCGGGAATAAATACCGCCTCAATCGCGTTGCCACCAGCGACATCAAACAACCACTTGATTGTCCCGTCGGCGGAAATGTGCTGTTTGAGTACCGGAAGCGCGGCAACGTGCGCTGTTGCCTTGAGTTTCTCCCGCAATGATTTAGCGAGGTCACTCATGTGGTCAAAATCTGACGCACCCCTTTGATGAATCCACCGAAAAAGCTGGGTCGCTCGGAAACGTTTCTCCCCCAGCCGCTCACAAAACGCGGCCAATCCGTCGAGATCGAATTCGAGCAGGTTGGCCGTCATTGCATAACTTAGCGGGAGTACACGTTCATGCCAGCGAAAAAGAATGCGATTTCAACGGCTGCGGTTTCAGCGGCGTCAGAACCATGCACTGCATTGGCATCAATGCTGTCCGCGAAATCAGCGCGGATGGTGCCGGGAGCAGCCTTCTTCGGGTCAGTCGCACCCATCAGGTCGCGGTGCTTCAAGATGGCATTTTCGCCTTCAAGCGTCTGAATCATGACGGGCCCTGAAATCATGAAATCCACGAGATCCTTGAAGAACGGACGCTCCTTATGAACCGCGTAAAACGCCTCTGCCTCCACACGGGACAGATGCGCCATGCGAGCGGCGACTACCTTCAAGCCCGCTGCTTCAAAACGCGCATAAATCTGGCCGATTACGTTTTTTGCAACTGCATCGGGCTTGATGATGGAAAGAGTACGTTCGATGGTCATGGTATTTCCTGAACTAGATTGTTGAATTATGGTCTTGCTACTAAGCGAAGCAAAGCCCGCCATTTTAGCATTGCGAGCTAACGTCCCCGTCCCTTGCGCCGGGCTCCACCAGCTGAACTGCGAGGCCGTAGTCCCGCCTCCTGCCGCTGGCGCGTAAAGCTGTCCGCCCCAATATAGCCAAATGCCGTTTTCATCGGATCGGGCTGAGACGGACCGTCCCTGCGATCCCCAGTCTTGACGTTCTTTGGGGCGCCAGTCTTGAATCCTCCCTGGGACGGGTTGCGCTGCCCCGTATTGCCACCTCGGCCAGTGCCGTTTCGACCGCCGCGCCTTTGGACAGGTCCCTGCAGACCACGGGAGACACCGTCACCCTTGCCCCCCCCGGCTGCCTGAACCAGGGACCGAATGTCCGATTCATCCAACTCCATCCAAGCCCCGCGCTTCAGCCCACGCGGCAGCAACATGGCACCGTAACGAATACGGATCAAACGACTGACAGCGTGGCCTACGGCCTCCAGCATACGACGAACTTCTCTATTGCGACCCTCCGAAATCGTCACTCGGTACCAACAATTGGACCCCTCTCCACCGCCGTCCTCAATGGAACCAAACTGCGCAAGGCCGTCATCCAGCCTCACACCGTCTAGCAGCATCTGCTTCTCGTCCTTGCTCAGGGAACCTAAAACACGCACTGCGTATTCGCGCTCCAAGCCAAAGCGGGGATGCATAAGACTGTTGGCCAACTCTCCCGAACTCGTGAACAGCAACAGCCCCTCGGTGTTCAAATCCAACCGCCCCACGGACTGCCATTTCCCCTGGTGCAACTTTGGTAGACGCCGAAAAACGGTCGGCCGATTCTGGGGGTCATCATGCGTTACCACCTCTCCTACCGGCTTGTGGTAGGCAATGACCCGAGCCGGCGGCGGATCTATGCGCACCCGGATTGGCTTGCCATTGACCTTGATGGCATCGCCAAACTGAATGCGCTGTCCAATGTGGGCGGGCTCATTATTGACAGAAATGCGCCCCTCCATGATGAGCTGCTCCATCTCCAGGCGCGACCCCATACCAGCCTGGGCGAGCACCTTGTGCAGTTTTGGCGTTTCCGCCATAGGAGCCAACACCCGCTTGGGCGGAGCCAATTCGACCAACTCCTCATCGGCATCAAACTGGCCGGATACCACATCATCAAAACGGGTTGGCAGTGCAGGCTTGGATTCCAGCGCAACTTCGGCATGAACCGGCAAGGTGACCGCAGGCGGCACACCCAAAGTGTCCTGATCGGATGTAGCGGGAACCTGGTCCTCGGGGGGCATATCGTTCATTGCGAAAGTCCATTCATGGGAAGCGGTTGATCCTGCTCGGCAGGGAGTAGGGGCATATCCATTTGCATCTCCACACCATTTGTCGCGTCCGTATCAATCGGCAACAAGGGGTTGGTTTCAATGGAAGAGTCAGCCAGGGCACCCAGCATGTCGCCGGTCTGCGCCATATTTTCCAATAAGGGAAGCTGATCAAGGGACTGCAGGCCCAGGTCATCCAGGAACTGGCGCGTGGTTGCGTACAGCGCTGGACGACCCGCGGCCTCGCGGTGACCAATCACTTCAACCCATCCCCGATCCTCCAATTGCTTGATCAACAAAGAATTGATCGTGACTCCGCGAATATCTTCCATGTCTCCGCGAGTGACCGGCTGCCGATAGGCAATGATCGCCAGTGTTTCCAGCGTGGCGCGCGTATAGCGAGGAGGCTTCTCTGGATGTAGCCTATCCAGATACTCACGCATCTCGGGACGGCTTTGAAAACGCCAGCCCGACGCTACGCTGACCAGTTCCACCCCTTTCCCGGACCAGTCGTATTGCAATTCGTCCAGGAGATTCCGGAGCGTATCCGCCCCCAGCGACTCATTGAAAAGTGAACGGATATCCCGCAACGGCAACGGTTGTTGTGAGCAAATCAACGCAGTCTCCAGGACCCGCTTTGCATCGACCAAATTCATAGCTGGACTCTAAGGGATACGCCACCCAAAGAGTGGCCAATCAACGTGATTCCAAACGGACGGCAGCAGATGTGAAGAACTCACCGTGCCTACACCCGGGAACTCCCGGGCAAACTACGGGCGACTCACCCGATCGGTTTCATTGTAGCGCAGACCCAACGCCTGAAAAAGGGCTACAAAGTCCGCAGGAATCGGCACTTCAAAGACCATGGGTTCCAAGGTCACCGGATGCATCAATGCGAGTCGAATGGCGTGCAGCGCCTGCCGGCGCATTCCTGAAACCAAACGTCCGCCGTACACCGTATCGGCAACCAACGGGTGACCAAGAGAGGCCATATGCACCCGAATTTGATGGGTGCGCCCCGTGTGCAGCACACAACGCACCAGACAGCTGGTGTCGGTGGAATCGAGCAGGGTGAAATCCGTCTTGGCAGACTTCCCTGCCTGATGCTCAAGATTGACGACCGCCATCCGCTGGCGATTTCGGGGATCTCGCCCGATGGCGGCTTCCACTGTGCGCGAAGCCGCCCCAAGCCAGCCACCGTGCGCCACGGCCACATACTGGCGGTTGACCTGTCGAGCAGCAATGGCAAGCACCAGCGCATCCATGACGGAACGAGAACGCGCAACCACCATGAGTCCGCTGGTATCCTTGTCCAATCGATGAACAATGCCAGCGCGTGGGACCGTCGCAATGCGAGCGTCGTAGGCCAGTAATCCGTTCAACAAAGTGCCGCTCCAGTTTCCCGGTGCGGGATGGACCACCAAACCTGCTGGCTTATTAATGACCAGAATGTGCTCGTCCTGAAAAACAACATCCAGGGCCATGGCTTGGGGCTTGAAGGCCTGGCTTTGGGGGGTTGGCCGCAGCTCCATCACCACCTGGTCCCCTGCCTTGACGCGCACGGATGGCTTGCACACAACCAGCGCATTGACCCCTATCCGGCCGGCTTCAATGAGCTGCTGCAAATAGCTTCTGGAGAATTCAGGCACCACCTCCACCAATGCACGGTCCAACCGTTCACCGTGCTGTGCAATGCCCACCGTGACAGTGCGCCATTCCGCATCAACGGCGGATTCTTCCAGTTCTTCGAACTCATCCGAGATTGGGTCGCTCGATATAATTCCCGTGCTCTGTTTCAAGAAAGTGTTCCTAACATGTGTCGTGTCAAATTATCGGTCGTTTGCGTCTCATTGCTGGCGACAGGCGCGCTCCTGATGACGGGTTGCTCCAGCACCCCGGTTGACAAGACCGTTGGCATGAGCCCCAACAAGATCTATGCCGAGGCCAAGGATGAGATGAATGCGGGCCAGTGGGAACGGGCCATCGCCCTGCTGGAAAAGCTGGAATCGCGGGCAGCGGGGACACCGCTTGCCCAGCAGGCCGAACTGGACAAGGCCTATGCACAGCACAAGTCGGCAGAGCCCGCCCAGGCTTTGGCAACTTTGGAGCGCTTCATGAAGCTGCACCCGGTCAGCCCAGCCATGGACTACGCGATTTATCTCAAAGGCCTTATCAACTTCAACGACGACATGGGCCTGTTTGCCCGGTTCGCGCGCCAAGATCTCTCGGAGCGAGACCAGAAGGCATCCAAAGAGTCCTTTGAAGCGTTCAAGGAACTCACCGATCGCTTTCCTGATTCTCGCTATGCGCCTGACGCGCGGGCACGCATGAATTACATCGTCAATTCATTGGCCCAATATGAAGTGCACGTGGCTCGCTACTACTACAAGCGGGGTGCCTACCTGGCTGCCGTCAATCGCGCGCAATTGGCGGTGGCGGACTACCGGGAAGTACCGGCCGTCGAGGAGGCGCTCTATATTCTGTACAAGTCCTATGAAGCCATGGGAATGCAACAGTTGCGCGACGACACCAAACGGGTGCTGGAAAAAAATTTTCCCCAGTCGGAGTTTTTGACCAAGGGCGGTCGCACTATCGAGAATCCTTGGTGGAAGGTGTGGTGAGCGCCTGTAGCGCCTGCGCGAATTGTTCCGGTGTAGCGATGGATCGCATGGCGGGCAACGCCGCCAGAATGCGCCGACCATAGCCCTTCTGGACGAGGCGCACATCGCACACCACCAATATCCCCCGATCGGTTTCACTGCGGATCAAGCGTCCGGCTCCCTGTTTGAGCGCGATGGCCGCCAACGGCACATGCAGGTGTGCAAACGGGCTTTTGCCTGTGGCCTGTAGGTGCCGAGCCCGCGCTTGCAGCAACGGATCGTCCGGCGGGGCAAATGGAAGCTTGTCTATTACCACGAGCTGCAAAGCGTCACCCGGCACATCCACTCCCTCCCAAAATGAAACCGATGCCACCAGGACCGCACCCTGTGTGGGCGATTGCCGAAACCGTTCAATCAGTTCCCGCTTGGACGCCTCACCCTGCAGCAACACCTGCATGCGGGGTTCGTCTGCAAAGTGCTCGCGCAACGCCTGCGCGATGTCCCGCATGGCCCGCAAGGTGGTCGTCAAGACAAGCGTTTGTCCGCCCAACACGCTCGCCCCTTGCGCAACAAGTTGCGCCACTCCCGCACTGTGCCCCTTGTCAGACGGGAGAGGCAAGTCGGTAGGCACATACAACGCAGCCTGCTGCGCATAGTCAAACGGACTGGAAACCTGAAGCACATGGCTGCCCTCCAGCCCACAAGACTGCACAAATTGCGCGAGACTGGCATCGAGTCCGAGCGTCGCCGACGTAAAAATCCAGGACTTGCCATCGCCCAGTTCGCCCACCGCCCCCACTTGCAAGCGCATGGCCTGTGCAATGTCCAGGGGTGCTTGCACCAGACGGGCCTGGTGGCCCGTCACGTCAATCCAGCGCACGTTCCCTGGCTGCATGGGTATGGCAAAGACCCGAAGCACTTCCAGCAGGCGCGAAGCCCGTTCACCCAGCAATTGGACATCCGGTGAATGGTCCTGCAGGCGCAGCAACAGGTCTGCAAGGGCATTCAAGGATACCTGCAGTGCCTCGATTACAGCCTGCCAGCGCTCCAGTTGGACGCCAACCGGAGCATCCTCCGTCCAAACCAGTCGCCCCGCGTTGACGCCTGCTCCACACAGAGCACGCAGTGCAACCGAGTGGTGCCCCAAATCTGCCACCAAGTCCCGCCAGGCTCCATCCATCCATGCCAGCACCGAACCGAACGGGGTCACGTCACGGCACAACGAGTCCAACTGGGCAGTCCCAAAATGGCTGCCCATGAACTGCACACCAATCGCATTGAGCTGGTGTGCCTCGTCAAACACAACGGCTTGCACCGTCGGCAACAATTCCGCGACACCGGACTCCCGCACACGGGTGTCGGCAAAAAAAAGGTGGTGGTTGATGACCACGACATCCGCAGCCATGGCCTGCCTGCGGGCCTGGTTGAGATGGCAGGACTGCAGTTGCGGGCACCGCCCTCCCAGGCAGTTGTCTCGCGTCGAAGTGACGAGCGGCAACACCGGCGAGTGCTCGTCGAGTTGCGTCAGTTCGGCCAAATCGCCGGAACGAGTCGCCACAGACCACGCCTCAATGTGGGCCAGATCTTGCTGCGCCAACGGATGCATGGCGCGCAGGTCGTGCCGGGCGCTGGCCAGCCGCTGGGGGCACAGGTAACTGCTGCGCCCCTTCAGCAGGGCGACGCGCACCGGCAGACCCAGCGCGGTCAGCAAGCGCGGAATATCGCGGCCATGCAATTGATCTTGCAGCGTCTTGGTGGCGGTAGACAGCAGCAAGCGCTGGCCGCTGAGCAGGGCCGGAACCAGATAGGCAAATGTCTTCCCTACCCCGGTTCCTGCTTCCACCACCAAGGTGCCGCCCGTCTCCAGGGTGGCAGCCACCGCATCGGCCATAGCGAGTTGTCCGGCGCGAGGAGAAAAGGTATCGACACAGCGCGCCAGTGCGCCGTCGGGAGCAAACGCACGTGCGATGGATGCCCGCAAGCCCATGCGTCAGGCCGGCTCGCTGGGCTGGATTTCCCGTTCCAAACGGGCAATGTGGTCGCGCAAGACGAGTCGGCGTTTTTTCAGGCGCCGAATCATCAGTTCATCCACCGGCGAATCCAGCGCAGTTCTGTCAATCAGCGCATCAAGGTCGGCATGCTCCATGCGAAGCTCGATCAGGTGGCGCTCGGGTGAATGAAGATTGGTTCGCACGGAAGGCTGGGGAGTACGGGGTTAAACTAGGACGGCTAGCTTGATAATACGACCTTCCCATCCATTCTCAGCAGTATTGCGCACACGCAACCCAACATGGCCACTGGTTACCGACTCACTGCTTCCACCGGCATTCACAAAGGCGATCGCGAGTATCAGCAGGACCAGATTGCCCTGTTGAAGCACTCCCGTGTCAATGGCTGCATTCTGGCCATCGTGGCCGATGGAATGGGGGGCCGCAGCGGCGGGCGCAAGGCGTCCGACCAGGTCATGATGACTGCCAAGCAGCTGTTTGACCGCTACGACCCCGACACCGACGATGCGGCGGCCATTCTTGCGCAAATCGTTCAGGAAGCCCACGTCGTCATCAAATTGACCGCCATCTCCTCGGAAGAGGAACCGCACAGCACACTGGCGGCGTTCCTCATCAATGCCCGGGGTGACTGCCACTGGGCGCACACCGGCGACTCCCGCATTTACCACTACCACGGCAACCGCTTCGTCAAGCGCACCATGGACCACTCCTACGTGCAGGCGCTGGTAAACCGGGGAGAAATCACCGAGGAACAAGCGGCCGTGCATCCGCAGTCGAATATCTTGATGGGTTGCCTGGGCACGGAGAACGAGCCCCCGGTTGACTTTCACTTCATTCCCCAACTGCGCCCCGGTGACGTGCTCATGGCCTGCAGTGACGGTGTCTGGCACTACTTCAATACGGGCGAACTGGGCTCGGTTTTGTCAACGTTGTCGGCCCGCGAGGCAACGGAATTTTTGATCGAAAAGGCCCGTTCCCGAGGCCGAGGTGCCGGTGACAACCTGTCCCTCGTGGTGGTCAAACTCGAACCACTGACACCCACCTGAGAACGGTGCGCTCACGGTGCCATCGGCAAGGGCGGCGCGCCCGGTCCGTGATCGATCAGGCGCTGTTCCCGCTCTTTGCGCCGTTTTTGCGCAGCCTGCTGCTTTTCCAGGTAGGCCTCCCGGTTTCTGGCCTGTGCCGCCTCGTCGAGGTTTGACGCCACCTTGGGTGCGGACGCACGCGGCGCGGGCTTGGCCTGTTGCTGGTGCTTGCGCACTTTTTCGTCCAAGGCCTTTTGCCGGTCAGCGGGCGTATCGGTGGGTTCACCATCCTGTATCGCATTGGCCTTGCCGACACTTTCGGCGGCCTTGTCGGCGCTGCGCTGCAGCTGTTCGACCGCTTTTTGCTGGCGCTGGGCGTCCTTGACGAGCGCCTCCTGGCGTTTCAATTCAGCCAGCACCTGGCGTCGACGAACGGCAACCGTGTTTTGGCAGTCATTCACTGCAAAACGGTTCAGGCACGCGGCGTCTTGTGCGTCCAGCTCCGCAGTCCTTTGCTCGCGCACCAGTCCGATGCGCTGCAATTCCCGGTCAAAGTCCCGGGTGTCGGATACAGCGGTGTCCTGTCCCCATGCCAACGCGCAGCACGCCAAAGCAACCCACGCAACGGCGCATCCACGCATCATGTCAGTCCAGTGTCCACGCTGCGCCGCTCCTGCGAGAGGTAGTCCTTGGACTGCATTTCACTCAAACGGGAAACGGTGCGCGGGAATTCGTGCGCCATGGGGCCTTCGGTGTACAGGTCGAGGGCTGGTACGGCCGCCGACATCACCAGTTTGACCCGGCGGTCATACAAGACATCCACCAGCCAGGTGAAGCGCCGCGCCTCCGACGCCATGCGCACCGCCATTTGGGGCACGTCGCTCAAAAACACGGTGTGGAACATGGTGGCGATTTCCAGGTAGTCATTCTGGGAACGTGGTCCACCGCACAGGGTCTTGAAGTCAAACCAAACCATGCCCCCGGCACGCCGACGGGCGCGAATCTCGCGCGCCTCGATGTGCAACACCGGGTTGTCGTCGTGCGTTTCCTCCAGCGCGTTGAACGCCTGCTCCATGGCCGCATCGGCCGCCGCCCCGTTCGGGGTGTGGTACAGCGTCATCTTCTCCATGGTGCGCTTGCGGTAGTCCGTGCCATTGTCTACGTTGATGACCTCCAGGCGCGCGTTCAGCAAGGCGATGGCGGGCAGAATGCGGTCGCGGTGCAGGCCGTCCGGGTACAGGCCATCCGGGTGGAAGTTGGACGTGGTGACAAAGCCCACGCCGTTGTCGAACAGCGCGGCCAGCAACCGGTGCAGGATCATGGCATCTGTGACGTCGGCCACGTGGAATTCGTCAAAACAGATCAGTCGAAAACGCTTGGCCATGCGCTTTGCCAGCTCGTCCAGCGGGTTGACCGTGCCCTGCAGGTCGGCCAGCTCGCGGTGCACCTCGCGCATGAATTCGTGAAAATGCAACCGGGTTTTGCGCTTGAGAGGAACCGCGTTGTAAAAGCAGTCCATCAGAAAGCTCTTGCCCCGCCCCACCCCGCCAAACAGGTAAACGCCGCGCGGAACCTCGGGCCGGTTGATCAGCTTCTTGAAAGCGTTGGACCGCATTTCCTTGAACACCGTCCAGTCCTGGGCGCAACGCTCCAGCGCAGCGACGGCGCGCAGCTGGGCAGGATCGGACACGTAGCCCCGCGCCGCCAACTCGGCTTCATAAAGCGCTCGAACGTTCACCGGGCGCACCTCAAAACGCTATTAAATTGATAGCTGAAAACCCACATTTTACGCGGGCTAACAGCAACTTTCATTGAACACCCATCAGAAATTAAGGGTCCGCTTATCCACCGCCAAGGCGGCCTCCTTGGTGGCCTCACTCAAGGAAGGATGGGCATGGCAGATGCGGGCAATGTCTTCTGCACTGGCCTTGAATTCCATGGCCACCACCGCCTCGGAAATCAGCTCGCTGGCCATGGGGCCGACGATATGCACACCCAGGATTTCGTCGGTCGTGGCGTCGGCCAGGAACTTGACGAAACCGGTCGTGTCGCCCAGCGCGCGGGCCCGGCCATTGGCCAGGAACGGGAAGGAACCCGCCTTGTAGGCCACACCGTCGGCCTTCAACTGCTGCTCGGTGCGGCCAACCCATGCAATCTCGGGGCTGGTGTAAATGACCCAGGGAATGGTGTGGAAGTTGACATGGCCGTGCTGGCCCGCCATGCGCTCCGCAACGGCTACCCCCTCTTCTTCGGCCTTGTGCGCCAACATAGGGCCACGCACCACGTCACCCACCGCCCACACGCCGGGCAGATTGGTCTTGCAATCGGCGTCCACCACGATGGCACCACGTTCGTCCAGTGCCAGGCCCACGGCTTCCGCATGGAGTCCGATGGTGTTGGGCACGCGGCCGATGGAGACAATGAGCTTGTCCACTTCCAGCACCTGCGCCTCGCCCTTGGCATTGGTGTAGGCCACGGAAACACCCTTTTTGCCGTTCTTGATGTCGCCGACCTTGACACCCAGCTCAATCTTGAGGCCCTGCTTGGTAAAGGCCTTGTGGGCTTCTTTGGCAACCTGCTCGTCCACCGCCCCCAGGAAAGTGGGCAAGCCCTCGAGGATGGTGACTTCGGCACCCAGGCGCTTCCACACCGAGCCCATTTCCAGGCCAATGACGCCCGAACCAATCAAACCCAGCTTCTTGGGCACCGCGCCGATGCGCAGCGCACCGTCGTTGGACAGCACGTTGACTTCGTCAAACGGCACCCCCGGCAGGGCACGGGCGTTGGAACCCGTGGCAATGATCACCTGCTTGCCCAACAGCGACTCTTCAGTTGCGCCTGCCACATTGATGACATAGCCCCCATCGGCCGCCTTGACGAACGATCCGCGACCATGGAAGAACGCGATCTTGTTCTTCTTCAGCAGGTATTGAATGCCATCATTGTTCTGCTTGACCACCATGTCCTTGCGGGCAACCATCTTGGCCACGTCCATGCTCACACCCTTGACCTCAATGCCGTGCTCGGCAAAGTGGTGATTGGCATGGTGGAAATGCTCGCTGGACTGCAACAGCGCCTTGCTGGGGATGCACCCCACATTGGTACAGGTGCCGCCCAGTGCGGGGCCGCCCTTGTCGTTCTTCCACTCGTCGATACAGGCCACGTTAAAGCCCAACTGGGCAGCGCGGATGGCGGCCACATAGCCACCGGGGCCACCACCGATGACGATCACATCAAATTGTTTACTCATACATTTTCCTGAAAAGCCTCACAAGGAGTCTGGATGGCAGAGGGTTCTGCGCAGGTAAAGGGGGAGCCCGCAAAGCGGGCGCAGGACACGGAGCAGAACCTTCTGCCATCCAGACTCCGTGCCTGTCGAAGAACGGTCAAATATCAAACAGTAAACGAGCCGGGTCTTCCAGCGCTTCCTTCATCGCCACCAGTCCCAGCACAGCTTCGCGGCCGTCGATGATGCGGTGGTCATAGGACATGGCAAAGTAGTTCATGGGGCGCACCACCACCTGGCCGTTTTCCACCATGGCGCGGTCCTTGGTGGCGTGCACGCCCAAGATGGCCGACTGGGGCGGGTTGATGATGGGGGTGGACATCATGGAGCCGAAGGTGCCGCCATTGGAGATGGAGAACGTGCCGCCGGTCATGTCTTCAATGCCCAGTTTGCCGTCCTTGGCCTTTTGGCCAAATTCGGCAATCTTCTTCTCGATCTCGGCAAAGCTCATCTGGTCGGCGTTGCGCAGAATTGGCACCACCAGGCCACGGGGCGAGCCCACGGCGATACCAATGTCAAAGTAGCCGTGGTAGACGATGTCGGTGCCATCCACGGAGGCGTTCAGTACCGGGAATTTCTTGAGGGCATGCACCGCCGCCTTGACGAAGAAGCTCATGAAGCCCAGCTTGACGCCGTGTTCTTTCTCGAAACGCTCTTGCATGCGCTTGCGCATCTCCATGACCGGGGCCATGTTGATTTCATTGAAGGTCGTCAGGATGGCGTTGGTGCTTTGCGACTGCAGCAGGCGCTCGGCCACGCGGGCACGCAGGCGGCTCATGGGCACGCGCTCTTCGGGGCGGTCGCCCAGGTGGAGCGCGGCAGGTGCCGCCACTTGTGGCAAAACCTTGGTGGGAGCCCCCGTGGGGATTGAGACTGTCGCTACTGCTTTGGTAGCAGCACCGGAGGCCACGGCCCCCAGCACGTCACCCTTGGTGACGCGGCCATCTTTGCCGGTGCCGACCACGGCACTGACCGACAGGTTGTTGTCGGCCAGCAGCTTGGCGGCAGCGGGCATGGCCACGTCGGCCTTGGAGTGGACTGCAGCAGCGGGTGCCGCAACCGGTGCTGCCGCCACGGCGGCAGCCGGTGCAGCGGCGGGAGCGGCCACCGCACCGGCGGTCGCAGCGGTATCGATGCGGGCGATCAGTTGCTCGGCGGCTACGGTGGAACCGTCCGCTTGCACAATCTCCACCAGCACACCCGCGCTGGGTGCGGGCACTTCCAGCACCACCTTGTCGGTTTCGACTTCGATCAGGATTTCGTCCACCTTGACGGCCTCTCCGATCTTTTTCTTCCATTGCAGCAGCGTGGCCTCTGCCACGGACTCAGAGAGCTGGGGTACTTTTACTTCTACGATTGCCATTTTGTTCTTTCCGAATTGTGTGTATTGACGGGCTTCAGCGCTTACTTGCTCAGGACAAAGCCCTTGAGCTTGCCGAACGCGCCTTCAACCAATGACTTCTGCTGCTCCAGGTGCAGGTGCGAGTAGCCCACGGCGGGAGATGCCGACGCGGCACGGCCGGAGTAACCCAGGCGTTGGCCGTCCACCATGTTTTCGTGGATGTAATGCTGCACAAAGAACCAGGCACCCTGGTTTTGCGGTTCGTCCTGGCACCACACGATGTCGGTGGCGTTGGGGTACTTCTTCATCTCCGCAGCAAAGGCCTTGTGCGGGAAGGGGTACAACTGCTCGACCCGCAAAATGGCCACATCGTCATGGCCCTTTTCCTCGCGGTTCTTCGCCAGGTCGTAGTACACCTTGCCGGAACACACCACCACGCGCTTGACCTTGTCGGCCTTGAGCGCCTTGCTTTCAGCAATCACGGTCTGGAAGCCCCCTTTGGTGAACTCGGCCAAGGGTGACGTGGCGTCCTTGTT
>CAZDDK010000004.1:20392-37046 GCA_964504185.1 uncultured Rhodoferax sp. | reverse complement strand
CCAGCAGGATGGAGTTGCGCACGATGATGCCGGCCAGCGCGATCATGCCGATCATGCTGGTAGCGGTGAACTGGGCACCCAGCAACGCGTGGCCCGGCATCACGCCGATGATGGTCAGCGGGATGGGTGCCATGATGACCAGGGGCGTCAGGTAGCTGCGGAATTGCGCCACCACCAAGAGGTAGATGAGGATCAGGCCCACGCCGTAGGCCGCGCCCATGTCGCGGAAGGTCTCGTACGTGATTTGCCACTCGCCATCCCATTTGATAGCGTACTCTTGGTAGGGATTGCTGGGCTGATGGATCCAGTATTCGCCCACCGGGTCCTGTTGCTGCGCGGCAGTTTTTTCCAGCGTCGAACGGGTTGCGAACAGACCGTACAGCGGCGAATCCAGCTTGCCCGCCATGTCACCCATGACATAGCTCACCCCCTGCAGGTCCTTGGTGTACAGCGGTTTGTCGATGATGCCGCGCTCCACCTGTACCAGCTCCGATAGCGGCACAAGCTGCCCGTTGGCCGCCCGCATGGGCAGGGCCAACAGCGCCTCCAGGCCGACCTGGCTCTCGGGCGGCAACTGAATGCGCACCGGTACGGGGTATTTGGACTGTTGGTCGTGCAGGTAGGCCGCATCGGCACCGGACAGCGCCGAAGACACCGTCTGGGCGATGGCTGCCACCGGTATACCCAGCGACTCCGCGCGCTGCCTGCGCACGCGCAATAAGGCCCGGGGTGCGTCTTCCCGCAAACTGGTGTCAATCCCCACAATGTCTGCCGTTGTTGCAAAGGCCGTGGCAACCCGGCGGGCCAGTTTCTGGCGACCCGCTTCATCCGGTCCGTAGATTTCCGCAACCAGCGGTGACATGACCGGTGGTCCGGGGGGAACTTCGACCACCTTGATCCGGGCGTGGTGGCGTGCACCAATTTCCTCCAGGGCGGGGCGCAGGCGCTGGGCGATCACGTGGCTCTTTTCGTTGCGGTGGTGTTTGTCCACCAGATTGACCTGCAAATCCCCCTGCTCGGCATCGGCACGCAAATAGTATTGGCGCACCAGTCCATTGAAGGTGATGGGCGAGGCAGTACCCGCATATGCCTGCAGGTTCCGCACTTCCGGCTGTTGGGCCAGAAAGTTGCCAAGATCCTGCAAAGTGGCAGCGGTATCTTCCAGCGGAGTACCGGCGGGCATGTCAACGACAACCTGGAACTCGCTCTTGTTGTCAAAGGGCAGCATTTTCAGGACCACCCATTGCACCATGACCATGCCAACGGACAGGACCAGAGCCGCCAGAATGCCACCCAGCAGCAGCCAGCGTTTGCGCGCGCTTTCCAGGAATGGCGTGAGTATGCGTCCGAAGATGCTTTGCAGTTTGGATGGCTTCCCGGCATCCAGACCTGATGATGGCGCTGCGTGGCCGTGCTGCCGCATGAACTTGAGTGCCAGCCAAGGGGTGACGGTGAAGGCGATGCCTAGGGACAAGGCCATGCCCAAGCTCGAATTGATCGGGATGGGGCTCATGTACGGCCCCATCAGACCCGAGACAAAGGCCATGGGCAGCAGGGCAGCAATCACCGTGAGCGTGGCCAGAATGGTGGGACCACCGACCTCGTCCACCGCAAGAGGGATCAGATCCTTCAACGGCGTTCCCGGTGAAAGCTGTTGGTGCCGGTGGATGTTCTCAACCACAACGATGGCATCGTCCACCAGAATACCGATGGAGAAGATCAATGCGAACAGGGATACGCGATTGAGGGTGAATCCCCAGGCCCATGAGGCAAATAGCGTAGCGGTGAGCGTCAGAATGACGGCGGACCCGACGATGATGGCTTCACGACGGCCCAGGGCAAGACCCACCAGCAGGATGACGGAGCCGGTGGCAAAACCCAGCTTCTGAATCAGCTTGTTGGCCTTTTCTGCTGCAGTTTCGCCATAGTCGCGGGTTACCGTCGCCTCAATATCGGCTGGAATGACCGTGTTGCGCAATGCATTCAAGCGCGCGATCACGGCCCTTGATACATCCACTGCGTTTTCTCCTGGCTTCTTGGTCACACTGAGGGTGACCGCCGGATACGACTGGCCGCTGCCTGTCACAGCAGCGCGTTCCGGTGCATTGGCTGTGCTTGCAGCGCCCTGCGTAAAGCGAACATAGCGCTGGGCCTGGCGCGCTCCGGATTCAACCCGCGCCACATCGCGCAGAAATACCGGAGCGCCATTGCTGTTTGCGACTACCAGGTCCGCTACGTCGTCGGCAGTGCGCAGGAATTCACCTGCCTCTACAGTCAACAGCGTTGCGCCTTCACCGGCCTCTGACGGCTCCAGCACACCCCCAGCAGGTTGCCCGAAGTTGGCAGCGGCAATGGTTTTTCGCAAGGTCAGCAAATCGACACCCCGTGTGCGCAAGCGTGCCGGATCAATGACCACATTGATCGCCCGCCCTGGTCCCCCAACCGTCTGCACCTCGCGTACGCCGCCAACCGCTTTGAACTCTGCCTCGATGGTGTGGGCGACCCGTTCAAGCTCTGATGCCGGCTGCGCGTCAGGGCTCCACAGGGTTACCGCAAGCACCGGAACGTCGTCGATGCCTTTGGGCTTGACAATGGGCGTCAGGACACCGAGGTCGCGGGGGAGCCAGTCCTGATTGGCATTGAGCACATCGTATAGACGAACCAAAGCCTCCGTGCGGGGCACACCAACCTTGAATTGAACGGTGAGCACCGCCACGCCCGGGCGTGCCACCGAATAGGTGTGCTCAATGCCCGCAATCTGGCCCAGCACTTGCTCGGCCGGTCGGGCCACCATGTTTTGGACATCCACACTGCTGGCCCCGGGAAAGGGGATCAGCACATTGGCCATCGTGACATTGATTTGTGGTTCTTCCTCCCGTGGTGTCACCAGCACGGCAAACAAACCCAGCAGCATTGCCACCAGTGCCAGCAGGGGTGTGAGCGCATTGCCTTGAAACGCAGCCGCTATGCGGCCCGAGATTCCCACAGATACTTTGGTACTCATGGACCGCTCACTTCGTGGTTGGGGATGCACCCGGCGCGGCCGGAACCGCCTTCGCAAACCCCGCTCGGATAGGCTCCAGTGCGATGATCTCGCCCCCGTGAACACCGGCCAGTACCTCGACACCGTGGGCACCCAGATCCGCCCCTAACCGCACCGCCCGCAGTGAGAACCCCCCGTTGGCGGCCACATAGACCGCAGTTAACTCACCCCGTCGCACGAGGGCAGCCTGGGGGACCATCATTCTGGAGCCCTGTGCGACGCCTTGGGGCGTGACGAAGCGGACCCGGACCTGCTGGCCGGGAAGCATATCGGCACTGTCTTTGGGAGCCAGTTCAAAGCGCCACTCCCCGGTCTGCGCAACTGGATCTGCCGATGGCACCGCGCTGACCGCAACCGGTGATACCCACGCGTTGCCACCTCGTTCGGTGTTGACCTGGACCACGGTTTTTGCTGCGGTCCGCACCGCCTGAACACGCGAAGCTGGCACCTGTACCACTGCACGCAAGGGCGCGGGCGCATAGATGGTGAGCAGCGGCCTGCCCGGTGTCGCAAGGTCGCCAGTCTGAGCATGGGTTTGCTGGACCCAACCATCATAGGGTGCTGTAACACGGGTGAAACCCTGCGCAATACCGGTCTGCACGGCACCGGCACGGGCAGCATCGCGCACGGCAATCGCACCTTTAAGCTGGGCATCGGCCGTATCCATCGCCGCTTGGCTGACATAGCCCTGGCGCTGCAAATCGCGCGTGCGCTGCAACTGCGCGGTTGCGTTGCGCAGCTCCGCTTCGGCCTGGTTAATTTGAGCCTGACTGCGCTGGACTCCAGCGGCGGCCTCACGGTCGTCAATGACCGCCAAGACTTGGCCTGAGCGAATCCTGTCTCCCGATTTGACGGACAACGAGATGATTCGCCCCGACGCTTGGGCAGAGACGACACTTTGGTACACAGGTTGAATGACGCCATCTAATTCATAGATCGCCTCTATCGACTGCGGTTGAATCACCGCCACCGGAACTGGCTGAGCAAGGCCTCCCAACTGCAGGGCCATTCCCAGCCCGACCCCCAACACATTGCGAAACACACCTGAGCGGCTGCCTTGACACCGTGAAACATTTGTAATCATCGTGGCTCCTGTATACCCTTAGCAGTATATCAAATACTGCATGGGGTATGCAAGTCATTGCCAAACACACCCTTGTAGTTACATTTGCTGACACAAATCAAATATAGATAAAATTCGTAGCAACATACCGGGTTGTCGTAGCAGGGACGCAGCGCTGAATGCACCACGTTGGCGCAATCGTTTCGTCCCGCTGTGCCTATGGGTGGCAACCCTCCCGCTTTGAGGCACTGCAATGGTTCTTTCTCCCTACTGACGGCTTGGTCAACCTGTTTTAACCGCACATCTTCAATTTATGAACAGCAATCATCTAGAGAGTTATTTCCGAGGACAACAGGTTTCTCTTCAATGGTTGCCCGTGCTTCGCGCCCTTGCATCGGAGATGGCCCAACACAGCGAAGCCAGCGATTTGCGGCGGCTTTTTTTCAAAATTGGACAGCGTTGGGCCAGCGATACGCAGGAATTTTTTCAATCGACCCAGTCGCTGGGGCAATTGGAAGAGTGCGTGAATGATTTCTGGATGCGCATCAATTGGGGCTGGGTTGAATTCTCAGACATGCAAGACCACGTGGAAATAGCCCACTTTGCGCCCCCACTTGCCGAAGCATTTGGGGACGAGGCTCTGCCGTGGAGCAGTGGTTTGCTGGAGGGCTTCTACCAGCACTTGTTCCATGCCTTGGGCGCAAGCGATACCATGTCCGTACGCGCTGTCGATGACGGGTGTACGGGGATGAGCATCCGATTTCACTTGGGTCTTACCAAGCCGTAACCATTGCGTTGGAGATATTTGCATGCCATCCTACGAAGACGATCTGCCAGCACTTTTTCGATCGCTGAGGCCGGATCAATCGGCCTTATTGAACGAGACGGCCATTTCCGCCAAGGAGGCCGAACAAAAATGGCCTCTTCTCAGGAATATTTCAGTAAAAAACCGCGATCTGCCACCGGCACTTTCCAATGAGGAGCGTTTGAACTGGGCTGTGTCTGAGACGACAGCCAAAATGAGTGCCACAAAGCCTGCGCTGTCACGCCCCGGCTTGGGTGAGAAAATCGCATCCGGGCTGGGGAAGATGACAGCAAAGGCAGTGGGCGTTGCTCCGCAACCTGCCGCACAGGATGCAGCCCCCGCCCGGGAAGCACCCATACAGGCACATGCAGCACAACTGCCCTTCGGCACAGCCCATCAGCCCTCCCCGGCCAAGCATCACGAATCGACGCAACCAGTGCCTACTACAACCAGCAACCGTGCGGTCGCGACAGACTCGGCGTCGTGCCAGCCGCAGGCCGCCCCGCTTCGCGCTGCAGGTCCCGCCCATGCAGAAGAGTCTCTCGCGCAAATCTTCAATCGACTGGAAGGTAAAGCGAAGCCAGTCACTTCCCGCCCGACAAAATCCCCGTCCTTTCTGGGCAGTCTGGGTAAACGATGAGCATCATTGGTGTCGTTTCAATGAAAGGGGGAGTAGGCAAGACCTCGGTCACGGCAAACCTTGCGGCGGCCATGGCCGCCACCCTCGGGCCAGCGCGCGTGTCGGTCGTCGATCTGGATCCCCAGAACGCATTGCATTGGCATTTTGGGTTGGACGCAGGCCCAACCGGAGTTTGCGCACAGTCACTCAGTGGTGCATCTTGGCTTGCATCCACGGCGCAAAGCGAATTCGGAGTCGCCTGCCTGCCTTATGGCGAAGTGAGTGAACCCGAAAGGGAAGCCTTCGAGTCCTTGCTTGCGGCACATCCTGCCTGGGTGAGCGAGCAAATTGCATTGGCTGGCCTGGGGCAAGACGCAGTGGTGCTGATTGACACACCACCGGGGCCATCGGCATATCTGAAGCAGGTTTTGAATTGCGCCGACCTCATTTTGATCGTTCAGCTCGCCGACGCCGGGTCTTACGCAACACTTCCTGCAATGGAGGCGTACTTGGTTTCGCTGCCCGAAGCATCCAATGCCCTGGGCTGCGTCTATGTACTCAATCAAGTTGACCGCGCTGATCCGTTCAACCGGGATGTCACGGATCTGCTCAGTCACCACCTAGGCGATCGATTGGCTCCCGTGTACATCCATCGTGATGAGGCTGTGGGTGAGGCACTCGCATTCCAGCAACCCGTTTTGGCGTACGCACCGCACGGTCAGGCCAGCCATGATTTGGCTAGATTGGCCGAATGGGCCATACAAACGTTGAATCGATGACCCCGCATCTGCTGCTTTCGCTCTGGCGTGAGCGTTGGGGAAAAACAGCCGAAGCAGGCTTTCGCAGGCCGTATTTGATCGGCAAACCCAACACGCTCGGGAAACGCCTGGTCAGCGCCCGCGCCTGGACAAACCCAGGTGCCAGTCTTTGCATTTTGGTTGTAGGCGTTGCCTTGTTATTGTGGATGACTACCTTCCGATTTTCGCTGGGCGGGCAAGTCGCGTTTTCTCTGTGCATCGTGGGATTCGTGCTGTATCTACAGCGTTTCAAGGGCACACTGATTGCACTTACATTGCTTGCATTGCTCATTCTCGTGTCTGGGCGGTATTTCCTGTGGCGCTTTGGCAGCACGCTGGGCCATGGGTTTAACGTCGATTTTTTACTGGGATTTGGTCTTTGCGTTGCCGAGCTGCATCTATGGCTCTTGGGTGTCACGCAATACTTGCGCACTGTATGGCCATCGAAGCAAAGGACGGTGCCCTTGCCCGACAGCCAGGGAAAATGGCCAACGGTGGATATCTATCTGACCACACACAAGCAAGACGTGGATGCGGTGCGGCAATTTTGCAATGCTGTGCTGGCAATGGAGTGGCCAAAGTCGAAACTGCGGGTGTTTGTGTTAGATGGGAGCCTGCTTCCAGCCATTCAGGAACTGTGTGACTTCTTGCACGTCACTTATGTCGTCGATAGCGATTCGGTGGCGGCCTCAGGCGGCAGTGTGTACGCCGCACTGCAGCGAAGCCAGGGGGAACTCGCGGTCATTTTTGACGCCGACGCGAAACCAGACAGAGACTTTCTGAAATTGACCGTGGGTTGGTTTACCCAGAACCCTGCACTCGGTTGTCTGCAGTCCACTGCGCGCACCACGCAACCATCTTCTACGGCAAGCGTCATTCTGCGGCGCTCCTTTTTGCCTGAGTCCGGTGGATTGGAGGCGCGCAGTTCGCTGCCAATCGCAGCACTGTCCAGCCATCTACGCGAACACGGCTATTGCACTGCCGAGTATGGCGTCGATGCCGACAGGCCGTTGGCTGCCGGGATCTATCGAACAGACCACTCACAATCCGGAGCAAAACCCGTTTGGAAAGAGTGGCTGGCCCAAGCGCATACCGTGCTCAAGTTCTACCAACCGGTTGCACTCTGGATCATTCTTACAGCTCCTACCGCCTACTTGCTCGCGGGTGTGCACCTTATCCAATCACAGGCCGAGTGGTTCGCGGCGTACGCAACTCCACATTTTTTGAACTATCACATGCTCAAGATCAGGCAGCGAGGCCTAGGGCGACTCCCCATTTGGGTTATGGTTCGTCATACCGCCTTGGCATGGTATCTGCCTTTTGCCACTTTGTTTTCCGTACTACGTGTCGGTTTGAGCGCCCTGAAATCCCACTTTAGGGCATTGCTCATCCACTTAGCGGCGGGAGGCAGGACAACATTGGCAGTCAGTGCGCTACACGGGACCCAAAGGATTTGGCACATTCACTTTATTGTCGTTCTTGGATTGAATGTGGCGGGACTTCTTTGGGCTGTACGCCAAGTCACCTGGTCCGGTTTGGTCAACTCTCCTGAACCGGCGTTTTATTTGGGGTGGTGTTTATTTAACGTGGCCATACTCATTTCAACGGTGGCAGTCGCCAAAGAAAAGCAGGACATTCAAAAGCATATGCGGTCACTGGCTTGCCTACCTGCCATGGTCCGCCTTCCGTCTGGACACACCTTGCGCTGCACAACAGAGAATTTTCCCGACCAAACACTGACGTTGAATTTTCCAGTTGAACTGCGGCTGGAAGCTCATTCGGAAATCACGTTGTCCATCTTCTACAAGCAACGAGAATTCAGCTTCTCCGCGACAGTCAAAAGTGCAAGGCAAACTCAATTGCACATCTGCATTGATGCCGCTGCGAACGCCGCCTACCAGCACGCTGCTGCAGTAGTCTTCTCGCGCGGATTCGACTGGCCGAACTGGTTGCCCGGTGTTGACGCGGACAATCCACTTCCGCGATGGCTCACTTCAAGACTTACGTCGTGCATAAGCTCCGCACTGGCGTTGATCGTAAAAATTGGCAACACCCTTCACATCGCGCGATTGCTGCGCTGGATACATAAACGGACACAGGCCCTATGAAACGTCATAACCGCCCAACGTACCGGCAACACCCCGGGCTAACCGCTGCAGCATTGCTGATCGCGGCCCTTGCCGCAGTCGTACCCCCAGCTACGATGGCAAAGTCGTCTCGGTCTAAAGTCGCGGGACAAGATGCCCCCCCTGTGACACCGCCCTCGGGAGAAGTGGCCACTTCCTCCGCAGCCGCCAAGCCGCGCACCGTATCACTCACGTTCAAACAAATGGGGGCATGGTCACCGATTAACCTGCGCGGAGTCGATGCATCACGAACTTTGACATTCCCCGTGCGCAGTGATGAAGTCGTCGTTTCTGCACGTTTGCGCTTTGCTTTTGACTATTCACCAGCCCTCATCCAAGAGCTCAGCCATCTGCGGGTGTTACTCAACGAACGTATCGTGACCTTGGAGTCTTTGAAGAAGGACAAAGAGCTGAGCAATGCGCGTGAAATTCACTTGGATCCCCGACATTTCAAGGACCTAAACAGCCTTCGGTTCAATTTCATTGGGCATTACACCCGGCAATGCGAGGATCCGTTTCACTCATCGCTATGGCTCACGATTAGCGACCTAAGTCGCCTGGAGTTGACACTTGCACCGGCCTCCAGGACCAACGACCTCAAGTATTTACCTGCTCCATTCTTTGACAAGGGTGAGACCTCCGTTCTGAAATTGCCGTTTGTTTTTGGCAGCGCACCGTCCTTCGGAACACTCAAGGCCGCTGGTGTTGTTGCCTCGTGGTTTGGAATACAGGCTGGACAGCGGGGAGCACAATTCCCGGTGGCGCTGAACGCACTGCCGGACGGCAATGCCGTGGTCTTTGTGCAAGGAGCAGACAGCGTAGATACCATTCGTGGAGGCAATGGTGCCAGCATTTCCATCCAGCAACATCCATCCAACGCGCATGCCAAACTGCTGGTGATCGCAGGAGCCAATGACGACGAGATGCGACGCGCTGCCCAGGCGCTCGCTTTGGGAGCTCCCACGCTCGTTGGGCAACAAGTTGCGGTAACCAAGAACACCGACCCTGCGCCCAGGAAACCCTACGATGCGCCGGCCTGGATACCCACTGACCGCCCTGTGCGATTAGGCGAAATTACCCGGCCCGACGAGCTCAGGGTCCAGGGGTACTTTCCCGAAACTGTCCGCATCAATTACCGACTTCCTCCCGACGTATTCACTTGGCGCACGCCAGGTGCACCTTTGACACTCAAGTACCGCGCAACCCGTTTGCCCGTCCACAGGAACTCCAGTCTCAATGTCAGCATCAACTCCAGCTTCATCGATGCTCTCGCTCTGAATGTTCCACGACGCCAGTCTGATGACCTGATACGACTGGACTCGGCGTCCTTTGAGAACAGCGCCCTTAGAGAAGAGCACATCTACATTCCTCCTTACGGCGTTGGGGGACGTGACCAATTGCAACTCAGTTATTTCTTTGACGTCATCAAGGACGGTGAGTGCAGCAATCTGCCTCCAGACAATCTCCAAGCGGCAATCGATCCTGAGTCCACCCTTGATTTCAGTGCGTTCCCCCGGTACGTTGCTCTTCCCAATTTGGGTTTTTTTTCGAACATTGGCTTTCCGTTCACCCGTATGGCCGATTTGTCGGAGACGGCCGTCGTTTTGCCAGATCGCCCCAACGCGGACGAAATTGGCCTCTATTTGACGGTCATGGCCCGCATGGGCGAGGCAACCGCGTACCCCCCGTTAAACCATGCAGTAACTACTGCGACGGATATCGACAAGTTCTCTGGCAAGGACTTGATCGTTATTGGCTCTCCTGCCAACCAGAGCCTCATGACGACTTGGGGAAAGCACCTTCCGATGGTGAAGATTAATGGAGAGCGCCACGTTCGCGAACCCGACACGCGATGGTTTCCGACCTATCGATGGGAACAACAAGATGTACAACCTTCCGCCCAACCGAAGGGCAGTATGAACTTGAGCGGCAGTGGAAGCTTGGCCGCGCTCATGGCCATCGAGTCACCCATCCAAGCGCAACGCAGCGTCGTTTTCATGTACGCTGACAAGTCGCCTGATTTGCGCAGAATTTCTGACGCTTTGTCCGATCCCGAGCGGATACCCTCCATTCAAGGCGACTTTGCGGTGATCGACGACAAGTCCGTCGAGCACGTGAAGGTAAGCCCCACCTACTACCTCGGATCGCTGCCCACTTTGAGCAAATTGCGGTGGTTCTTTACTGATCAGCCCATGCTACTTGCTCTTCTGGCGCTATCAGTTTGCGTTGCCGTGGCTGCGGCCCTGTATAGGCCACTGCGCCATATGGCAAAGAGGCGCCTTCAAAAACAGGCGTAACGTCAGAGTATGCAAACTATTCAGATTTTCAACAGCTTTCGCAGCGCACATTTGCGGCAGGCGCAGCCATGGCTCTCCACGGCTGCGCCTGGCTGGCTTAGTCCGTGGAGTCACGTAGTTAAACATGTGGTTTCCCAACCCCTCGGTACGCTGTAACCCATGCAAGTCATTGCTTTTGTGTCTGGTAAAGGGGGGGTGGGGAAAACCACCCTAACCACCAATGCCGCTGTCGCCCTGGCTCAACGGAAGAAACGGGTCTTGCTGATTGACTTAGATCCTCAAAATGCCCTGCGCCTGCATCTTGGAATGGACCCTGACGACATTGCCGGCTTGGCCCGTGAGGGCATAGTGCTGACTTCTTTATTTGACAGTCCCTTTGACGTGAAGTTTGTGCCTTTTGGGCGAGTAATTGACTCCGACCTCGGATTGTTCGAAACCGAGTTGCGTTTGAACCCCTCTTGGCTTCACTTTGCGCTTCACTCCCTGCCCCCCAAGTCGTTCGACTTCATCCTGTTGGACACCCCACCTGGACCGTCGGTGTTCCTGCACCAAGCCTTGAACACCGCACATCAAGCTCTTTTGATCACACTTGCCGACGCAGCGTCTTACGCCAGCATTCCGAAGATGATGTCACTCATAAAGGAATACACGGCAACGCGCAGTGATTTTTCTGGCGCGCACATACTGATCAATCAAATGCCGACAGATGGGACACTTGGGCATCAAGTCCGGACCGCACTCTACGCGCAGTACGCAGCGAATATGGCACCGGTAGCCATCCACAAAGATGCACTGGTGTCACAGGCCCTGGCCTTTGAACGGCCAGTATTGCAATACGAACCGGGCTGCAAAGCGAGTCTGGATATTCAATATGTGGCTGACTGGCTCGTGGCATCCACCGCACGATGAGGTTACTCCAATCGATTCTGGTGCTGTTGTGTACCATGCACTTAGGGCCGTTGTTCGCTGCGCCGATCCAACCCAAGGCCTGGGGCTATGTTGGCTGGTGGCTGCCTCAAAGTTGGCGCTCCGCTCCACTCGAAAAATTTGATCGACTGCTCTTTTTTGATCTAAAGGTCAACGCCGACGGCAACATTATTGAGCGGCGTGGCTGGCCGGAAGAATGGGTTGACTTCAGAGCAGCTGCACGCCTGAGTGGCACTCCGATTGACGTCACACTCACCTTGTTTGATTCTGATGCGTTCAACGGTCTATTCGCCTCGTTCGACAGTGCACAACGTCTGGTTGACCATGCGATAGCGCTGGCTACCCAACCCGATGTCGCGGGGCTGCATCTGGATTTCGAAATATATGGGTTGGCCCATTCGCAGTCCATCGAGAATTTTCGAACTTTCGTTCGATTGTTGTCGAACCGACTGCAACAAATCTCTCCCCGGAAGAACCTGTCGGCATTTTTGACCGTAGGCGGGGAATCCTCACTCTTTGACCCGAGCACTTTGTCCTTGTTTGACCAGATCGTTATTCAAGGGTACGACGTCCACTGGACTGGTAGCACGTCAGCTGGCCCCGTGGCCCCCGTGAGCGGCGAAGACGCCTGGACATGGGAGAAAATGTCAACGCGCGCTACTGCCCTGGGTATCCAGAGAGAGAAACAATTTTTAGGATTCCCCCTATTTGGTTACGAGTGGCCAGTCAAAGGACTTTCACCCCGCAGCGCTACGCAAGGCAGAGGAGCCGTGACGTCCTACGCCCCCCTTGCAGCGGATTCCACCGGTGACATTCAATTCAGTGTCCAGGAGCGAGTCCGCGAGTTTGGCGCAGTCCACGACTCTCGAAGTGGCTCATCCCACTACCATTTCAAGCGCAGCGACGGTCAACATATGGAAGGCTGGTTCGAGGACTGGTGGGCTTTAGACAGAAAGATCGACTTCCTCATCGACAAGAAACTGGGCGGGATTGCGTTTTTTCTGATTGGCTATGACGGAGGTCATTTGGTGGACTTTTTCATGCATCAACGCAATCGAGTTCCATCTGGAACACCCCGTTTGCCCGCACCCAGTTATGGCGATGCACCCAAGTAGAGCAATACATCCAAAGAGAAGCTCCCTATGGTTTTTAGCTCCAACCTTTTTCTTTTCGCCTATCTGCCTCTATTTTTGGCAAGTTATTACCTAACACCTTGGCGCGCAAAGTCTGCACTGATTTTGCTGTTTAGCTATGCCTTTTACGGATGGTGGAGACCAGACTTCCTCGGGCTCTTGTTTGGAGTTACGGCTGTCAGCTACCTCTTTGCGTTGGCAATTGACATGTCAACCGACGACAAAAAACGCTACCAACTGCTGACCGTTGCCGTATCCGCCAACCTAATCGCGCTAGGGTATTTCAAGTACGCAAATTTTGGAGTGGACAGTCTCAATGTCGCGCTGGTCGCGCTGGGATTCGAACCCCTTGCATTCGCGCATGTATTGCTTCCGATTGGATTGTCCTTTTACATATTTCACGCTATCAGTTACCTGGTCGACATCTACAGGCGTGAGGCCCCCCCTGCACGCAACTTCGTCGACTTTGCGGCGTTCATCGCCTTGTTCCCGCATCTGGTCGCAGGCCCGGTTTTACGGTACCACTTGCTGGCCGCCCAATTCAAAAATCGGGTTCACTCCCTGAACAACTTTTCACAAGGTTGCGTGATTTTTATGGTCGGTTTTTGCAAGAAGGTCCTTGTTGCTGACTCCGTCGCACCACTTGCAAATGCGGCCTTTGACGCGGGTACTCCGACCCTGGCGGACGCTTGGTTGGGGGCAACGGCCTACACCATTCAGCTGTTTTTTGATTTCAGCGGATACACCGATATGGCGATCGGGCTTGCATTGATGATCGGCTTTGTATTTCCAGAAAATTTTAACGATCCCTATGTTTCTCGTTCAATCACCGAGTTCTGGAAGCGTTGGCACATGTCGTTGTCCAGCTGGCTTCGTGAGTATCTCTATATTGCGCTGGGGGGGAATCGGAAAGGCACTGCACGAACCTATCTCAACTTGTTTCTTACCATGCTCCTGGGTGGTTTGTGGCATGGTGCCAACTGGACTTTTGTTGCTTGGGGCGCATGGCATGGTGGAATATTGGTTTTGGAGCGTTACTGGGAGCAACGCTTTGGTAAGCCGTTCCTTCCACGTTGGCTACAGGTAATCAAGACCATGCTCCTGGTCATGCTGGGTTGGGTTGTGTTTCGGGCGACGGATGTTGCGGGCGCATTCGCCATGTATCGAGGCATGCTGGGACTCAACGGGTTGGATTTTTCTCCGTCTGTTGCGTGGCAGGTGACACCCGATCGACTGGGGCTATTGATGGCAAGCATCGGATTGGTTTACGCTATGCCGTGGCTCAAACGACACAGTGGATCTGCACTTCGTTTCTTGGTGATCCCCCTATTCCTGTGGGCGGTTGCCACGTTGTCTTCACAATCGTTCACACCATTTCTGTACTTTCAGTTTTGAGGCTCCCCCAATGCAAAGCCCGAATTTTCCAATTGCCGCAAAGAACATGGCTGCGTTGCAACGCATGGCAGCACTAACCTTGTTGGGTGTCATGGTGGTCGGTGCTTGGCAAAGTTTCTCCGCTGCGAAGAATATAGACGCCAAAACGCTGCCTAGCAGCCTGTCTGATTTTCGTGAAGGTCGGACCACCGTTGCGTTGGAGAAGCAGATTGATCAGAAGCTCCCCGTCCGCAATGCCTTGATTGCAACAGCAAACAGTCTGCGTTTTCTTCTTACAAATGGCGCGGGCGAGCAAGTGCGGGTTGGCAAACAAGGCTGGCTTTTTCTCACCGACGAGCTGCGCTTTGATGCGAACGGGAACAGTAACTTTAAGGCCCGAATTGATTTACTGGACACTGCGACGCGCCGACTGGATGCGTTGGGTGTAAAACTCGTGGTCGCGCTGATTCCTGACAAAGCTCGCGTCTACTCGGAGAAATTGAGCAGCGGCCAATTTCCTGAATACAACCACGCACGTTACCAAGATGCATTGAGCGCACTGCGCGCACAAGGCGCTATCGCTATTGACCTGCTTGCGCCATTGACCTCTGCTGCTGCAAATTCAGAGGTCTATTACCGAACAGACACCCATTGGAATCAGGCTGGAGCAAGAATCGCGGCCCAGACCATTGCCACAGCTGTGCGGCAACTGCCAATTCAAATTGAAGACACGCAATTTTCAACCACCGTTGCCACCGATGTGACGGAACGGTCGGGCGATCTGATACGCCTTATGGGGCTGGAGAATACCCCTGTTTTTTTCAGACCACGCGCGGACTTTGAGGCATCCTCCACAACAATACCGCTCTCTACGGACAGCCCCGACGCTCTATTTGGAGATGCTGGAGTATCTGTTGTGCTAACTGGAACATCCTATTCCTTGCGTGGCAATTTTCACGGATACCTACAGCAGGCACTGGGTGCCAAAGTACTCAATGCCGCGAAAGACGGTGGCGGATTCCTGCAGGCAATGACGGACTATCTCAAAGACGACTCGTTTCGCCTAGCCAAACCAAAAGTCATTGTGTGGGAGATTCCCGAACGATTTGTCCGAAATGACCTCAATGGTGAACCCACCTGGTTCGAAGATGTCGGCCTGCCGCGCTGAATATCAGTCAAACAGGTTCGACGGCTGACGACAAACTTGCAGTTGTCGAAGCGATATCCCGCCGCTCTTCCCAGGAAACACGCGAACTTTCGTGAATCCGTTTCCATTTGACGGAAATGGTGTCCTTACCGGATGGGGTGTCCCATCTCCGTTTACTTCAACTACAAATTTGCGGTTAGTTGCCCCTGCTCCACTGCCTTCTGCAACCCACGAAGACGCCCCCTGCCCGGTTGCAATCACTGAGACATAGTCCAATTTGCCCAATGGCTTGTCAAATTCAATATCTAGATAGTCACTTTCGCTGGTCGGACCGGTCTTCAATTCCGTATCGCGGAGCTGACTCTCCAAACTACCAAGCCCAGCTTGCGCAACTTTAACCGTCACGGTAGAGGGTTTGCACCCCGATTGAACCAACGCGGATACCCGCAACAACCACTCCATATTGTTGCTGATGTACCGTTGCTCGCGAAATCGGTAGTCGGGAGGGGCTCGCATGTCCCGCTCCGGCAACTCCCAGATCAGCAATTTAGGGGTTTGGACCTGGAACGCGTCACTGCGCAAGTAAGACTCCATACCCACCCATGAGCCTTGGTCTGCCCCAACCCCCATACTGAAGATATTGCGTTGCAGAACATACCGAAGCGCATCGGCAAACCCCGTCCAATCCTTCGAATAGCTGCTTCCAAGTAGCGCGATACCACTAGCGCTACCCACTCCAAATAGTTGTATCTCCGGTGGGCGAACCCTCACAACGCTCACTGGCATAACATGCTCATAGTCATAGTCCGCGGCATTGGGTGGAAGTTGCCCTATCAAGTCCCGCCCTTGGCTCGGAATCTGCCGTTTACCAACTATCAAGTGGTAGCGCTCTTCGGGAGTTGCATGAAGTACCTTTTTCAATGGCGGGGTCGATTCGATATCCCGTTTGACTGCTTCTGCCGCCACCATGGCCCCGCTAAGCGACCAGTGAGTATCCAGCCTGTAGAACAAGGGGCTTGAACCGCTGCGCTTTGGACTGTGCAAAAATGCGGTGTTCAAATCCAGTACTGCAACCCCCGATTGACGAAGCAAATTGCGCATTCGTTCGTAATTGGTCTCCATATAAGGGTTGAGCTTGATGTGATCGGGAAGATGCTCGGCATAAACGCGCATCTTCAATGGGACCATTGCAATGGCCAATGCAATTCCTTTGGCGGACAGCACCTTATTGAATCGGCTGATGAGATCCAGTGTCTGATCAGTCGCGGCGGCGTCTGACTGGTCTGACAGTTCATAGCGATAGAACAGCCATTGGTTCTTGCC
>CAZDDK010000004.1:0-20292 GCA_964504185.1 uncultured Rhodoferax sp. | reverse complement strand
GGCGGAGAACGCAGTTCTCGTTCGGGGATTTCCCAAATGATCAATTTCGGCTTATTCGTCTTGAATGACTCATCCTTGAGATAGGCTTCCATGCCCACCCACGGGCCTTGATCGACGGGGATCGACAGATCCAACAAGTTTCTCTGAAGTGTGTAGCGCAGCCCATCCGGATAAAGTGTGTTTTTGTTGCTATAACTGCTCCCGATAACAGTAATTTCGACGCGTTCACCAGAGCCCAGCAAAGCCGACTGACTATCTTGCGCTCGACTGACCTTAAAAGCCAAAATCTGTTCCGGCGGAAAACTGGGGGATCCCGCAGGGAGCAAGCGAACGAGATCCCGCGCCCGCGTATTGGACTTTTTTGGGTTCATGACCAAGGTGTATTTTTCTTCAGCAGTTTTGGCGTACGTTGCTTTTAGCACGGGATCTGCGTCGATCTCCTTTTTTATGGTTTCGGCTGCGAGCAAAGCCCCCGTGGGAGACCAGTGCGTATCCAATTGCAAGAAGAGGGGCGTATCGCTCGTACGATGGGGACTCGCTAGAAACGCATCATTCAGGTTAATCACATGCACTCCGCGCTCGCGCAAAGCCGCAACCGCTTTTCCATACTTTTCTGCGGTGTAGGAATCCAGCGGTTTGTTGTCGGGTAATTTGTCGGCATGAATGCGAATCTTGGAGGGCACGATAACCAGCGCCAACGTGATTCCTTTGTCCTCAAAAAGCTTATTGATCTTTTGAAACATTTGTATCGAAGCCGATGTATCCGGGGCATCGGCAACAGTTGCGAACTCGTAGGGGGTAAACAACCAATTGTCTTTCCCAAACAGCACCGGAACCACGTCCGCAGCACTGGCAATGGATCCACTCAACGCCAGCGCCGCCATAGCGCCTTGCACAAAACTTAGCAGTTTCATCTTTTTCATATTGGTCCTATTAAATTGGAAATCACTTGGGTATATTTTTGAGATTGTGGCCAGAGCCCCAAAGCATCATTGCGCTTTGGTATATCTTTCCACTTTGCTTTCCTGCACATGGGTGGCCCATTTTTTACTGCCGTCTGCGTACAAGAAAATGCTGTATGCAGCTCCTTGCGCCATAGCCAACGATGGGTGCCCCCTCAACGCGCCATCGCTAGCGGAAGTAACCAGCAGTTCAATCGATATGGGATTCACTTGAATTGAGGCGGATTTCCCAAAAACCAAATCCGAAAACACTTTGGTTTTCCCATCTGCGCTGGTTACATTGACCTGGCCTGCATTGGAATCAAGGTGATAAATTGCCAACAAGGCCTTCAGCTTGTTGGAATTGGTCTTATCTTGAAAAATAATGGGCTGAGAACCTGTCTTCAGCGTGGGAAACCCCACCGTCACTGCGCTCCCACGAGCCACGTCGATCGTCGTCACCAAACGGTCCTGCGATTTTCCCGAGGCACGTATTGCCAAACTGTGCTGCCCCGCTTCTAGCACCATGTACTCACTGGCGCTTCCCGCCTTCAGGTTCTTAACCCGCACTTTCCCGTCCACATGGACGTCAAAACGCTCCTCGTGATTGGCGGTCACCACACGTACGTAGGCCGAATCAGCAGGTGGCTCCGGGTCATACAAAGTGCCCGCAGGCTGGGCAAAAACAGGCATCCACGCACCCAGCAATACACCGCACACTACCGACTGTTTATACAAATATTTCAGCATTAATTTCGCTCCTCTTGCAAGGATAGACAAATTCAATTTAGGACGACCAGAAAATTCAATTCGACCCATCGAAGTAGAGCTCCCAACGATGGTCTCCAACGGGAAGCTGCTCCAGCAGAATCGCACTTCGCCAGCCGTCCACAGCGACGACTTTCGGAACTTGGGCTGCCCCGTTCTTTCCCACCAGGCGAAGCGTATCTCCGCGCGCGGGAAGATTGATCCAGATGAATGCAGCCGCACCCAACGGGCCCTGGCCGCGAATGTTAACGGCTAATTCCGGTGCGCGCACGCCGGGCTCCAAGCGGAGTCCAATCCGCTCACGAGCATGCCACCACTGTGCAACCTGCGCCGCAGTAGGCAGCCACGTCCGTGCACGCTGGTTCTTTAAATACTTCGACAGCTCGTCCACTTGCTCGGGAGTCAACAAGCTTTGATTGGGCACAGAAATCACCGACAAGCCGCCCATTTTTAGGGAAATATCAAGTTGCTCAAAATAGCTCTTCAAACCGTCATCCGGATCACCCGACTCAAGCGCTTCTTCGGGGCCCTGTTGGGTACGCGGCAGAACAACCATTGGCACGGACGGGCTTTCCGCCAGATGCGCGGCGAGGAAAGGAAGCCGGGAATCCGTCCCATCCATAAACGCAACGTGATAACCGAAACCCATTTCCGTCAGGAGCTTCTGGGTGGTTTTATCGTAGGCATCCATCGGTGCCCGAAAACCTGCATTCGCAGACACAGGTACTCCCGATCGCTGAAACGTTTGGCGCATAGAAGTGAGCCGACGAGTCTGAATCGCTTGAGACTGATCGCGAAAACCTTCAAAGCGGTCGCCAAAATAGGCGATCTCATGGCCTCGCGACTGCAGCGACTTGACTATCCCAAGGGACTTGGAAACATTGTCGCTTGCCACAAAGTATGTTGCCTTTGCGCCAGCGTCCTCCATTTTCCGGGCAAACTCCAAATCCACGGGACCAAAATTCTCCGTTCCCTCGATAGCTACCACTGCGGCGCTAGAAAAAGGATGAGGCCACGCCGACAAATACGCATCCGGCTGCCGCAGTAACCACAGCAGCGCATTGTGCGCAATGGCCTCTAACAACTTGGGATCGGCGGAAAGCCACATGCGTTCGGAGTACCCTAAGGTGACCGACCGCGACCACAGTCCTGTGGACTGTTTTCTCTCGTCAAAAGTGACGATCGAACTCGGCTTCCCGGAGCCGGGGGTGCGAGACCAATCCATCATTCTTGCGCTGGGATGATCACCAATCAACCGCAACGGATACCAGCCCTTGACTCGCTCCAGCCAAATGCGCACCCCTGCTTGCAGGCTGTGCGTAACAGGCGAATCGCCATAGGGCATCAAAAATGTCTCATCTTCTTCTGATTCGGTCGTACCAACCACTGCAACGTCCAGCGCGCGCGCCATGAAATCCCACCCCTGCCATTCACCGCGCTCACCCCGAACACCGGACAACCAAGAACCCAGCAGCCCGCCGCCCTTGGCACGAAACCCGAGTACCGCTCGCTTTTCACGATCCGATAGTGCGACCGATGACGGCAGGAGCAAGACCCCAGGCTGGAGAGCTTCAAGCGCCTCCACGGATCGTATGACGGTGAAGGGGATTGCGTACTTCTGCAAAAAAACCTCCCAAACGCCAGTATTGACTTTGTAGTTCAAGTTGCCAGCGGCGAAGTAGCCTTGGGAAGATGGCGACGCATACAGCCAAACCATTGGAATGCGCGGAATCGAGGTCACCGCTTTCGCAGTGGTCGCCAAGCCCAGCGCATCGCCCGCATTGGATACCGTACTCTGAGAGGTACCGATAGAAGCCGGACCAGCAAATGCCTTCTTGTCCAGGAAAAAATCGGACGGAAGTGCCAAACCAGTCCCGGTCGATTGATCGCCAGTCTGCCGATTGGCCTGCGCGCAGGCCTGCAAAAACGCAATCACAGCAGCCGCGACACAGACCGCAAAAACCCTCCAAAACGACCTAACCAGGGACCCATAAGTGAACAAATTCACCAAACCTCCGCATTTATTGTCATCAAGAGCACCCATGATAAGGAATTAGTGCCTTTTATGATAAAAAGCAAACAATTCTCCAGGATTTTTGACTATGAGCGCCCCGTCTGACATCAACGTTGTATCACCCAACATTCGGGTGGGTGTTCGGGGGCTGCCCAATCTGACGGACGGGATGATCAGTGGTGGCCTGTACGTTTTTGTCACGGAGACTCCGCCCGCACGGTTTCCTATTCTGGCAACGACCCTGAACCATGCCCTTGCGGCGGGCTCAACTTGTACGGTCGTGGTTGCAGCAGACCCCCCGTCTTTTATTCAGCGCATTGAATCATTTGGAACAACTGGCGCTGCGGCGATGCTTAGCAGCAATCAACTGCGATTCTTCACCATGCAGAGTGAATTTTCCAAAAAGATGTTTCAGTTCGGTGCAGAGAGTTTTGTGCAAGAACTCGAAAACTTCGCAGTGCCGCCCTGCAGCTACCTTCTATTCGACCAGGCTGACGAATTGCTCAGCCTGCACGACTTCACATTGGCGAACGACCAGATTGAAATCCTGCGAAACTGGTGCGCGTCACGACAGATCACTTTGCTCTTGGTTTTCTTGCGTGCTGGAGAGGGGCAAATCAGCACTTTAAATGGCCTCATGGATAGCATGAAGGGCATGGCACGATTGGCTGCAAACAAAGGCAGTCTTGAGTTGGCGTTTGATTACTGGCAGTCTCCAGAAGGAACCGTGGCGGCCCGCAATTTTCAGCTGCAGACTCTGGACTCTGGACTGTACGAAGCCACTGCGAGTACAACCCCTCAAGAGGCAACGACTGACTCTACGCGCGCCGACGAATGGGTTGACGCGGGCGATCAAGAGCTTGACTTTTTTTATCTGGACCCCGATCTGGGCAGCCTGGCCAAACAAATGAGCGGCAACTGGTGCCGGGTGGACACCCTGGTCGGGATGATGCACGCCACGCGGAACAAGCGCGCGGCAACCTGTATCTTGACCTATCAGCGGGACACACACCTTCGACAACTGGCGGAAACAGTGCACACTTTGCGGCTAAGCATGGGAAAACACGCAAAGATCGTCGTTCAAGAAAAACAAGCTTCTCTGCGGTACCAGAACGAAGCGCTGCTGCTCAGCCTGGGGGTGAATCTCGTCGTCAACCGCGACGTCCCGGCAAGCCGCCTCCCTCTGATTCTGGATTCACTCGTCGGACAGATTTTTGCCAGAGACGTGGACATCAATTTTGAAGCAGCCCTCGCAAGTGTTCTGCCAACACAGTTGCGTGGCTATCTTCCACCCTTGCGTTTCTTGCGAGAAGTCAGTGCGATCCTAACGCGGGGCGAAACACTCAACATTCCCTGTGCCCTGATCAAAGGGAGACCCCGCCAGGATGTGGCGATGACGCGCATACTGGCCAGCGGTGGATTGTCCAGGCCTGGCGATCTGGTGACGGCAGACCGCGAGTTTTGCTACCTGTTTCTCAATGCTTGCCCTCAACCGGCCATGCTTGTGACCTTGGACCGCATTCTGGGGGGCTCCGCAGACACATCGTTTGAAGAGGTCAGCTTTCAGATAAGGCGCGAAGAAATACAGGCAGTCTTGGATGCGCTGGCGCACGAGGCAGCGCGAAGCGAATTGCCCGACTACTCTTCTCTTATGCCCCCCACCCTGACGACCGACACTGCAACACTGCCAACGCAATCGACAAAATCTGTTTCCAGCAACGTTTCTTCCTCAAGTGGCAATGCGGCCCTGCCTGCAGATGAAAGCAGGCCGCTTGCTGAACCTGTAGGGAAGGAACCCAACGACGCACCAAACGTACCCGATAGCATTGCGCCATTGCTACCCAAAAGACCTGAGCAGCGGGTGTTTAGCTACAACTCGGCGTCTGCCCCCACTCCGGTTGGTCGAGGCACAGGACTCAGGGCCAAGCGTAGTCAGTTTGCGGCCGGTTCGCCTTCCAGCGCACCGAATAAGCCAATCCATTGAGCGGCGTGACTATGACACTGTCGGCTGCAATGTATGTGCAGCGGCATATTGTTTCGCTGTGCAACAATTCCTGCGCCAATCGATTTTTTACAATTCGCTGCCAAAGCAGGCGTTCTTCTCAGTTAGGTGACTCTATGTCGTACACGTATCCAACACGCCGGGCAACCCTTGCCACCCCCACGAGACAGAAACCTGTTTGGAAATGGTCCCCCTTGGTGCTCGGTTTCTGCCTGCTTCAGGGTGTGGCGGTGCGCGCCTCCGAAGCTTTGACAGGCAATGGGCTTGAGCCACAGGGACCGACATCCCCTAGTGGAGGCCCCGTCATTTTGACCCCCTTCAAGTACATCCCCCCGCCCGGTCCCAGCAAAAAACCGGCAAACGAGTCCGCCCCCAAGAAACGCACCCCCGAACAACAACGCGTGATAGAGCTCAACGCAGCAGGCAACTACCAGGCCATTGCGAATGAAGGGATTCCCAAGGGGACCGGCGACAAGCCCGACGACGAACTGCAACTCATATTTGCCAACAGCCTGGCATGGACCGGAAACCTACGGGCTGCGGTTGCTGCGTACAAGGTCCTCGCATCCGGGGTGTACGCAAACGAGGCCCTGGTCGGCACAGCCAATGTGGAGCGATGGTCCGGGCGTGACGATTTGGCACTGCCCATGTATGAAAAGGTCCTGCAACGTGACCCTGGCAATGCCGATGCCCGCGAAGGAGCGGAATTGGCGAGTCGCGAGTTGAGCCCACGCACATCGTTGAGCCTCGGAAGCGCCAACGATTCTTCGAACATGCGACGCCAGTCAGCGGCCATCAAACACCGTTGGCGCGGTGCCGACGGCTCGACGATCATGGAAGTCGAGACCGGAACAGTCGATGACGCACTTCCGGCGAGGAAAATCAACCAGCAGGATATTACGCTGCGCTATCAGGACCTTGGACTGGCGTTGAAACCCAGTATCGAGCTCAGTGTGCCCAATGGCAATGGCCAGAGTCTGTATGCAAGCGCCAAGATCCAATTCGATGAAGACCGCGAAACCGTCGAAGTGGGGCGGGTCAATTGGGGCAAATTGGTGACCAACGCCAACGCACTGGCGGCCAATCTATCAGCGTCGCATATCGGTTTGAGCGCCGTGCGCAATTTTGCGCTGGGGAGTGTTTTGGGTCGCATCGACTATTACGATATTTCCGACAACAACTCCATCCTTAGCAGTCGCCTTCAATTCAACTCCGCCTGGCGGCCATTGGGAAGCCACGTAAAGCCCTTTGCCTCCATTGAATCACGTCAGGCCAAATTCAACACGCTGAACTACTGGTCCCCAGACCACGGTTCCACATCGCTGTATGCCGGACTGCTGGCTGAGTGGGGGGTTGCCGAATGGAATATTTACTCATCTGCCCAGTATGGGGTTGGCCTCACGGGTGAAGCAGGCAATGGATGGAGCGTGACGGGGGGTGGAAAGCGCTGGGTGTCCAACGACATGGCCCTGAGCATGAATCTGTGGTCCATGTCCACGTGGCGTGACAATGCCAACTATCGCGCACAATCCGCGACCGTGACCCTGGAAAAACTTTGGCGATAGGCAAGCTTTCCCGCTACGGATGGGCCACTGTGGCCCTGATTGGGGTGTTGTCCATCCTGGCATTTAGTTACAGCTCGGTTCGCAGAGCGCAAGGCTCTTTCAGTGTCCTATTGGAAAGCTATGTGTTGATGGCAGTGACCATCTATCTACTGGTATTCCTATTGTTATTAATACTCAGGTACGCCGTACTTATCCTCTATTCCTTCATGGACCACTTGGAGTCCATGTTCAAGAAACGCACGGAGCAGGCACCCAAGTACCGCGACGAAGCCTCGCTGCCCATGGTGTCCCTGGTGGTTCCCGCCTACAACGAGGGGGTGGTCATCCAGGCAGCCATACGTTCACTGTTGTTGCTGGACTATCCCAACTACGAAGTCATCGTGATCGACGATGGCTCCACCGACGACACCTACGAAAAGGCGCTAGCGGTAGCCAGGGAAGCACACGACATCCCCGTTCGTGTGATCACCAAGCGCAATGGCGGCAAGGCCGAGGCGTTGAATACCGGTATGTCGTTGGCGCACGGCGAATTCATCCTCAACATGGATGGCGACTCCAAGCTATCGGGCAACACCCTGCGGGTCTGCATTCGGCACTTCGAGAACCCACGCATCGGGGCAGTAGCGGGAAACGTCAAGGTCATCAACCGCGAAAACATCTGGTCGCGCATCCAGGCGCTGGAGTACGTAGAAGGCCTGGCAATGGCGCGCAAAGCACAGAGTTTCATGCGGACCGTCAACATCATCCCCGGGCCATTGGGCATGTTTCGCAAAAGCGTCTTGCAACAAGTTGGAGGGTACGACCACGACACCTTTGCCGAAGACTGCGATCTCACATTGAAACTCCTGATGCGCGGCTGGCACATTGCCTACGAGCCTGCCGCCATCGCCTGGGTCGAAACACCCAGCACCTTGCTCAATTTGCTCAAGCAACGGTACCGGTGGACCCGAGGCATTCTGCAGGCAACCGCCAAACACAGCCATGCGCTTTGGCAGCCCCGCAAAGCGGGGATTAATTGCTATATTCTTTGGTACATGCTGTTTGAAGGCATCATGTGGCCGTTTTCAACCCTGCTGGGCAATGTATTCTTTGTCTATGTCGGTCTGCAGTACGGACTTGCCACACTGTTGTTCTTTTGGTGGCTGCAACTCACCGTGCTGGATGTAATCGCCGCTGCCTATTGCGTGGTCATCGAGGAAGAAGAACCCTCATTGATTTTCTATGCCGTCATGTTCCGGCTTTTTTACATCACTATCATCGACATTTCCAAGGTGTTCGCGACCATTGAAGAGTGGCGCGGCCACACCATGACCTGGGGAAAACTGGACCGCGAAGGAAAACTCTGACATGGATCTCGTCTCCATACTGGCAACCGTTATTCTGATCACCACCATCGGCACAATGGTGGTGGGCGTTGGTGCCTATGCGGCGTTCAAACTGCGCGACAAGCGCAAGCCGACCAAGAAGCGGGCCGACGACACACTGGACAACACTGGCTCCAAAGACCCCATCTTTTTGACGCCCTACATCCCGGAAGCGACACCGGCTCCACAAGACAACACACCGGCCGCTCCCGCGGCCTGATGGCCCAGCCGGCTAATCGTCATGAAACACGAGAGTTCACACCAACGGACCCGGCGGCCGTTTTTCAAGCGCATCGGCCCCTACATGCACCTCTTGGTGGTGTTGGGAATTGCTGCGCCTATGGTGGTGTACCTGGGGATCATGCAAACACTGGGCTGGCGTGCGCCGGTGGTGGGAGCAGACGGGGCATTCTCCTACCTCGCTGCATCCAACGGCGATGTGATTTTGTACGCATCGCCCCACACAAAAGCCTACTTTAAAGGCATAGGCGGAAATTACGACGTCTTGCTGGAGCCTTGGCAAAACTACTTCGCGCAGCGCAAGATCAATTTTCGGGACGTTCGCGACGAGGACCAGCTGGGAAAGTACCGGTCCGGCGTTCTCATACTGCCGTCCTCCGTCGCCTTGAGCGCATCCGAGCGCGCGGTCATCATGGCTTTTCACGCCGCAGGGGGCTCCATACTCACTACGTGGGCCACCGGCACGCGCGGCGGCACGGGGGACTGGGAAGGCTGGAAATTCCTGGAGAACCTGGGCACGCTGGTGCTCGGTGAGCTGCCACCCGATGCCGAAACCAACCACTTGATCCTGACAGGAGAGTCACCCCTGTCACACACCCTGCCAGCGGGGCAGCGGGTCTTCCTGACCAAAACGTCGGAGCCGCTATTGCAACTCAAGGGTGCGTCAGTCGCGGCCCGGATCATGAACTGGGCCCGCATCCCCGACAAGGCACGCGCCAATGAAGCAGCCATTGTGTACTCGGAACCGGCCAGCGGAGCCGGTCGCGTGGCGTCGTTCGCATTTGCCGAGTCGGTGTGGGAGTCGCATCCGCTGACCATTTTCCCCGTCCTCGACGACACATTGCGCTGGCTTCAACGTGAACCCGTGGTGGTGCGTTCAGCTTGGCCGCACGGCAAACTGGCAGCACAGGTCATTGAAATGGACACCGAACAGGGTTTTCCCAACGCCAGTGTTTTTGCGGAACTGGTGCGTACGGCCAATATTCCGGCAACGTTCTACGTGCTGACTTCGGTTGGGAAGCACTTCCCGGACGTTCTAAGTACCCTTGCACACGAGTTCGAAGTGGGCTACCACGGCGACATTCACACCAGCTTCAAGGGCCAGCCGCCCAGCGTGCAAGAGCAGCGGCTCAAGACTATGCAAAAAGAGATGGCCACCGCAGTCCCGAACACGGCCACTATGACGGGCTTTCGTGCGCCGACCGAAGGCTACGACGCCACTACCGAACAGCTGCTGCAGAAATCCGGGTTGCGACACCACACTGCAGACCCCAACCGAACCGAAGGGCGGCTCCCGCTTCTGGTGCCCATGGAGAATGTTCCACCGTCTGAGACACTGGTAGTTTTGCCCAGGACCCAGCGCGATGACATCAATTTGCACTGGGAACGCCTCTCGGTGGAGCAGACCACCGCCGCCCTGATCGACGATGCGGACCAGGCCTTCAGCACCGGATCGCTGGGGCTGTTGAGCGTACACAGCCAGAATTTCGGGACGGACAGTCCCCTGCCCAAAGCCTTTCCCCCATTGTTGGCGCACCTCAAAGGCTACGGTCGACCGCTATGGATGGCGTCGGCGGGCCAGGTAGCAGACTGGTGGAGGGACAGGGAGCGCTTCAAATTGACGTCCGACTTTGCGGGCAAGCGCCTGGAATTCAACATTTCCATTCTGGGTGATCAGCCACTGCGGGGTGCGAGCCTGACCATGATGCTGCCCAAAAAAGGGATGCTGCCGTCGGTCAAGTCCACCAAGATTGGGGGGCCGACTCCCCTGGTTGCCAAAATCGACGACTATCGCGCCGCCATCGTGTTCGACGTGCTCGCACCAGGCAACTATTTCTACCAGGCCACGTTCGAACAATAGTGCCGTCACTGAACGGCGCTGCGCAGCACTGTCAACGCCCCTATGAGCAGGGGCTGATGGACCATATACCAGCTCAGACTCCAACGGCCAATTCCCACAAGCACGGTGGTACCCCAGCGATCAACCGGGACCAGTAACCGCTGCGTCCAGCCGCGCGACTGTGCCGTGTTCCCAAACGCCATGCCCCACCACATGACACCCAGCCAAGGGAAAAGTGGCACATAGTCTTCGGTAATGGGTTTGTGGCTGATCAGGCCGATCCAGTTCAGCGCCGGGGTGTCCCAGACAGCAGAAAGCGGCAACAGTGCCTGCACAGGCGCAGCCCACCCGCCTAGGGCCACTGCCGCGACACCCGCCAGCCATAGTCCGCCCCCCCAATTGGCCGTTAGCCGACACACAATCAGCATCACGGCCATCCCATGCAGCACGCCAAAATAAATCCAGCTATTGGGAAACATGAGTGCAGAACCTGCGCTGACCGCCGCCGCACAACCGGCAATTTGCAGCCAGCGCCGCCAGAAGCGCCCCCAGCTTTGACCGGCTCCGACGGCCAGGGACTGGCCAAAGCCCGCACAAAACAGGAACAGGCTCAAGATGCAGGTTCGCTGCACGGTCCACTGCGGAGCACGGTAAAAGTCCTGTTGAATGTAGCCAAAGTGGTTCAGGTCAAACGCGAAATGGAACAGTGTCATCCACACCACGGCGATGCCCCGCAACAGATCCAATGCCGGAAACCGCCCCTGCGCAGGAGCCGCAGCACCCGGGTCAGGCTGCTTGCGGTACGCCATCACTTGCTGAGTGCGGGCATGTCCAGCCGGATGGACGCCCCGCCCTGCGTGCCTTCGGACAGCACCGCCGTGCGTCCCTGGACGGACTGCAGCACCAGACCGCCATCCACCACGGCACCAATGGCAAACGGCTTGGCCGGCTTGCCATCCACCGAGATCAGGGCCGCTCCCCCGCGCGTCCGATCCGCCAACACCCCCACCAGTGCGTAGGGTACGCGCTCGGACGTCGGCATCCCCCCCGGCGCGACTGGCACGCTCGCCTGTCGGCCCCCCAGGGCACGCGCCAGCGCCTGGGGATCAACAGCCGCCTGGTTGGCGCTCGCCACCACGGCCGTGGCCGATACACTCTGACCTTGCAGGCTCTTGAGCACCCAGTAGGCTGCACTCAGCGCCACCAACGCCGCCAGGAGAGTCGTGGCCAGCCGGACCTGCCAGAGGTGAAACGCGTTTGTTTGCATAGCGAGATTATGATGGACCCGACCATGAGATTCACACCCCCCCACGCCCCGCATCAGAGGCCTTCCACTCCCCCGCACCGCGCTGCGGGCTTCACCCTCATTGAACTGATGGTGGTCCTGGTGATCATCGGCGTTCTGGCCGCACTGATCGTTCCCAATGTGCTGGACCGCGCCGACGATGCCCGCACAACGGCGGCCAAGACCGACGTCAACAACCTGATGCAGGCCCTCAAGCTCTACAAGCTGGACAACCAGCGCTACCCCACCGGCGCACAAGGCCTGGCGGCGTTGCTGACCAAGCCCACGGAGGGGCCTATTCCGCCCAACTGGAAGCACTACCTGGACAAGCTGCCCAACGATCCCTGGGGCCGTCCGTACCAGTACCTCAACCCCGGCGTGCGGGCTGAAGTGGACGTGTTGTCATTCGGCGGTGACGGGCAGCCCGGCGGCGAGGGCAAGAATGCGGACATCGGCAGCTGGGACTAAGAATGGCGTGCGGGGGTTCACCCTGCTGGAGCTGCTGGTCGTGGTTGCCATCATGGTCATTGCCACGGCCGGTGTGGGCCTGGCACTGCGCGACTCCTCCCAGACCCATCTGGAACGCGAGGCGCAGCGGCTGGCCGCCCTGCTGGAATCGGCCCGTGCCCAGTCCCGCATGACAGCCCAGGCGGTGCGCTGGCGCAGCACCCCGACGGGGTTCCGCTTTGACGGGATTTCAGGCCCCGCCTTGCCCAGCCACTGGCTGGGCGACGATGTGGGAACGGCGCAGGCCACATCGGTTGTTCTTGGACCGGAGCCCCTCATAGGTCCGCAGCGCATTCACCTTGTCTCGCGCAGCGACCCCAGCCGCAGCCTGACGATTGCCACTGACGGTGTCGGCCCGTTTGCAGTGCAGACCGGTGCAGACACCCGCGCACCATGAGCCACCGCATCGAAGCGCGCGCCGCCAGCCGGGGCTTTACCCTGGTCGAGGTCCTCGTCGCCCTGGGCATTGTGGCCGTGGCGCTGGCCGCCGGTGCCCGCGCCACGGGTGCGCTGACCCACAGCGCCGAGCGCCAGTCGGACCTGCTGCTGGCCCAACTTTGCGCGGAGAACGCGCTCGTGGCCGTGCGCCTGGCCAAGCAGATGCCTGCCATTGGCGACAACACCACGCGCTGCGAACAGGGCGGACGCCAGCTGGATGTCACCCTGTCGGTGCGCCCCACGCCCAACCCCAACTTCATGCGGACCGAGGCCCGCGTGACAGGCAACGCCCAGCCGCTGCTGGCCCTGTCCACCGTAGTGGGGCGGTATTGATGCGGGTTCCCATGCGCGCCCGGGGGTTCACGCTGGTGGAGTTGCTGGTTGCGATCGGCGTCATGGCCCTGATGGCGGGCTTGAGCTGGCGCGGCATTGACGGCATGGTGCGCACCCAGGCTGCGCTGCAACAGCGCGCGGACCAGGTGCTGCGCCTGCAGGCAGGACTGGGCCAATGGAACGCCGATCTGGATGCCCTGGTGCAGTTGCCCCACACCCCCGCGCTGGACTGGGACGGCCGCGCTCTGCGCATCACCCGGCGCAATGCCCTGGCACCGGGCGACGGCGTGCTGGTTGTGGCCTGGACCCGTCGCACGGTGGGCGGTGGCGGACACTGGTTGCGCTGGCAGTCCGCGCCGCTTGTGACCCATGCCGACCTTCAGACCGCCTGGTCCACCGCCGCACGCTGGGCCCAGAACCCCGGTGATGCAGAAAAGGCCTCCGAGGTGCGTGTATCCCCCCTGGAAGAATGGAAGGTGTTTTATTACCGCTCGGACGCCTGGACCAACCCCCTGTCCAGCGCCGCAGTGTCCCCGCCCCGACCCGGCGGCGACAAGCCCGCCGGTCCCGATCTCACCCTGCCCGATGGGGTGCGCCTGGTGCTCACCCTGCCTTCCGACGGTGCGGTGCAAGGCACCCTGACCCGCGATTGGGTGCGGCTGTCCCTGGGCGGGGGCAAATCGTGAGGCAGCGCGCGCGCGGGGCCGCACTGCTCACCGCCATGCTCACCGTCACCCTGGTGGCCAGTCTGGCGGCGGCGGCATTGTGGCAGCAGTGGCGCAGTGTCGAGGTCGAAGCGGCGGAGCGTGCGCGCAGCCAATCCTTGTGGGTGCTGACGGGCGCGCTGGATTGGGCCCGTCTGATCCTGCGCGAGGACGCCCGTTCCGGCGGTGCCGACCACCTGGGCGAACCGTGGGCCGTGCCACTGGAAGAAGCACGGCTTTCCACCTTTTTGGCCGCCGACAAAAATGCCGGCACAGACAGCGGGGACCCTGGTTCACAGGCCTTTCTGTCCGGACGCATCAGCGACCTGCAGGGCCGCCTGAACCTGATGAACCTGGTGGAGAACGGCAAGGTGTCCCAGCCTGCCCTGCGCGTCTTTGCCAGACTGTATGAACAATTGGGCCTGCCCCGCTCCGAACTGGCGACATTGGCTGAAAACCTGCGCCAGGCGCTGCCCCCTGCGGGGAACGACCCGCCGTCCGGCGCAGCACCACTGCTTCCCCAGCGGACGAGCCAATTGCGCTGGCTGGGCCTGTCCGCGCGCAGTCTCACGGTGCTGTCGTCGTCCATCACCCTGCTGCCGGTGCGCACCCCGGTCAACCTCAACACGGCCAGTGTGGTGGTGTTGTCGGCCTGCATTCCCGGACTGGACATGGCGCAGGCCCAGCGCCTGGCCAGCAGCCGCCAGAATGCACACTTTCGCTCCTTGGCAGAGGTCGGCAAGATCGTGCCGGAAATTGCCGCGCAGCTCAACGACCAGCAGCACAGCGTGACCTCGCAGTTCTTCGAGGTTCAGGGCCGCCTGCGCATGGACCAAACCGTCGTGGAAGAGCGCTCCGTGGTGCAGCGCGAGGGCCTGCACGTCAAGACGCTATGGCGCGACCGTGGCCCCCTGGACCCGCAAGGCACGCCCCTACAATGAGCCTGCCCAAAAATCCCGCATGCCGATCCTGACCATCACCCTCCCCACCGGACTGCCCAGCGCCAGTGCCACCTGCATGGCCGTGTTGGGTGACTCCTCGGGCGCAGTGGTGCGCCATCTGGAGGTGGGGCTTTCCCTGCTGCCCGATGCGCCAGACGGCGAAACCGTGGTCGTGGTGCCGCTGGAACACCTGTCCTGGCACCAACTGGAGTTGCCCAAGGGCACCCTGGAGCGCAGCGTGTTCCAGGACGGCAGCACCGCCCGCCTGCGTGCGGTGCTCGACGGCCTGCTGGAAGAGCGCCTGCTGGACGACCCCGAACAACTGCACCTGGCCTTGCAACCCCAGGCCCAGACCAGCACCCCCATCTGGGTCGCCGCCTGCAACCGCGCCTGGCTGCAGGCCTGGCTGCAGGCGCTGGAACAACACGGGCGGGCCGTGGCCCGCATAGTCCCCGAAGGGGAACCGCGCACCAACGGCACCACCCAGTGGCTGGCCGCGGGGACGCCCGAGCAGCCCCGCATCCTGTGCGCCAGTGGCCAAGGCGTGACGGTGCTGCCACTGTCGCCCGCCACGGCCAGCTTGCTGACCCGCAGCGACGCACCGATCGATGTGGCTGCCGAACCGGGTGTGGCCGCATTGGCCGAACACCTGCTCAAGACCCCGCTGGGCCTGCAAACCGCTGCGCAGCGGGCCATGGCTGCAGCCCAATCGCCCTGGGACCTGGCCCAGTTTGAATTTCTGCGGACCCGGCGCGCCCGAACCCGCAAACAGCTAGCCACCCTGGTGAACGCCCTGTGGCGCGCACCGCACTGGAAGCCGGCGCGCTGGTCGGTCATTGCCTTGGTCGTGGTCAACCTGGCTGGTCTGCAGGCCTGGGCCTGGAAAGAGCAATCCGCCCTTGCTGCCAAGCGCGCGGCCATTCGCACGGTGTTGACCAGCACCTTCCCCGATGTGCGCCTGGTGGTGGATGCCCCGGCGCAAATGGCGCGCGCGGTGGCCGACTTGCAACGCCAGAGCGGTGCCGCGTCGAGCCAGGACCTGGAAACCATGTTGGGGCTTTTTAGCACACTAGCCCCCGAAAACACTGGGCCTGAAGCTATTGAATTTATAGCAAACGAACTGCACTTGAAGACACCACCGCTGTCTGACGCGGACCAGGCCCAGCTCGCCACCCGCATGCAGGCCCACGGCTACACAGCCACGGTGCGCGCTGGCAGCCTGGTCATTTCTGCGGAGCGCCGCCCATGAGCCCCGCCAACCGCCCCGTCGGCACATCGCCCCTGGACGGCCTGCACGCACGCTGGGCACAGCTCGCCGCACGCGAGCGCACCCTGTTGTCCCTGGCTCTGGCGGTGATTGTGGCCGCGCTGCTGTGGCTGGGGCTGCTGGCACCCGCCCTGCGCACCCTGCGCAGCGCAGGCCCGCAAAACCAGGCGCTGGACGCACAGCTGCAGCGCATGCATTCCCTGCAGACGCAGGCCAAGGCGCTGCAACAGCAAGCCCCTCTGTCCTACGAGGAAGCCCTGCGCGCACTGACCCTGGCGACCAAGCAGACGCTGGGGGCCAGCGCCCAATTCAGCGTCACTGCCGAGCGCGCCACCATCACCCTGCAAGCTGCCAACGCCGACGCGCTGGCGCAGTGGCTCACGCAGGCGCGCCTGAATGCCCGCTCCACGCCGCTGGAGGCACGCCTCAACCGCATCGCCACGCCCGCGGGAGTGACCTGGTCGGGCGTGCTGGTCATGGGCCTGCCCCCGCGCTGATCGCCATGGCAACACCCCACGGCGCGTTTCCTCTGGCAGCTCCCTGGCGCTGGGCCGTGGCCGGTGCCCTGCTGGGCCTGCTGGGTGGCACCCTCGTGTTTGCACCGGCGCGCTGGCTGGCGGCGGCGGTGGAGCAGGCCAGCGGACAGCATGTCCGGCTGGCCGGGGCGCGGGGCAGCGTCTGGAACGGTTCGTCCCAACTGGTGCTGTCCGGCGGTGCGGGCAGCGATGCCGGTGTCGCCCTGCCGGGCGAGGTCCACTGGCGCATCCGCCCGAGCTGGCTCGGCCTGCAACTGGCGTTGCGTGCCGATTGCTGCCTGCAACAACCCGTGCAGCTGCGGGCCACGGCCAGCGGCCTGGGGCATGCGCATTTGCGGCTGGCCGACAGCCAGTCGCAATGGCCTGCCGGGCTGTTGAGCGGCCTGGGCACGCCCTGGAACACGATCCAGTTGCAGGGCCAGTTGGAGGCCCGCACCCAGGGGCTGGAACTGGACTGGGCCGCCGGCCAGGTGCGCCTGTCTGGGCAACTGCAACTGGACGTGCTGGGCGTTACCTCGCGCCTGTCCACGCTATCGCCCATGGGCAGCTACCGCATTGCCCTGCACGGTGGCGCTGCTCCCAGCCTGCACCTCACCACGCTGGACGGCAGCCTCAACCTCAGCGGACAGGGCGAGTGGCTGGGACAGCGCCTGCGTTTTCGCGGCATTGCCAGCGCGGCACCCGAACGGGTCGAAGCCCTGTCCAACCTCTTGAACATCGTGGGGCGGCGCGACGGTGCACGCTCCATCATCACCGTGGGCTAAGCCTAACCCTCGCACCATGAACACACTCATTCATCGAAATGCTATATTTTCTATAGCTACATTCCTAGCATTTACGTGGGCTAGTGGCCAATTTGCCGCTGAGTCATGGGCTCAGCCGGCAACGCCTGCACCCAGCCTCCCCGGCAAGCGCGGCGAGCCCATCACGCTGAACTTCACCAACGCCGAGATCGAGGCCGTGGCCCGCACCATGGCCACGCTGACCGGGCGCAACGTGGTGGTGGACCCGCGCGTCAAGGGCACCATCACCCTGACCACCGACAAGCCCGTCAGCCCGGCCCAGGCCTACGCCCAGTTCCTGGCCATGCTGCGCCTGCAGGGCTACACCGTGGTGGACTCCGCAGGCCTGGACAAAATCGTTCCCGAAGCCGACGCCAAGCTGCAAGGCGGTGCTGTGTTCGACGACAAGCTGGCCGGTGGCAACCAGATCGTCACCCAGGTGTTCAAACTCCAGTACGAGAACGCCAACAATCTGCTGCCCATCCTGCGCCCGCTCATCAGCCCCAACAACACCATCAACGTCAACCCCGGCAATAACGCCCTGGTCATCACCGACTACGGCGACAACCTGCGCCGCGTCGCCCAGATCATCGCCGCCATGGATGTATCCAACGCCACCGATGTGGAGGTGGTCAGCCTCAAGCACGCCATCGCGGTGGACCTGGCACCGCTGGTGCTGCGCCTGATCGAGTCCGGTGCCAATGCCACGGTGGCACCGGGCGGCCAGGCCGACACCTCGTTCAAGACCACGGTGCTGGCCGAGCCGCGCAGCAACGCCCTCATCCTGCGCGCAGCCAACCCGGCACGCCTGGCATTGGCCCGATCGCTCATCGAGCGGCTGGACCAGCCCAGCTCGCAAAGCGCCAGCGGCAACATTTATGTGGTTTACCTGAAGAACGCCGACGCCACCAAACTCGCGACCACCTTGCGTGCCGCGCTCTCGGGCGAGGCGCGTGGCAGCACCTCAAGCGCCACCTCCCAAGCAACCACCGCCACCAGTGCCACGGCGGCCGGTGGCACCGCCAGCGCAAGCGCGGCGGCCACCACCGGCGGACAAATCCAGGCGGATGCCGCCACCAACTCCCTCATCATCACCGCGCCCGAGCCCCAGTACCGCCAGCTGCGCGCCGTCATCGACAAACTCGACGCGCGCCGCGCCCAGGTCTATGTGGAGAGCCTGATCGCCGAGGTGAATGCCGACAAGGCGGCCGAATTCGGCATCCAATGGCAAGGCCCGCTGGGCAAGAACGGCGACTCCAGCGTGGGCATCCTTGGCACCAACTTCAGCATAGGTGGCACCAACATCGTCAACCTGGCCACCAAGGCCCTGAGTGGTGGGGCGACGCTGGCCACCGGTGGAAATTTTGCAGTGGCCAACCAGGTCAATGGCGTGTACGTGCTGGGCTTTCTGGCGCGCTACCTACAGGCCAATGGCGACGGCAACATCCTGTCCACGCCCAACCTGCTGACCCTGGACAACGAAGAGGCCAAGATCATCATCGCGCAGAACGTGCCTTTTCTAACCGGCCAATTCACCAACACCGGGGCCAGCGGCACCTCAGGTTCGGTCAACCCGTTCCAGACCATCGAACGCAAGGACATCGGCATCACGCTCAAGGTCAAGCCGCAGATCAGCGAAAACGGCACCGTCAAGCTGACCGTCTACCAGGAAGTGTCCACCATCCAGGCCAGCACCCTCAAAGACGCCAACGGCCCGATCACCAACAAGCGCTCCTTCGAGTCCAACGTGCTGGTTTCCGACGGCTCCATCGTGGTGCTCGGTGGTCTGCTGCAAGATGAGTTTTCTGGCAACCAGGAAAAGGTACCCGGTCTGGGCGATGTGCCGCTGTTTGGCAACCTGTTCAAGAGCGAGACGCGCAGCCGCAAGAAAACCAATCTGATGGTCTTCCTGCGCCCGGTGGTGCTGCGCGACGCCAGCGCCACCGACAGTCTGACCCTGGACCGCTACGAGCTGATGCGTGCCAACCAGCAGGGTGCCCAGCCCGAGCCCAGCGTGGCGGTGCCCGTCAATGCCGCACCCGTGCTGCCCAGCGCCCCGGTGCCACGCACCCCACCGGCAACGCCCACGCAGGCCGCCCAATAGGGGCCCGTACACCATGGCCGCACCCGTGCACTACCCGTTGCCCTACGCCTTTGCCCGCAGCCACCAGATGCTGCTGGAAGATGCCGATGGCCGCCTGACCCTGTGGCTCCATGCGCTGGACACCGCGCGCACCCAGAGCGCCATCAGTGAGGTCATGCGCAAGCACGGCGTGGCCCAGGTGCAGACCGAAGCCGCCGAGGCCCTGAGCCAGCGCATCAGCGCGGCCTACGCACAAAGCGAGTCCAGCGCCGCCACGGTGATTGGCGAGGTCGAGGCCGACGTGGACCTCTCGCGCATGATGCAGGCCCTGCCCGCCATCGAAGACCTGCTGGAAACCTCGGACGACGCCCCCATCATCCGCATGCTCAACGCCCTGCTCACCCAGGCCGCGCGCGACGGAGCCAGCGACATTCACATCGAACCGTTCGAGCGCCACAGCAGCGTGCGCTTTCGCGTGGACGGCACACTGCGCGAGGTGGTGCAGCCCAACCGCGCCCTGCACGCCGCGCTGATCTCCCGCCTCAAAATCATGGCCGACCTGGACATTGCCGAAAAGCGCCTGCCCCAGGATGGCCGCATTTCCTTGCGCATCGGCACGCGCGGGGTGGACGTGCGCGTCTCCACCCTGCCCAGCGCCCACGGCGAGCGCGCCGTGCTGCGT
>CAZDDK010000003.1:37712-39644 GCA_964504185.1 uncultured Rhodoferax sp. | reverse complement strand
ATGCGTCGCGCACGGGCGTCTGGTTGAGAAAGCTCATGACTTGACACCGCTTGTCTTTTGACGCGGCAATGCTCGCTTCCCAATTCTTGGTTGGGTAGAGCTCCATTCGTAGTCCCACCCGCTGGGCGACCAATTGAATCAAATCAGCGGCAATGCCTTCATGCTCGCCTTGCGGGTTAATACGCTCGAATGGAACCCAATCCGGGTCCACGCACATTTTGATGGCGCCTGCCTGCTCAACGTAGGTTCTCTCTGCCGACGTCAGTTGAATCCGTTCGTCTGGGGCTTCTGCAGCGTTTGCCGCGCCAAGAAGCAAGATGCAGGTGATGAAGTTCAGCGCGGCACGCTTCATAGGATGACGATGCAGGAGCGGTGGGCTTAAAATTGTTTTGGCCCCGTTGTTGGCGAAGCAGTGACTCCACGATAGCACTGTTTTGTGCCTCACAGAACGATGGCCAACCGGTCCATAATCAATCCCCGCGCAGAGTATGGGTTCCAGTCTTGCGCGGTGTCGTTTGTCTGGTTGATGATTGGAGGCAGTTGGTCATGAATCTCAGTGCATTGCTGGAACAGCAGTTCAATCTGCCCAGCATCCCGAAGGTGGTGGCGCTGTTGCTGACAGAGCTGGATCGGGCGGAGGTGGACCTGCGGCGTATCACCCAGCTCATCAGCACCGACCCCGCGCTGACCACCCGCCTGCTGCAACTGGCCAACTCCAGCCATTTCAAGCTCTCGGGCAAGATCAGCAGCGTCTCCGAGGCCCTGGCCGTGCTGGAGCTGGCCCACGTCAAGGTCATGGCCCAATCAGCCGCCGGCATCACCTCGCCCAAGGCCGTTCCAGGCATCCATCTGCAGCGGTTTTGGGACTACAGCCTCAACGTGGCCAAGGTCTCGCGCTCCCTGGCCGGCCTGGTGCGGCAAAACCAGCAGGCGGCCTTTACCTGCGGACTGATACATGCCATTGGCGAGTTGGCCATGCACCTGGGCATGCCCGAGGTCATGGCCACACTGGATAAAGAGATGCCGCCGCTGGACTTGCGCCGGGCCCGCTTTGAGCGCAAGGAGCTGGGCTATTGCTACGCCACGGTGGGTGCCGGATTTGCCCGCATGTGGGAATTTCCCCCACCCATGGTGGATGCGCTGGAGCACCAGTACGCGCCGTTTGAAAACCACGTGTACGAGCCGCTGGCCGGTGTGATCCATTTGGCCACCTGGCGCGCACGCGCCAAAGAGGCCAACCTGGACGACCGCGCCATGGTTGTCACCTTCCCCGACCCGGTGGGCGTGGTGCTGGACCTGGACATGGACACCGTGCTGCAGCAGGACCCGTTCGACTGGGCTGCGCATACATGAACTGTTGAACATGCACGCGCTGCACATTCACGCGGGTCCACTGGCACAGCAGGTCATTGCCCAAAACGGGCTGCCGCCGCACGCCATTGGCACCATCCCCGCCGCCGCAGGTGGCCCCAAGGGCTTGTTGCTGGGGGCGTTGGACCGGTTCATCTTTGGGGAGTGGCTGCCCCAATCCAGCCAGCCCGTGGATCTGGTGGGGGCGTCCATTGGGGCCTGGCGCATGGCCACGGCCTGTCTGAACCACCCGGTGGCCGCGCTGGAGCGGCTGGAGCACGACTACATTCACCAGCACTTTGAAGTGCCACCCGGGCACAAGCGCCCCAGTGCGGCCATGGTCAGCGAGTTGTTTGGCCACAATCTGCAGGCTTTTTACGCGGGCCGGGTGGGTGAGGTGCTGCAGCATCCCCGTTACCGCCTGCACATCGTGACCTCACGCGGGCGCCACCTGCTGCACACCGAGCACGGTTTGCGCACACCGCTGGGTTACTTCGGTGCCTTTTTGACCAACGCGGTGCGGCGCAAAGCCATGGGTGCCTGGCTGGAACGCGTGGTGTTTTCCGGCCCCGGAGCGGGCGC
>CAZDDK010000003.1:2467-37612 GCA_964504185.1 uncultured Rhodoferax sp. | reverse complement strand
GTCGTGCCGTCTTCCAATGACATGCTCTTGGTAGTGTGCGCGTCGCTGACCAGGGTCAGGTCGTAGCCGCGCTCCAGCGCCGCGTAGGCGGTGGCGCGGATGCACCAGTTGGTTGCGCATCCCACCAGCACGATGTGGGTGATACCCCGTTGGGCCAGTGCATCTTCCAGTGGCGTCTGCTCAAAGGCCGAGTTGTACTGCTTGTGGACCCGCAACTCGTCGGTGGCGGGCACCAGTTCGGGGGTCCATTGCCAGCCGGGGCTGTCCTGGACAAGGTCCTCATCGGCATGCTGCACCCAGATGACGGGCACACCCTGGGTGCGGGCACGTTCCACGGCCACTACCATCTTGCCAACCGCGCGTGCGGCCTCCCAAGCGCCTTTGACGACGTCAACCTGGGCATCGACCACCAGCAAAACACACTGGTTGCCGATACGAACTTTAGCCATAGATATTCCTTGAAAATGGGGAAAAGAAAGAAGCTTGCAGCGCCCACCGCAGTCAGGTAGTCGGCGCTGTCAGGGTGGGAGCCACCAAAGGCATGCGTATGACGAACCGGGTGCCCACGCCGGGCTGGCTGGTCAATTCCACGTGCCCGCCCAAAATGCCGCACACGGTGTTGTGCACGATGTTGAGGCCTAACCCGCTGCCACCCTGTCCCATTTTGGTGGTGTAAAACGGGTCGAAGGCGCAGCGCAGCGTTTGTGCGTCCATGCCCATGCCGTCGTCGCTGACCTCCATCGCCACGGTAGTGGAGTCGATCATGTAGGAGCCAATGCGCACCGTCCCGCGGTCACGGCCATCAAAGGCATGGATCATGGCGTTTTGCAGCAAGTTGCCCAACACCCGGCCCAGGGCACCGGGGTAACTGTCCAATGCAGGGCAGGGTTGCAGGGCGGTTTCAATGCGGAAGGGTGAACGGCGCCATTGCGTTTGGGACAGGCTCAGCACGTCGGATACCACCGATTCCAGCGTGAATGTGCGCCGCTGTTCGCTGGTTTGGTCCACCGACAACTGCTTGAAATGGCGAACCAGGTCGCCCGCGTTGGACAAACCGCGCATGAGCAGGCTGCAGGCTTCTTGCGCATCCTGCAGATAGCTTGCGAAGCTTGATCGTTTGACTTGGCCGTTTTCGACCTCGCTGGCGATTTCACCGGTGCGGTGCATCAGAGCCGACGCGGTGATCAAACAATTGCCCAGCGGGGTGTTGAGCTCGTGGGCCACCCCCGCCACCAGCGCGCCCAGGGCCGCCAACTTTTCGGAACGCAGCAACCCATCTTGTGCGTTTTCCAACGCCGCCAGCGTGGTCTTGAGTTCATTGGTGCGCTCCTGCACGCGCTGTTCGAGTTCTTCGGTCAGCTGGCGCAAGGCCGCCTGCGCCTGCCGTTGTGCGCTGATGTCCACTGCAACCCCCAGATAGCCAGCGGGCTTTTTGTCGCGATCCAGCACGGTGCTCAAAGCCAGGGACACTTGGAGGCGGCGCCCGTCTGCGGTCAAGTAGGTCCAGGTGCGGGTGGAGCGCCCAGGGGTTTGCGCCAGCTGTGCAAAGACTTCGAACGCCTCAAGGGGCGGTGCACCGGGGGCAGCCAGTTCGCGGCCCACCGCGCAGACCTCCGCTCCGTCGTGCCAGAGCGCGGGCGTCTGGCCCAGGACTTCGGCGCTGGTTCGGCCCAGCATGCGCTGGGCTCCCTGGTTGAACAGGGTGACGCGGCCATGCAGATCGGTGGAGATGATGGCGACATCGACGGACGCGTCCAGGACCGCCTGCAGCCTGTCCCGTGTGACCACCGTGTCCGCCTGTGCCCATGCCAGGGCCTGATTGCGCTGGCGCAAGAGGCCGGTCTGGTAGCCCAGCAGCCCGATCAGCAGGCTCACCAGGCTGCCACTGGCCAGGACGACCCAGGTCTCGCGGGCCCAGCCCGGCGTGCTGTTCCAACCGGCGCGCGGGCGCGCGGCAAGAGTCCACTGCGTGCCCGGTAGTGTGGCGGTGGCCTGCACGGCGTCTTCATGCGCCAATGGCGCAGAGCCCCAGACTACGCGCTGTTCGGGCGCGGCGGTGGGATTGAGCAGCACCAGATCCAGGTTCGAATCCTCGTTGATGCCCGCAGCCGCCACGAAGCGCTCGAGATCCAGCACCACCGAAACCACCCCCCAATAGCGTTTGCCCGCACCGCTGCCGATGTAAATGGGGTTGCGCTGGATGATGCCCAAGCCCCCTTGCACCAGCTTGACCGGCGCAAAAATGGCGGGTGCCTGGCTGGCCTTGGCCTGCTGTATTTGTGCCCACTGCGCCGGTATCGAGCGGTAGTCCAGGTTGACCACCCGCTCGTTGCCGGCCAGGGGGTAGACAAAACGGGCCACATCGTCGGGTGCGGCGACCACGCTGCGGATATAGGGCACCAAGGTCATGCTGCGATCGATGATCTGTGCAAAACGCTCCTGGGAGATGCTGCCGTCCACCTGCACCAGCGTGGCCAGACTGGCGGTGGGGCTGAAGGCCGTGTGTGCCAGGGCCTGCAAGCGGTCGCGCAAAACCTGGAGCTGGTTGCTGACCAGTTGCTGCTGCACTGAAGCCTGGTGCCGGCGTGCCGACTGCTCGGTCATGTATCCCACCAGCATGGTCAGTGCCAGCAGAGGACCCGCCCATGCCCACATCCACCCAGGGGCAAATGCGGGAGAGGAGGGGGTGGGATGCAAAGAGTCGCCCTTGACGTCCATACCCCATCCTACTGGATGCGGGCGCAAACGCAATGCCCTCGACCCGGCTGAGTGTGGGGGGCTACAGCGCCTGTTGCAGCATGGCCCGGTAATCGTCTGCGGTGGCCAGGCGCGGCCCGGTCTTGTGGCAGTGGTCGGCGAGCGCGCCGGTGATGATCGGGTCAAACTGCGACTCCTGCACCCCCATCTCGGCCAGTCCCGTGGGCAGACCCAGGCGGGCATTCATGGCCTTGATGGCCGGGCCAATGTCGTCAGCCGAGGACAGCCCCATGGCGTGGGCCATGCGCTGCAGGCGTTGCTCCTTGACCATGGATTCGGCACTGGCGTTGAAGGCGATCACGGCGGGCAGGAACATGGCGTTGAGGGTGCCGTGGTGCAGGCGTGGATCAACCCCACCCAGGCTGTGGCTGAGGGAGTGCACGCAGCCCAGGCCTTTCTGGAAGGCCATGGCACCCTGCATGGAGGCGCTCATCATGTTCAGGCGCGCCTCGCGGTCGCTGCCTTCCTGCGTGGCCCGTGCAATGCTGGCCCAGCCGCGTTGCAGGCCATCCAATGCAATGCCATCGGCCGGCGGGTTGAAGGCCGGGGCCATGAAGGTTTCCATGCAGTGGGCAATGGCGTCCATGCCGGTGGCGGCGGTGAGCCGGGGCGGTAGGCCCAGCGTCAGCTCAGGGTCGCAGATGGCAGTCTTGGGCACGATGTGCCACGAGTGAAAACCCAGCTTGCGATGGTCGTCCACGATGACGATGGCACCGCGCGCCACCTCACTACCGGTGCCGCTGGTGGTGGGTACCGCAATGATGGGGGCCACCCGTTCGGTGATGCGGGGTGAGCCGCCTTCAATGGTGGCGTAGTGGGTCAGTGGCCCTTCATGCGTGGCTGCAATGGCCACTCCCTTGGCGCAGTCGATAGCCGAGCCACCGCCTACCGCGATCAGCCCGTCGCACTGGTTGGCCTGGTACACCGCCGCTGCCGCGCGCACAGCTGCCTCGGTAGGATTGGAGGGGGTCTGGTCAAACACCGCCACCGGTACGCCGGGCAGGGCGTCCAGCGCCTTTTGCAGCACGCCGGCGGCCTTGACACCGGGGTCGGTCACGATCAGCGGGCGGGAAATGCCCACGCGCTCGCACTCCTGCTTGAGCAGGCGGACGGCACCATATTCAAACTGGACCTGTGTCACGTAGTAGATAAAAGCCATGGTGTGCTGCGGTGTAGGATGGAAAGTTCGCACTGTAGCAAGATCCACCCGCCTCCATGAGTCACCAACGCAACCCCAAAGCCCTGCTGACGCACACGATGCACGGTGTACTGGACCGCATGGCCCGCGCTGGCCAGGTGCCGCTGCACGCCTTGAGCCCGCAGCAAGCCCGCGCAGCCTACAACGCAGGGGCCGGCGTGCTGGAGCTGCCCCTGCGCGCCATGGCCAGAGTCGAGGACTTCCACCTCACCAGCCGCGACGGCCATGCGCTGCCGGTGCGACTGGTAGCACCCAGCCAGGAGGCGCTGCCCGTGTTGGTGTACTTCCATGGCGGTGGCTTCACCATCGGCAGTATCGAAACGCACGACGCCCTGTGTCGCCAACTGGCCCACCTGGCGCATTGCGCCGTGCTGTCGGTGGACTACCGGCTGGCACCCGAGTACAAGTTCCCGACCGCGCTGGAGGATGCGTGGGACGTCGTGCAATGGGTGACGCAGCAGGGTGCCACGCGCCGCCTGAACACCAAGCAGGTGGCCGTGGGCGGCGACAGTGCCGGCGGCACACTGTCGGCGGTGTGCGCGATCCTGGCGCGTGATGCAGGGGTCAGGCTGGCGCTGCAGTTGCTGTTTTATCCGGGCACGGCCGCACACCAGAGTGCCGATTCCCACCGCAAGTTCGCCCATGGGTTCGTGCTGGAGGAACCGCACATCACCTACTTTTTCAACCACTACATTCGCACACCCGCCGACCGCGAGGACTGGCGTTTTGCGCCCTTGGACGGTGTGGATGCCTCCGGTCACCCGGTGGACTTGACCGGTGTGGCACCCGCCTGGCTGGGGCTGGCCGAGTGCGACCCGCTGGTTGACGAAGGCGTGCAATATGCCGACCGCCTGCGCATGGCCGGGGTCGGGGTAGATTTGGAGATTTACCGGGGCGTGGTACACGAATTCATCAAGATGGGCCGAGCCGTTCCCGAAGCAATGCAATGCCACGCCGACGCCGCCCGTGCCCTGAAACACGCATTTGAGGAGATTCATCCATGAGCAGCACCCAACGGTCCAACTACCGGTTCTGGCACCCGCTTCGGGTGCGTTGGGCGGAGGTGGACATGCAGAAAATCGTCTTCAATGCCCATTACCTGATGTACCTGGACACCGCCATGGCCGACTACTGGCGCGCGTTGGCGCTGCCTTACGAAGCGGCCATGCAACAACTGGGCGGGGACATCTTTGTCAAAAAGGCCAGCGTGGAGTACCACGCGTCTGCCCGCTACGACGACCGATTGGACGTGGGTTTGCGCTGCGTGCGGGTGGGCAATTCGTCCATTCTGTTCGAGGGTGCCATTTTCCGGGGGAACACACTGGTCGTCACCGCCGAGCTGGTCTACGTGTACGCCAATCCGGCTACCCAGACACCGCAACCGGTTCCCGATGTATTGCGGGCCATTTTTGGTGACTTTGAGACTGGCCTGTCAGTCACGGCGGTGTCGGTGGGGGACTGGGACGCGCTGGGTGCGCATGCATCGGTATTGCGTGAGGATGTGTTTGTGCAGGAGCAGGGCATTGGTGCCCACATGGTGTGGGACGATGCAGACGCCCTCGCAGTGCATGCAGTGGCCTTCAATAGGCTGGAGCAGCCCGTTGCAACCGGCCGCCTGTTGCAGCACGAACCGGGTGTAGCGCGCATCGGGCGCATGGCGGTGAACCGGGGACTGCGTGGCGCGCAATTGGGGCGTGCGGTGCTGGTGGCCCTGATCGACGCAGCCCGCGCGCGGGGCGATCACGAAGTCATGCTGCATGCGCAAACCAGCGCCGAAGGCTTTTACCGCCGCCTGGGCTTTGTGGCGCGCGGCCCGGTGTTTGAAGAGGCGGGTGTGCAGCACATCGAGATGGTGCTGCCCCTGAAATCAGAAACCCAGTGAGGCCAACAGATCGTCTACATCACCCTGGGCGAGGGCTTTTTCTTCCGCCTGGGGGCCTTGCAGCTGGTGGGTTTCACCGGTGAACTCGGCGGCCTTGGCCTCCTCAGACTCTCGCACGGGTTGATTCGGGGCGCTGTCCACCAACAACTGCACCAGCTGCAATTCGGTGCGGTTGATGATGTCGATTACCTTCTTGATGACCTGGCCCGACAGGTCCTGAAAGTCCTGCGCCATCATGATGTCGCTCAGAATGTTGGCCTGTTTGCTGGCAAAACCGGCGGTGCGCTCGGCGAACTTGCCACAGACCCCCATCAGAGCCCGAGCGCGCTCGATAGACAGGTCCTCTGAGGCTGCCATACGGGCAAGCGACTGGCCCAGCTCTTCTCCGCGCTTGGCAAGGTCATCACACTCGGGTTTGGCAGCATCGACCAGGTTGAGTACGGTGTTGGCGGCGTTTTCCGTCATCTTGCCTACATGGGTCAGACGCTCCCGGGCGTTGGGAAACTCTTCCACCACGTCATGCAATTCAGTGCCACCGCCCAGAACTGCGAACGCCTCGTGCATTTCCCGCGTGATCGCACCCAGGCGCGCAAACGCTTCTTCTTTGCTAATTGGCTTAGTCATTTGGAGAACCAATCCCTTCTGGACATACTATTTTCTCGCACGGCCCAATTATGTATGGCCGTTGATCCGCACACACCATTTTTGCTCAAAATGCCCAAGCCGTTCCATGCCCGCTTCAAATGTCGTCCCGCAAGGCGTAGGGCAGGGCTTGCAGCTGCACAGCAGGCCCGTCGCTGGACCGCAAATGCAGGCTGCCACTTTCCACGGCAGACAGTTGGGCGGAAATAATGGCGTCAAAGCCGCCACCGGGTGCCGGGGCTGCCTGCACTACCGTTGCAACGGGCTGCTCCGAATCCGTCGCTGCATAGATTTCCATGCCTGTGCCCATCGCGGCATCCGCATGGACCAAGAAAGCTCGTCGCTTGAGCGTGCCCCTAAACTGGCTGCGTGCGACCACTTCCTGGCCCGGGTAACACCCCTTCTTGAAGTTGACCCCGCCCACCGATTCGTAATTCAGCATTTGGGGCACAAAGGCCTCGACGACCGGGGCGCTCAGGGTTGCCACTGCGCTGCGCACCTCGCCCCATTGCCAGCGCTCAAGCGGCATTGCAGCGCCTGTGGGGCCGCTTTGGTCCGACGGGGCCACCCAGAGCTGACGGGCGACACCGTCCGCAGGATAGAGGTTAACCAAAGTGCAGGCATCAAAGTCGGCCTTAGCCCACGTAGATTGTCCATTTGTAGCTATGTTTTTTATAGCACTCCCGGCCAGGCCGTAGAGCGTGAAGGCGTCCGACGCATCACTCAGACGGGCCTTGGCGCGCAGTACAAACATGGACAAGCGCTTGAGCGTGGCGGGCAGGAGGTCCTTGCTGCAGACCAGCAAAATCTCGCCGGAGGGGCGCTTAAAGCCGATAAAACTGGCCAGCATGCGCCCTTTTGGCGAACAAAATGCCGCCAAACGGGCGCTATGGAGATCCAGCAGCGAAAAGTCCTGGCTCAGTTGTCCGTGGATGAATTTGGCGGCATCGTCGCCTTCCACCTGAATAACACCCAAATGGCTGAGTTGGGCAACGCCCTCCAGCGCCACGGGTGACTGCGGATCAATTGATGGGGTGGGAGTCTTGGTGTTCATGGCCTGAATTATCATTCTTCCCATGATTTCACGAGGCATGTAGGGCTGTGCGTTTTCTATTGTTGCTGTTGTTGGCCCTGGCCCTGGGGATCGCGGGAGGGGGATACTGGTGGGTCCACCAGCCATTTGACGATCTTCCCACTGCGACGGTGGACTTGTCCATCGAACCCGGTACCAGCGGGCGTGAGGTTGCAGCAGATGTTACGCAGGCCGGTGTTCTGGTCAACACCCTTTTGCTTCAGCTGTGGTTTCGGGTGTCGGGCCAGTCCCGGCTGATCCGGGCTGGCAGCTACGAACTGGACCGCAACACCACGCCACGCAGTTTGTTGCAAAAGCTGGTGCGGGGCGAGGAGGCGCTGCGCAGCGTCACCTTGGTGGAAGGGTGGAACTTTCGCCAAGTGCGCGATGCCCTGGCCAAAGCAGAGCAACTCAAGCCCGATTCGGCGGCGTTGTCGAGCCAGGACATCATGCGCGAGCTGGGCAAGCCCGGGGTATCGGCGGAGGGGCAGTTTTTCCCTGATACCTACACCTACAGCAAGGGGGCCAGTGACATGGCGGTGCTGCGGCGCGCCCTGCGGGCCATGGACAAGCGGCTGGCGGTTGCGTGGGACCTGCGCACCCCGCAGTCGCCCTTGAAAACACCGCAAGAGGCATTGATTCTGGCCAGCATTGTGGAGAAAGAAACAGGCTCTCCCAAGGACAGGCCCGCCATTGCAGCCGTGTTCAGCAACCGGCTGCGGATCGGCATGCGCCTGCAGACCGATCCCACCGTCATCTACGGGTTGGGCGATTCCTTTGATGGCAACCTGCGCAAAAAGGATCTCTTGACCGACACACCCTGGAACACGTACACCCGGGTGGGACTGCCCCCCACGCCCATTGCCATGCCGGGCAAGGCCTCCTTGTTGGCCGCAGTTCAACCCGCAGCGTCAAAGGATTTGTATTTTGTTGCGCGTGGTGATGGAAGCAGCCAATTCAGCCAGTCGCTGGACGAGCACAATAGGGCAGTCAACAAATACCAACGCGGGCAATGAACGGAATTTTCATCAGTTTTGAAGGCATAGACGGCGCAGGCAAGTCCACGCATATTCAACGCCTGGCCGAGGCGTTTCAAGCGAAGGGCAGGGCGGTCGTGGTGACGCGCGAGCCGGGCGGAACACCTCTGGCTGAACGTTTGCGGCACATGGTGTTGAATGACGCCATGGATGCCATGACAGAAGCACTGTTGGTTTTTGCGGCCCGCCGCGACCATCTGCAGCGCGTCATCCTGCCTGCCTTGGAACGCGGTGATGTCGTGTTGTGCGACCGGTTTACCGATGCCAGCTTCGCCTATCAGGGCGAAGGCCGTGGGTTTGACTGGAAGGTTCTCAGCGGGCTGGAGTCCTGGGTGCAGGCCCGGGACGGCGAGCGGGGGGCAAACCACCCAGCCCTGGTCCAGCCCAACCTGACGATCTGGTTTGACCTGCCGGCCAATGTTGCTGCACAGCGCCTGTCGGCGGCCCGGGTTGCCGACAAGTTTGAATCGCAGCCCTTGGCGTTCTTTGAGAGAGTGGCCGCTGGGTACGCCAAGCGGCTAGCGCAAGACACGGCGCGTTTTGCCCGCATCAACGCCAATCAGCCGCAAGACGCGGTGGGATGCGATGTTCTGCAGGCGGTTCGTGAGAAGGGTCTTTTGCCGTGCTGAATGGCCCGAGCCAGGCACATGTCCCACCGTGGATTGAAACCCAGGTGCGCCGACTGTTGCGCCAGCGGGGGCACGCCTGGCTGCTGCAGGGTCCGTCCGGTTTAGGCCAATACAGTTTGGCATTGGCGTTGGCCCGGGCCTGGTTGTGCGAGTGCCCCGGTGAGGCCGGTGCCTGCGGCGCATGCGGCAGCTGCCATGCCATTGATGTCCGCACGCATGCCGACCTGTGTACTCTGATGCCGGAGAACACCCTGCTGGCACGGGCATGGCCACTGGGGGAGAAGGCGCAAGCGGAAATCGATGACAAGAAGCGCAAACCCAGCAAGGAGATTCGGGTCGATGCCATGCGCGAAGCGGTGGAGTTTTCCCAACGCACCAGCGCCCGAGGGCGTGGCAAGGTGGTTTTGGTATTTCCGGCAGAACAAATGAACACCATTACCGCCAACACCTTGCTCAAGACCTTGGAAGAGCCGCCCGGGGATGTGAAGTTCGTGTTGGCCAGTGAATCGGCACACCAACTGCTGCCAACCATCCGCAGCCGCTGTCTTGGACACGCCATGGACTGGCCGGACGAGGTGGCCGCCATGAACTGGCTCGGACGCAACGGTTGCGATTCGTCGCAGGCGCAACAGCTTTTGAGGGCCATGGGCGGGCGGCCCGAAGACGCCCTGGACTATTTGGCATCGGGGCGGGATCCAATGGTCTGGTTGACCTTGCCCCAGGCCATGGCCAGGGGAGAAGTCGCTCTGTTCAAGGACTGGACTGTCCCCCAGATCGTCGATGCGCTGCACAAGTTGTGCCATGATCTGCTGGCCCATCGGGTCGGTGCACAGCCCCGGTTTTTTGGCGCGGCAGACCTCCGCACCCGAGCCACTTTGGCCACCCTCACGGCGTGGAGCAAGGCTTTGTCCCGTACCATGCGCACCGTGGAACACCCATTCAACGCCGGGCTGATGCAGGAAACACTTGTAGGTCAGGCCAAAACGGTTCTAAACTCCGTCCATTGAGTACGCAATATGTCAACGCCCAGCGCATCTACACCAAGACCGAGTGTCATCCAGCTGTCCATTAAGGAAAAGGCCGCGCTTTATGCCGCCTACATTCCAATTTTTGCGGAGGGCGGTGTGTTTATTCCGACTGCGCGGGAGTATGCGCTGGGGGATGATGTGTACGTGTTGCTGTCATTGCCAGAAGACATTCAGCGCTATCCGGTCGCCGGAAAGGTTGCCTGGGTCACCCCCGCCAAGGCCGCAGGCGGGCGCACACAAGGTGTTGGCATTGTGTTTCCAAAAGACGAGAAATCGCGCGCACTCAAAATGAAGATTGAAGAAATTTTGGGTGCCCACATGGCGTCCGAACGTCCGACCCAGACCATCTGACACAGACCGACCTTTTCGCGCGGTAAGTGCGTCCCTCCGCGTCGGCGCGAACCATGTTTACCGATTCTCACTGCCATTTGACCTTTCCGGAGTTGGCGTCTTCGTTGCCGGACATCCGCCAGTCCATGTTGGATGCCCAGGTTTCGCGAGCGCTGTGCATTTGCACCACGTTGGAAGAGTTTCCCTCAGTCCACCAGTTGGCACTCCAATACCCAGACTTCTGGGCCAGTGTAGGAGTGCATCCGGACAACGAAGGTGTGCAGGAGCCCACTGTGGACGACTTGGTCCGCCTGGGACAGTTGGCACGCGTAGTTGCGGTGGGTGAAACGGGCCTGGACTACTACCGTTTGGGTTCCCGCAGCATAGCCGACATGCAGTGGCAACGAGCGCGCTTTCGCACCCATATTCGCGCCGCGCGGCAGTTGCACAAGCCACTGGTTATCCACACGCGCAGTGCCTCGGTTGACACCTTGGCTATTTTGCGCGAGGAGGGTGAGGATGGTGGGCAGGATGCGGCGGGCGGTGTATTTCACTGCTTTACCGAGAACGAGGCCGTCGCGCGCCAGGCGCTGGACTTGGGGTTTTACATTTCCTTTTCCGGAATACTGACGTTCAAAACAGCACAGGACTTGCGCGATGTCGCAAGCTGGGTTCCCATCGACCGCCTCTTGATTGAAACAGACAGTCCCTATCTTGCACCGGTACCCTTTCGGGGGAAAACCAATAACCCATCGTATGTGCCCTTGGTGGCCAAGCAACTGGCGGCCTTGCGTTCGTGCAGTGTCGAGGCCATTGGCGAGGCCACCAGTGCCAACTTCTTGCGTCTGTTTAAAGTGCTCAATCATGATAAACAAGATTAAATACTGCGTTTATCTAGTTGTTTTTATTGGATTTTCATCAGCAATTGCGGGCTCGTACGATGATTTTTTTTCCGCCATTAAGCACGACAACCCCGATGTAATACGGACCCTCCTCGGCCGGGGATTCGATCCCAACACGTTGAGCCCCGGGGGGGAGTTTGGATTGATATTGGCCATCAAGGAGCCATCCTTCAAAGTGGTTGATGCGCTACTGGACAGCCCCACGACCCGCGTTGAAGTGCGCACGGTCAAGGATGAAAGCCCGTTGATGCTGGCTGCCTTGAAAGGCTATCTGGCCGTCTGTCAGAAATTGATTGCCCGGGACGCCGATGTCAACAAGCCTGGTTGGACACCCTTGCACTACGCCGCAACCGGGGGGCATCTGGATGTGATCCAAATCCTGTTGGACAACCATGCCTACATCGATGCAGCGTCGCCCAACGGAAGTACCCCTCTGATGATGGCCGCAATGTATGGCTCTACCGAGGCTGTCCAAATGCTGCTTGACGCTGGCGCGGATCCTATTGTGAAAAATGGACTGGGGTTGACTGCAATCGACTTTGCGACACGTGTTCAAAATGACGCAGCCATAGAGCTGATAGCCAAGGCCATACGAACAATGCGCGCGCCAGGCAGTTGGTGAAAGTGCCACTGCTTGCGTAATTTATACGATGTATATTATGTTAAGTTGACTATCGCGGGACCATGAGCGAACACTATGCATCAGAAGATGGAAAACGCCACGGTCGGAACACTGGGATCGGTAAACGAAGCACCCAAAGCCAACTCGCCCTTGCCGTGCAGCACGCATTCTTCTCGTCGTAACAACACATCAGAACCTTTGGCACCCAAAAAGCGAACCCAACTTCCGTAGCTACTGGTGTCCACAAACACCACACTGCCATTTCGCCACTCCAGCCGGGCATGAATACGAGAGACCCGAGGATCGTTCACCATGAAATTGGCGTCACGCACACGACCAATTTGAATGGGCAGTTCAAACGACTTGTAACGCTGCGTCGTTCCTAGCCAGGTCAACTCTACTTCGCGCCCGAGGGGATCGCGCTCGCCCAAGGCGTGGATAGGATCCAATTCGCCTTGCATGGTGAAAAAATCCGTGGCAACGTCTTCGTGCCACTCGATTTGATACACCGTGCACGGCTCAGCGCGGCCCCGAATGGTGATGGGGCCCAGCACCCGCAGTGTCAAGCCAGGACCTTCGTGGACCGTGTTGACCGCTGCCGCATTTGCCCATATCTGGGATGGACCGCACAAATCGCACAAACGGGCCGCCACGTTCACCGCGTCACCATAGCAATCGCCAGCCACCATCTCCACCTCTCCGCTGGCCACGCCAATCCGCATGGGCATGCGCAGATTGGGCGGGGATCGCATGACGCGCGCAGAGTGGGCGCGTTGGATCTCAACGACCGCGTTCACCGCATCTTGGCTGTCGGCAAACATCACCAGTACCCCATCGCCAAGGGTCTTTACAAGCCGTCCGCCCGCAAGGACGCATTGTTGTCCCACCCATGTGGTGATTTGGGTAACAGTTTGGGTGGCAAGGGCATTACCCAATGCCTCAAACACCGCCGTGCTGCCATGCAGATCAGTAAATACAACGGTTGTTTGAAGGCCCATTCCCAAAAATTCCGATTCGGATCAAGGTTAGGAGTTTAGGGCATAGGCGGCTTGTTGAGGAACACCCAACTAAACAAGCCTACTCCTTAGCGCTTTTACCTATGGCATTTACTCCACTCGATTGATACCATACTGCCAGTCAATATTTGTGTACGTTCCAAAAACAAAATGCGTTGGATACCGGCTTCCGTTGTGATCGGAGTTCAAAATCTTTTCGGTGCTGGCGAAGTGAGCCACACTTCACGGGCGACTGCGGCCTTGGAGATCATTCGGGAGGCCATGCTGGAGGGGCTGGGAGTAGGCGATGCGGTCGCCGCCTCCAAGCTTGAGCTGCGGGTCATCCACGCGGGTGATTTGCAGGATCTTTGGTATTTGCGCGGTGACGTCATGGCAGCTATTGCTGCCGTGGACGGAGAAGCGGTGGCGCGACAAAAATTGACCGAAATCAGCGATATGTTCAAGGGACTGTTGCCCAAATCCCTGACAGCCCGTCCCAGCGGTTTGCGCGGCTGACCCCGGTTTCAATGAGACGGGTGTCCCCAGAACAGCAACGCATCGCGCCCTTCCACGATCAAGTCTGCTTTTGCGCCTACCGGCAGCAAAACCTTGGTTGCAACATGTCCGAATGGCAGATTGGTAAGCACCGGTGTGTTGATCTGGCTGCGCAGCCATTGCACCACCGATTGCAGTTTGAAACCGCGATCGTGCGGTGTAAGCGTGAATTCGGTAAATTGCCCCAGCACAATCGCTTTTTGTCGGGCCAGTACGCCCGCGTGCAGAAGCTGGGTCAGCAAGCGCTCGATACGATAGGGGTGCTCACCAACATCTTCGAGAAACAAGATCCCGCCTTTGACCTGGGGAAAATAGTCGCTTCCCACTAGCGACGCCAGCATCGTGAGATTGCCTCCCCACACCATGGCATTCTTGACGTGGAGGGCATCGCAAGCGCCGTCCTCACGGTTCTGCCTCCATCCGGCCCCCTCCCCCTGCCCCGTCAACATGTCATTGAAGCAATCTTCCATGATGTCGTCGGGCAGCAGCCCCTGCCTGGTATTCGTCCCAAATCCTTCGCAGAGCGCAGGGCCTGCCCATGTCACGCTGCCGCTGTGACTCAACAACGCCAACTGCAACGCGGTAAAGTCGCTGATTCCCACGAATTGGGTCCCTTTCTCAATCGCTTTTGCGATTGCCTTGTAGCGCACACGGCCCAGGATACGCGTCAGACCATAGCCACCCCGGGAAATCATGGCCACATCGGCACCGCTGGCTGCAGCGCGGTGGATGGCGGCGAGGCGGGTCTCGTCATCTCCGGCAAATCGCAAATGGGTTGCCAGCGCATCGGGGTCAACTTCGACCTCGTGGCCTTGGGACTGAAGGTATCGAATACCTCGATTGAAAGCGGCCTTGTCGCGCACGGCCCCTGAAGGAGAGTAGATGTAGATGTGTTTTTTCACGCCGCAATTATGCGGTACGCCCGTGTCGCCCCGCAGCCAGCGCGTGTTACACCGCTTGGCTGCGATTCTGAACCCATTGAACCAGTTGCGAGGAGGCCATGGGCTTGGCATACAGATATCCCTGTCCCTCATGGCAGCCCATACTCTTGAGGGTCGTCGCCTGTCCCTCATCCTCAATTCCTTCCGCTATCACGGTCAGGTTGAGCTTGCGACCCAATTCAATCACCATTGAAGCGATGTGCCCACCAAGAATTGCGCTGTTGAGTTCCGTGACAAAAGCGCGGTCAATCTTCAGTCGGTCAATGGGCAATTGGCGCAAATGACTGAGGGACGAATAACCCGTTCCAAAATCGTCAATTGCAATGGATATGTCCATCTTGCGGATTTTGTGCAGGGTTTCCAGCATAAAGTCTGGGTCATCCATGGCAACAGATTCTGTAATTTCTAGTTCCAGGCACGTGGGATTGATGCCGGTCTCCACGATTGCCAACCGAAGCTTTTCCAAAAACTCAGGGTGGCGAAATTGAATTTGCGACACATTGACCGACATCCGTAAATCAGGAAGCCCCAGCGCCTGGAGTCGAACAAGTTCATGGCAGGCGACACGCAAGACCCAATCGCCAATGGCGACGATCATGCCAGACGCCTCCGCCAACGGGATGAATCGATCGGGCGGCACAAATGATCCGTCTTCGTTGCGCCAACGGATCAGCGCTTCCACTCCGACGAAAGCACTGGTATTCAGATTGACTTGCGGCTGATACACCACGAACAGCCGCTCACTTTCAACAGCGTGGCGCAAAGCCTGTAGCAAGCGCACCCGTTCCCGGATATCCGCTCCCATTTCGGCAGAGAACATCACGAACCCGCCTCTGCGACTCTTTTTTGCCAATTTGAGTGCGATATTGGCGTCTTTCAGTGCATCCCGTCCGGCAATGCCGTTGCCCAAAAACTGGGTCAACCCCATCGTTGCGGTAACGACCATGGAGTCTTCATTCACTGTGAAAGGCGAGCGGAATTTGTCCAGTACGGTCACCGGGTCTACCACGGAATAAGAGCCCATCAGCCCAAAGGTATCGCCACCCAACCGAGCCAGAATCACCTCGGAACCCAGCTCCAATTTGAGTCTTTCAGCGACGGACTGCAATAGACGGTCCCCCTGCTGATGTCCCAGCGCGTCGTTGATCTCGGAAAAGTCGTCAATGTCCAGGATGGCAATGACATCGGTATCGTGGCGTCCGCTGGCCAGACGGTCATCGGCAAGATCGATGAACTTGTTGCGATTGGGCAAGCTGCACAGGCGGTCGTAAAACGCCAGTTGGTCCAATTTGCGAATTTGTTCGTACGCTCGCACTGCGGCGGTGACGGTTGCATACAGCTTGGTGCGTGTGAGTTCGGATTTGGTCTTGTAGTCGTTGATATCGAAATCGTGAATGGTCTCGATTTCGGGTGCATAACCGGGCTGCCCTGTGCGCAAAATAATGCGCAACTCGGTTAGCCGCAAGTCTTGGCGAATGGTTTTTACAAGGGCAAGGCCCGCGTCTTCCCGCTCCATCACGACGTCCAGCAGGATGACGGCGACATCGGATTCGGTGCGCAACTGTTGCGTGGCTTCGGCGGCGGAGTAGGCGTGCAAAAACTGCAGAGGACGCCCAAGAATTTTGACGCCTGCCAACGCAAACGTCGTAGCACGGTGGACATCGGGCTCATCATCAATGATCATCAGCCGCCAGACCAGTCCCGCAGAGACGTTCGCGTCGCTCTCGTCATCCAGGAAATGCAGCGTATCAGTATCGGTATGCATTCGAACCACTAGTCAAATTCTTTGAGAACATTTTGCACCACCAAACCGGGATTTGTGGGGGTATTTTAAAAACATCTTCAAAGAATGGGTTTGAGCACATGCACTTGATCGGGATAACCCGCGCTTCGTTTATGTGCCTGCGCCAAAACACGTCAGGGTGACAGTAGCAATCTCCCGGTGCCACGCGGAATCTTCACCATGCACCGCGTCGGTGGGGTTCCAGCGGGACGCAGTGCCGTTTTCCATCGCCTGCAGCAGGAACTGCTCGACGGGCAATCCGGATACGGGGGGCTGCCCCGCTTGCGCCCACAGCATCTTGCCGGGCCATTGCGTTCTCATAGGGTCCAGAATCTGCCGCGTCAACACGTCCTTGCCCCGGTCCTGCGGATCCGCTGCCCCGCTCTCAAAAGCGGACACTGCAGCGCGGTGCCCGGTATTCGGAAACGGCGCACTGCAGGAAGCGCAGTCCATGGCGTTGCATGGTGAATCCACGACCACCGTGCCGATGAAGCGTTCGGGTTCGATCAGGGGCAGTGTCAGCCCCAAGAAATTGGTCGCACCTTGCACCACCAGAACGACCTGGCGCAAGTCAAGTTCCTTGATCAATTCCAGCAGCGTCTGCTGGTGAAAGGAAAAGTGATGCACAGATTCTTTTTTGGGCTTGTCACTTTTGCCAAAACCAATGAGATCGGGGGCGACGACGCGTGCTCCGGATTCCAAGAAGAGTGGAATCATGTGGCGGAAAAAATAGCTCCAGACAGGAGTCCGGTGCAGACACACATACGTCCTGGGGGCGCTTCTGGGGCCTTCGTCGAGGTAGTGCATGCGCAAACCCGCCAGACTGGGCAGATGGTTGATATAGCGTGGCTGCCACGGGTAGTCGGGCAGTGTCAGAAAGTGCGAATCCGACGTGCGCAGCGCATCGTCCCGCAAAGGGTGGTGTGCCCTCCTCGTTCGGGACTGCAGGTCGCGGCGCTGACGAAAGAACTCCTGCAACTCGCTGGCACACTCATCGGCCATCGTCCCTCCCTGCACTTGGGTGTGGTGATTGAGTTGCGCCTGCGCAAACACGTTGATGACGGAGCCCGCCGCACCGGTTTTTGGGTCGGTTGCGCCAAACACCACGCGATCGAGCCTAGCATGCAGCATGGCACCGGCGCACATGGCGCAGGGCTCCAGTGTCACGAACAATTCGCAGCCATCCAACCGGTAGTTGCCCAAGACTGCTGCGGCCGCGCGCAGGGCCTGTATCTCGGCGTGACCGGTTGGGTCGAGGGTGTGGATCGACGAATTTCGACCGGTCGCAATGACTTGACCATTCTTGACCACCACGGCCCCCACAGGAACTTCGCCAGATACCGCTGCCGCCCTGGCTTGCTCCACCGCGAGCCGCATGAACATGCTATCACTCATGTTTGCTATGATTATAATAGCTAACTAGCCAATGTATACGCGGGCTAGTGGCCTAATTCGCTAGGAACTATTTTTCGTCCGGCATAGGCCGGGCTTGTTGTAGCGTATGGGAAACTGCCTGATCGATCTGCTTTTGTATCGGTTCCCCGTGGGGTTGAGACGCTCCCTCGGAAGGTCGTGCGGAGACTCCCACAGGAGGCGGTGTGACGAGCGCTGTTGTTTGTTTGCGGGCCAGCATCACCACGATGGCCAATGTCAACAACAAGCCCAATACTCCCCATACTGAACGCATGTTCAAGCTCCTGTTTAGTGCCTCAACGGGACGGCGGCACGGACCCGCGCAATGCCAGGGAAACCAAGCCACCGATCAACAAGGGCGACAGCATTGCATGCACAAACCCCAGGAGCACCGGTCTGCCTTCCATCCCCAGCGCCACGACACCCAAGACCACCTGCAGCGCCAATAGTGCCCAGAGGAAGCCAACCAGAAACGTGAGCGAGGGGTTCGTGCGACGATCCCACAGCACGGATGCCACCATCAGAGTGGTGAGCATGGCGGAGCCGGAATGCACCAAGGCCATCCAATGCGTGCCGCGCATTTCCAGGGCACTGGCGGCCGCACCCAGGCCCACGTGCACAGCCAGGATCCAAAATGTCAACCGCAACATGGGGTCAGACAGACTGTGACGCTGTGCGCAGGAACTGGTGAGAGTTTCCCGCAGCCACCAGCAAGCCGCCAACAGTACCGTTCCAGTCACCACATTGGTAACCGTCACCATGCTGTACCGATAACCCGGGGTCAGCGGTCCGACAACCGCCAGCAAGACGGTAGCGCCCACCAGCCAGAAAATCGGCGTGACTGCGCGAGGGATGCTGTTGCGCCGCATCCAGCCAAGTCCGCTGGCGAGCAAGGCCAAAACGCCCACACCCGCAGCAGCCAGCCGGTGTGCCAGGCGCAACCAGGTTTCCGAGTCGGCGGTCAACGAGGAGCGCACGACATCGTCGGCACCCATCACCGAGGTGAGACGCAGCAGAATACTGGCACCCAAGATCACGAGTGCCAGCAGGGCCCCCAGCGCTCCCACTATACGCAGGGTGCGCTCAGATGAAGCCGTAGGGGGAATGATGGTCGCTATCACGTTATGTCCGGATAGGCTGGCGCAGCGCGCGCAAAACGATAACGACAAACATGACGCCGCCTACGATAGCGATCAGTCCACCCAGACCCATCAGGCCCATTCCAAGGGTCTCCTGGGTGGTGCGCAATATTTGGTCGGAACCGGCAACTTTGCGTTGCACACCGTACCCGCCGGACCAAACCAGACCCACAATGTGCATCATCTGCCCTGCCCCATAAATTGTGGGTTGCCACGCCGCAGCCCGAGAGCACGGTGCGGCGTACCCGAGGCGTGGCAGCAACAGGTACACCACGCCCATCATGGCCAACGTGACGCCGACGATGCAACCGTGGTAATGGGCAGGAATCTTCACGTTGCTACCGGTAATCAAAAAACCAATGATGCCTCCAGCGGAAAACAACACCAGCGAAGCGATCAGACTGGATCGCAGGGGACGCTTCTGCTCGTCCAGCAAACGCACTCGCCCCACAGACCAAAGGACCGCCAAGGCAACAGGCGGAATGACCAGGCCGCCACCAAACCGCATCAACAGAGTCTGCAATTTGTGGTGTTCAACGGAAGTCACATCGTGTGCCAAGTAGGTAATGGGAGTCAGAAATACGCTCAGTAATGCGATGGCCATCAGCAGCGCTACCACGCGCGGAGACAGTGGCAGGCGGGCACCGACCGCCGACGCCAGCCATATCCAATTGACCAACATCAACAAAGTGTACGCGAACTGCAATACATGCCCGCCACCCCAAAACACGAGTTCGTAGTAGATACGAGGGTCCAGTGTGTTGGGCAATGCCAGCCAGGACCAGACGAATGCCAGGACGGCAACGGCATTGGCCACCAGTGCAGCGCTCAGGCCAAAGCGCAGCGCCCCTTCCCCGGTTAGGCGGGTCCCGACCGGCGCAGCGGCAAACATGGAGCGCAGGCACAGCACGGTGATTCCTGCGCCAAATAGCACCAGACCACTCAGGAAAACCGGCCCATCGAGCACCGGCACGTAGTTCGCCATGACTGGAGTCGCTGTCTGGACAAACGGGGCCACACTCATGATCAAAGTGCCCACAGCCGACATGCCAAACGCTGCCCAGGCAACATTTTGGAAACGCTGCGTGCCAGTCAGTGTCCACAAGGCCCCGCCAAAAGCCAGAAACCAGACCAACACCGACAAATCAACATGGACGACAAGGGCCACACGAAAAAAATCGGCTACGGGGAACAGAGTTTGCAATTGGGGGGTCCGCGACAGCACCAGCAAAATGGAGAACAAGCCCGATGCCAGCAATGCCACAAGTCCCAGGCTGAGCCAGGCCATCGCCAGTGTCCGGCGTGCATCGATGGGGACAATCAGATCAAAACCCAAGCCCGATGCGGCCTGCGCGTGGCTGGAGTGGGTGGGGTAGTTGTCAGTCATCGTGCGAGTCAATCAAATGGGAATCGGAAACTGGAATTGTCTGTGAACCCGACGCGGGCGCATCCAGCGGCAGGGTTGCACGCAGGTCTGCAATGGCCTGTATAAGCTTGCGATGCTGACTGCCGACCCATACCACCGCAATGCGTTCACGGGGAGCCGCCGCGCGCAGGCGCGGCTCCCGAGCGCCACGCATGCGGGCTTGCACCCACCGGTCACCCAGACGGAACTCACAATCGGATTCTCGACAACCGGTGACGACTACGCCTTGCGCGCCGAGTCGCAAGGCATACTCGATAAACGATGGTGGCAACATGCCTGCGCACTCCAGCGTGAGCACGGCTGTGGAAGCATCCGCAATGCCTTCCCAGTCTGCGGCCTGCGCGCAGCCAAACACCATGATTTTGGCCGGTCCCGTCAGCCCACCCACCTTTAGTTGGAGTTGCTGGCGCAGGCTGGCCACGGGTTTGTGTGGCAACTCGATTCCAGAAACAATGTCTTCAATGCGCCGAAACGGCGTAGACGACGGGCAGGATCCTACGCAAATACCGCAAGCCGTACACAGGTCCGAAAGAACCGAGGCTTGCTGTCTATGGTTCAACCCGTCGGTGCGGTCAATCATGATCACAGCGCCAAAGGGGCAGTCGGCGACGCACCGAGAACAACCATTGCAGTTGGATAGATCGACGACAGCCGGTTGGATTGGCACGCTGCCAATCGGCGAACTGCGTGCACTGGGAAGCAGGGGGAGCGCTACCAGCACGATGGTGATTCCAATTGCGAGCCACCACACTCCTTCTGCCGACAGAAAGTCAACTGCCGGATGTAAAAACAGGTAGAACCAGTCCAGCGACAAGGTAGAAGCCATCCGCCCCGCAACCGCTGGCCCCAGGCTTTCAGCGGGTACGAAGAGCGACAACACCGCGAACATGACGATGCTGCCGATCGTCAAGCTACGCGGAGGCCAGATGCGCACTTGCGAAATGCGTTGAATGTGCACCCATACACCGGCGAGCAAGAACAGTGGCACGCTGACGTGCATGAAGACGATGAGGGAAAAAAACCGGTCTGTGAGAGAGTTAGATGTCAGAAAGTTTCGAATGAGCAAATCCGCTGATACCGGTAAGGCCTGCAACCACTCCGCAGTGGCGTTGACACTATAGAGGGCACGCTCATCCCACAACAACCAGAGGCCGGAAATGCCGGCGATCCACAGCAACCACAGCAGGGGTACCCCAGTAATCCAGGAGAACCAACGAATGCCGCTGTAATGTCCACGCACCGCCTCTCGCACCAAATGCAATACCGACAAGACCATAAACGCGTCAGCGGTGTAGCGGTGCATGCCGCGCAGCAAACGCCCTAACAGCAACGAATCCAGCTGTAAGCGCCGTCCCGATTCGTACGCACCGCTGACGCTGGTGTCATAGAGGACAAACGCAATGATTCCACTGCCAACGGAGATCGCCAAACACAGAAAGGCCAAGGCCCCTAAGTGCCGCAACGGATTGTGGGCTGGCGCAAACGCGCAATCGAATAGCCCCGCCAGCCGTTCATCACCCCTGCGCAACGCACGAAGGATGTTTGACACGCCAATCCACCTCATCCGCGAATGAATACGAAACCACCCTCACCTGTCAAGAAATCAACGATGAGCACCTGACCAGGTGCCAAATCGAGGTCCAACTCCTTGGAGTAACTGAACGCCCTATCCGGTCCATCCGCCATTCGCGCATGAAAACGGTGATGACCGGCAGGAATTTCCAACCGCCGGTAAACCGAAGCGGCTCCGTCCTGGCGCAATCCCGTTGGAGGGGTATTGATGCGGTACAGGGTTTTTCCGTCCATGTCCAGCTCCACCAACACGTCCGCTCTTTGTCGCGGGCAGTCCATTTTTGTGCGCATATTGGGAGCCAATTTGGCCAATTCTGCCTCTGAGCGCTCACGACAGGCTTGCACCAGCTGCGCGGAATGGCTGAATGACAGCTTGACCACAGCAGAATCATCACCCCGCAAACGATAGGTTGGGGAGGTTGAAAAATAGGCAACCGTGGCGGCAAACGCTCCATAGGCAATGGCCTGGAGCAGGTAGCGCACGGGTTTCGAGAACGAAGGGTTAGACATGGGTACCTCCCAGTTTCACCAGATCTGCCTGCTGGGCATCGAGCGGACGTTGCGGCGCAAGATGGAATGCGTCCGAGAAACAATCGTCGGTTGAGATTCCGTGCTTCACGAAGGCAGGTTGCGCTGCCTTCACCATTTGCACGGACCCACAGGCATAGACTTGGTGCTGTGACAGATCGGGATAGTCTTGCAAGATGGCTTCATGCACAAGTCCTGTGCGGCCAGTCCAATGGTCTTGCGGCTCAGGTGCAGAAAGAACAGGCACAAATTTGAAGTTGGCATGCTCCCGAGCCCATTGTTCGGCCAAATCGGCCAGATAGAAATCACTGGGTCGGCGAGCACCCCAGTACAGAATCATTTGGCGATTGATTCCGGTATGAAATGCCGACTCCACCATGCTCTTGACCGGTGCAAATCCGGTGGAGCCCGCCACGAATAGGATTGGCTTGTCACTGTCTTCTCGCAGCGTGAACGTCCCCAGCGGGCCTTCAAACGACAGGTTGTCACCCACTTTCATGGTTTCAAAAACGGCCGTCGTAAAACGACCACCGGGAACCAGTCGAACCTGAAGCTCGATTTCGTGTGCCTCATGGGGAGCCGTTGCAAAGGAAAAACTCCGTCTCTCGCCGTTGTCCAAAATGATGTTGATGTACTGTCCCGCGTGAAACTTCAGGAGCGAACCATCTACCAAGGCAAGACTCAGCTGCATCACGTCAGCTGAAAGCAGGTCCAGCTTGGTGACTCGCGCCAAGTACTTCTGTATGGGCAACTGTTTGGCGTTGGCCTGCGGAACGTATTCAATTTCTACATTGCCCAGTGGTTCTGCGCAGCACAACAGTGTCTTTCCAGCCGCTCGCTCGGCGTCGGTCAGTGCAGCCTCTTGGTACGGACTCAACTTAACATTGCCATGCAGTATGGTTGCCTTGCAAACACCACACCCGCCGTTGCGGCACTCAAATGGCATGGGCAAACCTGCACGCAAACCGGCATCCAATAGTGTTTCACCACTGCGCCCCACTACGATGCGTTCGTCGGGGTGGACAGCCATATCCCAGGTGGGTTGCTTGGTTCGTATCCGCAGTGGCAGCCACGGCAGCAAAACCAGAAAGCAACTGAATCCAACTGTCAGCAGCCAAGTCTCTCGCGGTCCCCAGGATTCAATCAGAGGATAGACCAGCAAATAGAACCAATCAAAATTGACGGTGATGGGCAAGCTAGCCATATCCACCGGACCTTGGCTAATCGCCGGCCGCACCAACGCGAGCAGCACCAACATGGCCAGCAATGACCACATCAACGGCTTGGGAGGGTTCGTCTTTGCGCTGGGTACACGTTGTGTATGCACCCATAAAACCGCCATGACCCCCAATGGCAAACCGATGTGCAGAAATGCCAGCAAAGAAAAAAGTCGATCGCTGACATTTGCGTTGGTAATGAAATTCCGTGCCATCACGCCGCCAATAACGGGCAATGCATCAAACCATTCGGTTGTCGCGGTCACCACAAACTGTGCCAATCGATCCCATGGCAGCATGTACCCATTGACGCCTGACGCATAAGTCAGCCACAAGAGAACGACACCAGAAACCCAGGAAAACCAACGAAATCCTCTGTGATGGTCAAACGTGAAGTGTCTTACCATGTGCAACAGCATGGTAATCACCAGTCCGTCAGAGGCGTAGCGATGCACACTGCGAATTACACCACCTGCATACCATTGACCATGGGTAAGCGCCTCAACCGAATCGTAGGCAGCCGCGACACCGGTTTCGAAAAATGCATAAAGATACAACCCTGTTCCGATGACCACCCACAACAAGAAGTACGTAATCGCACCCAGGTAGTACAGCGGGTTCAGGCGATCACCAAAGATGGCATTGAATACTTTTTCGAGGGCCAGGAAGGCGCGTTGTCCAAGGACTTGTAACGAATAAAACACAGGGTAAGTTCTCAAAGAGTCTCGGAACGGGGGATGTACTTGCGGCGCGCCCTGCGTTGGGACAGCCATTCGGACAGGAAGAACCACAACATGGTCAGGGCAAATGTCACTCCACCTGCCACTTCAATCAACAACCCATACTTGACTTCGTACTTCCCTGTTTTGGGGTCATACTCCGTGCACAGAATACGCACTCTGTCGATCAGATCATCCAATCCCAATTGGCGCTCCACTGGAGCATTGGACAGCAACTCGCGAATGGGGCTGCCAATGGAGTCTGCCGTAAGATCGTCGCCATAAATCTGTCGGTAAATTCGTCCCTGCGCATCCAGCAAGGTTGCCTGGAGAATGTGATCAAAGCCAGCGGGGTTCGCGAGATAGCTGAAACCGAATTCACGGGTCAATCGATCCACGATGGACGCATGGGGGCTCAAGAAATCCCAATTGGGAACATCAATACGGTACTGGCGAGAAAACGCCTTAAGTGATTCAGGTGTGTCAGCCGGCTGGTTGAAACCAATGCTAACGATGTTGAATTGATCCGTACCAAAAAAATCGCGACCCGCTTCTACCGCACTTTGCAGCGAACGTGTTGTCAACGGGCAAACCTGAAAGCACCCCGTGTAAATAAAACTAACCAACAAGGGCTTCCCGCGGTACTGCGAGAGGCGCACAGGTCGCCCTTCTCTGTCCAGAAACGTGTAATCTCCGGGCACCGTGCCAACAACCGATTGACTCACACGCAGGGCGGATTTTTGGTCCAGGGCCACCGGAGTGGCGGTACCCACGGACTCTTGCGCAAAACCCGCTGTAACTCCGCCGAGGAGGGACAACAGGGCGACAAGGGTTCGAAACTGCCTAAAAATGCTGTTCAAACACGACAACAAACCTTGGGCAGCACCTGAGACAGTCATGACAATTCAACCAAATCCAATTCAACGCACCAGGCTGTCGGCAATCGATGCAATCAACAACAGGGTCAGTTGAATCAATGATGCAAAAAAAGAGGCCATCGCCGTTTTGCGCGAAGGATTTCTGGAAAGCTGCCAAGCCTTGAAAACAAAGTAGACGCCCCCCACCAGCGCACCCAACAAATAGATAAGCCCTGCCCCAAACCAAATGGGCAACACAGCAGTTAGCGCCAACGCCACGGTACTCCAAAAAACGATCGTGGCGGCGCGCTGTGCCCCCACCACAACCGGCAACATGGGAATACCGGCTGCAGCATACTCATCTTGGTTCGCAATTGCCAGACTCCAGAAATGCGGAGGAGTCCATAGGAAAAGCACTGCAGCCAACAGCAGCGGGAGCGGTCCCAGTTCAGGATCGACAGCTGCCGCCCCTGCCAAAACTGCAAAGCTGCCAGCCAACCCTCCAATCACAATATTCAACCAACTGCGTCGTTTCAGCCACACGGTGTAAACGACGGCGTAAAAGAAAGCGCCCAAAAATACGAACACCGCAGAAATGGTGTTTATTGCCAACGCTGCGATCATGACAGACGCCGTCAACATCACGGCCATCACAATCAACCAGACCGGTGAACTGGAAATAGAACCCGTTACGAATGCGCGGTTGCGGGTGCGCGCCATTAAATGATCTGTGTTGCGCTCATAGTATTGGTTAAATGCACCTGCACTGGCCGACGAAAAGAGAACCGTCAATGCCATAACGACCAATTTTTCCCACCCAATGGCCGGACCCGGGGTGACCGCCAGCCCGACAAGGGCAGTGATCATGATCATGAAACCAATGCGAAGCTTAAATAGTCCGAGAACGCTGCGAGCCATATGTGACACGGCAGTTGCACCAGACGGTTCGCTGTGGGACATCTCATTCATTAGTGAGTCTCAATATAAATTCGGGGCCGTAAGACAGTACGCGGGCCTGAGCCCGCGTACTGTGTTAGTGGGTTAGCTCAAACCCCAGACTTGGGAGAGGTACTTCCAGTTAATGAAGTAGTACAGAATGAAGGACACCAAAAAGACCATCGCCAGTACAAATGTACCTGGAGCGGCGAATCCAGCAGAGCCATACGACTGTGCGACAGCCGATGGAGCAGTAGGAGGAATGGGCGTGAAAGTAGCACTGGTCTTTCCACCATCAAGCTTCTTGCCCCACAAGATAGAGCCCACAGTGATGTAGATATACATGGCACCGCCAGCAATTGCAAAGACGCCTGCAATGCCCACGAGTCCCATCAGGAGGTACGCGGCTCCGGGCCATTCATACGCAAGTGCTGCACCGTTGAATGCCATGTCCCAATGACGACGCGAAACACCCAGAGTGCCAGCACCCATCATGACCAAGCAGAAGAAGTACATAGACAAGCCGAAGAAATACGGCTGAATCTTTGCCAAACCGGGGTTGATCATCTCGCGACGGAACAAAACCGGAATCAGGAAGTACGTCAATGCCATGAACGACAGCGTAGTTCCCACCACAACCGTGGCGTGGAAGTGACCGGGTACATAGATTGTGTTGTGGATGATCATGTTGAGCTGCTCAGTACCCATCATCACGCCGGTAATACCCCCGAGGAAGCCGAAACCGATAATGGAGATGAAGACGCCAGAAAACACCGGGTTACCCCATGGGGCCTTGCGCAGCCACTCAAACAAACCGTTGTTATAGCCCTTGGCGCGTTGCGCGACTTCAATGGCACCGGGAATGGTCAAACCGTGAATCATGGAGGCCAAAACAGCGAAGTACATGAAGTAACTCGTGTTCACGACTTTCCAAGCGGTACTTACGCCGGGGTCCGCCAACAGGTGGTGGGCACTGGCGAGCTGCAGGAAGAGGATGTACAAGAGGAAAGCACCGCGACTGACACGCTCAGACATGGGTTTCGCACCGAAGGCAATAGCCGCCACGGCATACCAGATAGAAATGTGCGCTGCCACGTTGATCTGCTGCGAAGAGTGACCAAAAGCCCACCAAATCACTCGGTACGCCAAAGGATCAACCGACGGGATCAAACCCACTGAAAGCAGGAACGTGGGAATCAAAATAATGGCACCGGACGAAATGGTGAACACGGCAATAATGGCCGCCACAATCGCGCCGAAGGTAACCAACGGAACAGACCCCTGATATGTCTTGTCGCGCTTGGCAACCACCAGCGTTCCAAAGAACACGAAGCAACCAATCAGCGCGCCAACTGCGAACAGAATCAGGCCCAGGTAGAAAGTCGGTGCCGCCATCATGGGAACATACGAGGTCATCATGACGCTCGAACCGCCCTGGAAAACTGACACGTTATTCATCACCGCACCGATCAGCATCAGAGCGAACGCGGCCCATGCGAACTTGGGCGCAGCCAGTCGACACCTTAGCAAGGTAGACGAACAGAAATACAGCACCGCAATTTCGAAAAAGATGATCCAGAAGATCAACATGTCAATGCCGTGTGCAGTCAAGACCATGTAAAAAGTATCTGCTGCCAACCAGTGAACGGTGGGCCAGCGCGTCAGCACAACGCCAATGGCCAATATGCCGCCAACCAGCAACGCAACAACCGCCGTAACGGCGTTGACAATCATTAGCTTTTCAGCCTGAGACTCAAATTGAAGCCCGGAGCGCGGGCAGGTACGGTATGTTGTGGACATCTCTACTTCACCTTATTTCACGTACAGACGGCTGACCATCGTGTGATGATTGATACCGCAAAACTCGTTACAAACGATCGAATAAGTGCCCGACTTATTGGGCGTAACTTTCACAACGTGCTCGTAGCCAGGAACAACTTGAATATTGATGTTGACCGGCTGCAAGGAAAAACCGTGGTTGTAATCCATTGCTGACAGGTGAAGCCTGTAGGTCTTGTCTTTTTCCAGCTCAATAATGGGCCAAAAACTCCAGAGACGCGCCGTCAAATAGACATCGCTACCAGGGGGAGGAGCCACCACTGGAATGTTCTCAGCTGTTTCCGTGCGCACAGTGTATTTATCCACCATGGCCTGGGCCTTTTTGGAAAACTGCTCAGGTGTGGTCTTGTAAGTCTCAGTGGAAAGATTCTGGGCACCGTAGATGTGCCAGCCGACCATCATGGCGAACATGATCAAACACCAGATCAGTGCGATGGCTATCCACGTACCTTCGACGCGGTCCAGTGGGTGTTTCCACCACAGTCGTTCTGCTGGAGGCAAAATTGCGCTCATATGCGTTTCTCCTAGATTATGTTGGTTGTTGGTCTGCGAAGGAACCGCGTAGTCACTTGGCCAAAGGAATGGTCAACACGTCAATCACACCCCACACGTTGTAAACAACCATGGGAATCATGACGCCTAAAAAAAGCAGCAGAAACGGGTTATCAAGCAATTGCTGCATCATGGGCACTGGCTCGTTGGGATCGTCAGCGGCATGCGTAGATGTGTCGTGGTGTTTAGGTTGCGACATGTCGTTATCCTTTATTGAAATTTCAACGTCAAAACGGCGCTTGACGCCTGCCCTAGACTGTAGACAGGTGGTACTTAAATTAACTTAATGTGTCTTAAGAAATTGTAACTTCGGGGCAGGGCTTGAACGCTATTTCCCCACGGCAATTGCTATTCCCACTCAATGGTTGCCGGAGGCTTGCTCGACACGTCATAGGTCACGCGATTGATGCCACGTACCTCGTTGATGATGCGGCTCGAAACCTTTTTTAGCAATGCATAAGGGAGTTCAGCCCAATCTGCCGTCATGAAATCGCTGGTTTGGACTGCACGCAGTGCAACCACGTAATCATAGGTACGCCCATCACCCATCACACCCACACTTTTAACCGGCAAAAACACCGTAAAAGCCTGGCTGGTCAGGTCGTACCATGTCTTACCCGTTGCGTCGTCTGCGCAGTTGCGAAGCTCCTCAATAAAGATCGCGTCGGCTTTGCGCAAGAGATCGGCGAACTCTCTCTTGACCTCACCGAGAATGCGCACCCCCAAGCCAGGCCCAGGGAAAGGGTGGCGATAGACCATGTCGTGCGGCAGTCCCAAGGCGATACCCAGTTCGCGCACTTCGTCCTTGAATAATTCACGCAAAGGCTCCAGCAGCTTCAAGCCCAATTGCTCTGGCAATCCACCCACATTGTGGTGGCTCTTGATGGTCACAGCCTTCTTGCTTTTCGCTCCACCAGATTCGATCACATCAGGGTAAATGGTGCCCTGGGCAAGCCACGCGACATGGCGGGATTGGTCATTTGTGAGCTTGCGCGCCGCCGCCTTGAAGACCTCCACAAACTCGCGTCCAATGATCTTTCGTTTGGCCTCCGGTTCGCACACACCTGCCAAGTGACCGAGAAACTGGTCGCTGGCATCCACCCGCACTACTTTGGCGTGCAGTTTGCCGACGAACATGTCCATAACCGTATCGCCTTCATGGAGCCGCAACAGGCCATGATCGACGAATACGCAGGTAAGCTGGTCTCCAATGGCACGATGTATCAGTGCTGCCGCGACAGACGAATCCACTCCACCCGACAACCCCAAAATGACGTCTTCTGTGCCCACTTGGGCTCGGATACGCTCCACCGCTTCCGCGATGTAGTCCCCCATGACCCAATCGGCGCGTGCACCACAAATGTCCAGAACAAAGCGATTCAGGATGGCCGCACCCTGCGTGGTATGGGTCACCTCAGGATGGAATTGCACTGCGTAGAACTTGCGTTCCTCGTCGGCCATACCGGCGATGGGACAACTGTCGGTACTGGCCATAAGCTTGAAGCCGGGAGGCATTTGGGTCACGCTGTCACCGTGGCTCATCCATACATGCAGCATGCCGTGGCCGTCGGCGGTCGTGTAGTCCGCTATTCCCTCAAACAGCCTGGTGTGTCCGCGTGCACGCAATTCCGCATAGCCAAATTCTCGCTTGTGACCGCCTTCCACCTTGCCCCCCAGTGCCTCAGCGATGGCGTACATGCCAAAACAAATACCCAGAATTGGTACTCCCAACTCAAACACCGCTGGTGGCGCGCGCAGGGATTCGTCTTCCCATAGGCTGGCGTGGCTGCCCGATAAGATGACCCCCTTCAACTTGCCATCGGCAGCATAGTCGCGCACCCATTGATCGCTGACGTCACACGGGTGGACCTCGCAAAACACATGGGACTCCCTGACCCTGCGCGCAATAAGCTGCGTGACCTGCGAGCCAAAATCGAGAATCAGAATACGTTCGTGTGTCATGGTTTTCAAACCGAAGAAATGCCAACGGCGTGGGCGCGTTGACGTTGAAAATGCCAGGCCGCAAGGCCCAGAGCAACAAATTGGATCAGGCTACCAACAAAGAATGGAAGCCCCAGGCGCACATCTCCACGGGGGGCATGCGATACCAGCGTCAACATGCCAGCCCCAGCCAACGGGGCTACCACCGCCATCATGCTATTGAGAGACGATACGGCACCCATGGTGCGCCCCTGGACCTTTTCATCCGCGGCGCTGGAGACAAGGCTCTGCAGAATCGAACCGGTAGCCGCAGCGGGCATATTGAGCACGATGATGACAAACAGCATCCAGGCTTCAGGCACCAAGCCGTAGGCCATGTAGGCCAAGGTGGCGCTGAACAAACCGATGACTGCCAGCCTTTGTGCCGAAATACGCCGAAGAATGTGCTTGAGCAGTACTCCCTGCATCACCAAACTGACCACGCCGACCACCATCAGGGACCATCCCGTTTCGCGAGGGCCCCAACCGAATTTGAAAGTGGTATACAAAACCCAGGTGGCATGCAGCAGGAATTGGGCTAGTGTGCTGAGCGCAATGACGGCCACCAAGGGGGCCACGCCTCGCAAATCCATCAAGCCCCGCATGGCTGAAACCGGGTTCGCCTTGCGCCACTCAAATGCTGTGCGCCGCTCCCTGGGCAAGCTTTCCGGCAATACAAAGTAGCCGTAGATTCCATTCAGAACAGCCAATGTGCCGGAAGCCACAAAAGGCAGCCGCAGATCCAGATCGCCCAGGATGCCGCCAATGGCCGGCCCCAAAATGAACCCCAAGCCCATCATTGCACCCAACAGCCCGAAACGACGGGCACGATCTGCCGGCGGTGTGATGTCGGCCACATAGGCATTGGCCACGGCTATGTTGGCCTGCATGCCACCACCTATCAAGCGCACAAGCACCAGTGTCCACAAACTGGTTGCTGCAGCAGTCATGAAAAAATTGAATGCCAGACCGGCAAAGCCAATCAACAGCACCGGCCTGCGCCCAAAACGATCGGAGAGCGCCCCCAAAATGGGAGAGCCAAAAAAGTTGGCGATCCCAAACGCAAACGCAATGGCACCAAACCAGAATGCCTGTTCGGACTGAGTCTGCGTAAACTGCCCCACCAGATGCGGCAACACTGGGATCATGAGTCCAATCGACACCATATCGATCAGCACCGCTACCATGATGAAACGCATTGCGGCAGGACGCCCCAGAGCCGCAGCGTTAGACGTGTCAATCGGCACGGTAGTTGGGAGCCTCTTTGGTAATCTGAACGTCGTGCACATGGCTCTCGCGAATGCCTGCTGTTGTGATTTCCACAAACTCGGCCCGGTCTTGCATATCCTCGATGGTGGCGCAGCCACAGTAACCCATGCTGGCGCGGATGCCGCCCGCCATCTGGTACACGATGGAAACCATGGAGCCTTTGTACGGTACGCGCCCCTCGATGCCTTCTGGAACCAGCTTATCGGCGTTGGGGTTGCCAGTGCTGGATTCCTGAAAGTAGCGGTCCGCACTGCCCTGTTGCATGGCACCAATGGAACCCATGCCGCGATAGCTCTTGTAACTGCGCCCCTGGAACAGGATCACTTCGCCTGGAGCCTCTTCGGTACCAGCAAACATGCCTCCCATCATCACCGAGCTGGCACCAGCTGCCAGCGCCTTGGCGATATCGCCACTAAAACGGATGCCGCCATCGGCAATCAACGGAATTCCCGTGCCTTTGAGCGCGGTTGCCACACTGTCAATTGCCATGATCTGAGGTACCCCCACGCCCGCAACGATACGTGTGGTGCAAATAGAGCCGGGCCCAATACCCACCTTGACGGCATCGGCCCCCGCCTCTGCCAATGCCAATGCGGCAGCGCCGGTGGCAATATTTCCACCGATTACGTCCACTTGCGGATAGTTGCGTTTCACCCAGCGCACGCGTTCAATCACGCCGTGGCTGTGGCCGTGAGCGGTGTCCACCACAATGGCGTCCACCCCGGCCCGAACCAATGCATCCACCCGTTCCTCCGTGCCTTCGCCCACACCGACCGCCGCACCAACCCGCAGTTTTCCTTGGGCGTCGCGCGCTGCGTTGGGAAAACTGGTTTGCTTTGTGATGTCCTTAACGGTAATCAGGCCCTTGAGTTCAAAGGCATCGTTGACCACCAGCAGACGCTCGATCTTGTACTGGTTCAAGAGCACCTTGGCCTGGCTGATGGTGGTCCCATCAGGGACTGTCACCAGCTTTTCCTTGGGTGTCATGATCTGGCTCACAGGCAAGTCATACCGGGTTTCAAAACGCAGATCGCGACCGGTCACAATGCCGACAACCTTGCCACCGTCGCAGACCGGAAAGCCGGAAACCCCCAGTTGCTCGGACAGGCTGATGACCTGGCGCACGGTGTGTGACGGCGTGATGACCACCGGATCCCGCAAGACACCAGACTCATAGCGCTTGACCTTCGCAACCTGCGCGGCCTGCTCTGCAGCGCTGAGGTTCTTGTGGACGATGCCCATGCCGCCCTCTTGGGCAATGGCAATCGCCAGGCGCGCTTCTGTCACCGTATCCATGGCAGCTGAGACCAGGGGCAGGTTCAAGGAGATGTTGCGGGAGAAGCGGGTCGCCAGCGAAGTATCCTTGGGCAGGACTTGGGAGTAGGCGGGAACCAACAACACGTCGTCGAAGGTTAGTGCTTTGCCGAGGAGGCGCATGTCAAAGCTCCAAATGGCGAAATTGTACCCGTGGCAGGGCGGATCACTCCGCTCAGACTGCAACCGATCAGGGGAAAAACTCTGCCACTCAATCAGAAATTGCTACCTCCCGCCGCCATGAAAGCTACACTTTGGGCATGAAACTGACTCACCTACTCCTTTTGACGACCCTGGCTGGGTCATTTGGTGTGGCTTCGGCCCAGTGGCAATGGATCGACAAGGACGGTCACAAGGTGTTCAGTGACCGGGCTCCGCCCACGGATATTCCTGACAAAAACATTCTGAAACGCCCAGGTTCCCGCGCTCCCGTGGTCCCCCTGTCGGATGCCGTGGCGGACAGCGAGGCACCGGCTGGTGCCACCTCCGCGCCCGTTCCGGTCAAGTCGGCGGGTGGGCTGGACAAAGAGCTGGAGGCAAAGAAGAAGAAAGCCCAGGAGGCAGAGGCCGCCAAGCGCAAAGCCGCTGAGGCGGAAATGGCAAAAGCGCGGGCGGAAAACTGCGCCCGCGCCAGGGCAGCGAAGGCCTCATTGGAGTCTGGCGACCGGATTGGCTACACAAACGCGGCGGGCGTTCGGGGAACCATGGATGAGGCCACCAGAGCAATGGAAATCAAGCGTGCCATAGGCATCATGGAAAGAGACTGCAAATAGCGGTGTCCCGCAATTGGCGTGCTAATAGCCCGCCTTTGCTCCGATGCGGCGTTTGGCAAACAGCCCCGCTGCCTTCTTGGCCCCTTGGCCCACGAAACGCTCCCGCCGCGCCACCTTGGGATCTACCGTCAACGGGCGGTAGATTTCCACACGGTCAAGGTCTTTGAGTGTGTGTGCAGGCTTGACGCGTTTTCCCCAGATTCCCACCCCCCCTGCTTCGGCGGCGTGGGACATGGCCAGTGCCGGTAGGCCTGCCTTCGTCAGCACCTGCGCCACCGTACTGCCCTCCTCCACCGCCAGTTGCCGCTCCACCACTTCACGCTGCTGCGGAGAGTACACCACGGTGATCTGGATGCCCGGCATCCTAGTCCCCATAGACTTGCTGGGCTCGTTTGACGAATGCATCCACCAAGCTGGCGGCAATTTTGTCGAAAACCGGCCCCACCAGTTTCCCCAAGGTTGGGCTGTCAAATCCGTAATGTAGAGTCAGCTCCACTTTGCAGGCCCGTTGTGAGCCATCCCCCAGGGCGCTGAAATTCCAGTGGCCATCCAGACGGGAAAACGGGCCATTGAGCAACTCCACGCGGACCTGGCGATCTGGAACGTGGGTATTGCGCGTGCTAAAGGTCTGGCGCACGCCGCTGAAGGCAATGCCCAGCTCGGCAGTCATTCCGTCTGCGTGCTCCTCCACCACCCGCGCATGGGCGCACCACGGCAAAAACTCGGCGTAGCGGGGGACATCGGTTACCAAAACGTACATTTCCCGTGGGCTGTACCAGATCAAAACGGACTTGTGTACGGTTTTCATAGAATGGAGGTCTGCGCGGGATTGTAGACAAGCCCTAGAGCACCTATTTGTATCCCGACTGTCATCCCAAACTGAGTCCCATGGCCAAAAAACCCACTGTCAATACCCGCATTGCCGACAACAAAAAAGCTGCCTTCAATTACTTCTTTGAGGAGCGGTTCGAGGCCGGATTGGTGTTGGAGGGGTGGGAGGTCAAATCCCTGCGCGAAGGCAAGGTGCAACTGACGGACGGGTATGTGGTGATCCGCAACGGTGAGTTGTTCATTATCGGCCTGCAGATCAACCCGCTGCACACCGCCTCCACCCACGTCAATCCAGACCATGTTCGCACCAAAAAGCTGTTGATGCACAAGGACGAGATTAAACGCCTGATCGGCAAGGTGGAGCAAAAAGGCTACACCCTGGTGCCGCTGAACCTGCATAGGAAGAA
>CAZDDK010000003.1:0-2457 GCA_964504185.1 uncultured Rhodoferax sp. | reverse complement strand
CATTGGCCAAAGGCAAGGCCGAGCATGACAAGCGCGACACCATCAAGGACCGTGAGGGCAAACGTGAGGTCGAACGCGCCTTAAAAAGCCGCAGCCGCTGACCCAACCCGATGGACGCAGCCCGTGTACTCAGGACAAGGCGCGCAGCGGGTGCGCTTCTGCACTCCAGGGACTGACGAAGAACGGTGCCACCATCTCGGGCGTCACGTCCGAAATGTGCGCCGGGTTCCACGTCGGCTTGTAGTCCTTGTCTACCGCCAGGGCGCGAATGCCTTCCACCGTCTCACTGCGCGGTCCGCTGCGGTCCAGGTGGGCGGTGTAGAAGCAATGTTGCACCAGGTCGCGTTCCATGCGCAGGTCCTCTGCCAGCGACATGCCACGGGCGCGGCGCAACTGCTCTAGCACCACATGCAGCATCAGCGGGGAACGGTGGCGCAACGTGGCAGCTATCTTTAGGGACTCTTGTGTGGCTTGCCGGTCTAGTTCAGCCAGGATGGATGGGATGTTTGACAGACCGAAGGCATTCAGAATCTCTATAGAAATATGGCCATCAGCCCGCGTGGAATCTGAATACTTTGCTATGAAATTAATAGCTATCCAGTTCTGCAATGCCTTGGCTGAACCCTGCGTCTGCAGCGCGTCCCACAGACTGTGAAGGCTGGTGGCGGGCACGCACACGTCGGCCAAGCCCCAGGCCACGGCCTGTTCGCCGCCGATGGTGTTGCCGGTCAGCGCCATGTACTCGCCCACGTTGCCAGGGCAGCGGCTCAGGAAGTAGCCGCCACCTACATCCGGGAACAGGCCAATGCCGGTCTCGGGCATGGCCATCTTGGTGTGCTCTGTGACGATGCGAACGCTGGCACCCTGGCTGATCCCCATACCGCCGCCCATGACGATGCCATCCATGAAGGCAATGTAGGGCTTGGGATAGTTGTGAATCAGATGGTTGAGGGTGTATTCGTCGGTGAAAAAGGTTCCCAGCGCCGGGTCGTCGGCCAGGGCCGCTTGGTGGAAGAAGCGGATATCGCCGCCCGCGCAGAAGCTGCCGAAGAAGCTCTCGGGCGTGCCGGGGGCACCTGTCTTGTTGGTGCCGCGAATGGCCACGGCACACACCGCCGGGTCGTCCTTCCAGGCCTGCAGTGTGGCCAACAGCGCCTGCACCATGGGCAAGGACAACGCATTGAGCGCCTTCGGGCGGTTCAGGGTAATGAGGCCAATACCGCCGTTTACAGCGGTGTGTACGTCCGGGGTGGTGGTTTGCATCATCATGAGGGTGTACTCCTTTGTCTCCAGCCCAGCAACTCGTTGGCCACCAAGGCACCAATCACCAGTGTTCCGCCCACGGCCACGGTCTGGCCGGGTGCCTCACCCGCACCCACCCAGGCCAGCAGAATGCCGAAAACCACTTCCAGGAGGGCCAGCAAGGACAGCTCCGGTGCCTTCAGCACGCGCGCGCACAGCACCGACAGCACGCATGGAATGGCCAGCTGAAACACACCCAGATAGGCCAGCAGGCCCAGATCATGGCCTGTGGCCTGCAGGGGCCAAGCCATCGGTAGCGTGATGGCAGCGCTGATGACGGCACCCACAAACACGGCGGGAACCAGGTCTACGTCATGCCCCTTGGCGTGCGAATGCTGGGTGACGGTCCAATTGGTGGCTCCGGCAATCGGCACGCACAGCGCAACCAGGGTTCCCAGCATCTGCCCACCCTGCAGTTGCGCGCCATACATGTAGGCTATGCCCGCACCGGCTACGGCGATGGCGGTCCAGGTGCGCGCCGGAATTCGGTGGCCAATGAAGACGCGGGCGATCAGCGCCGTCATCAGCGGCCCCAGGGACATGGTGATCAGCACATTGCCCACGCTGGTCAGTGTGAGCGCCACCATGTAGGCGGTGAACATTACGCTCCAGCACACGCCGGACAGCCAGAAGGCCGGCCCCGCGTGGCGCATGTTGGCAAATACCCGCCGACCGCGCACCAGTGGCAATAGCACCACCAAAGACAGGCCCGTGAAAAAGGCGCGCCAGAACGTGACCTCGAAACTGCGTGCCGCGTCCAGATGGCGCGTGACCACACCGGCGGTAGACCACATCAGGGCCACCGCCACCATCAGGAAGACGGCTCGGTTGTGGGTCAGCTTGAACGTCACGGCAAACCCACCGCCGGGCCGCCCCAAGGTGGGTTTAGCCCCCTCGCGGGGCAGCGACCCGTGCAACGGCGGAGCGTGGGGGTCACAGTCATTCGCGGGATGCGCGCTTGCGCTCGTGCTCCTTGAGGTAGCGCTTGCGCAGGCGAACCGACTTGGGCGTGATCTCGACCAGCTCGTCGTCCTCGATGAACTCCACACCGTATTCCAGTGTGAGGTCGATGGGCGGCGTGATCTTGATCGCGTCTTCCTTGCCCGAGACACGGAAGTTGGTCAGCTGCTTGGTACGGGTGGCGTTGACCACCAG
>CAZDDK010000002.1:0-39984 GCA_964504185.1 uncultured Rhodoferax sp. | reverse complement strand
ACAGCGGACCTTATACCGGCCTTGGCCCCTGCACGGGGCGTGTTGCACGGTCCAATGAACTGCTGCTGTTCGACACCAACGGCAATATGCTGGCTCGCAGTGCCGACGCCACCCACCGCCTGTATCTGGCGCACGGAGCCCACATGGGCATGCTGGCGTGGGCACGCGCCGACCTCGATACCCTGCCTGACACGATACGGGAGGACATCCGACTCTGGCTGCGCCAAACGCCCACGGCTGGCCGCAGACAGTGGCAGGAAAACCGGATCAGCGGGCACTTCCACTACCACGCGGAATACTTGCCACCCCTTGGAAGGCGGACCCCGCCGCTGCTGGCGGTAAGCATCGGGCACAGCGAACCTGCAGATTTGCGCGTCGCCCGAAACCTGCTCCACTGGCCTATGTCGCCCCAGGAGAAGCGCATCGTCATTGCCTCCACGCGCAAACCCAGTCTGGTAGAACTGGCGGGAGCCCTTGGCCTGACCGTTGGCACGCTCAAAAGCTATGTCAACCGCTTGCAGTCGCGGTTTGGCGTCGGCACGCGGGCAGAACTGGTGGAATCCGTTCTCCACCAGGTTCGGGACGCGACTGCGCACGCCTAAGACGGCCCGCATACCCACCCTGGGTTGGCTTATTTCCCCCGGCGCTGCGCTGAACAATAGCGCAGCATGACGCGCGCGCCCCTCTCCGCCACGCTCACACGCCGTCTCTGGCTGGAGCTGGACCTCCTGTGCCGAGCCCGTGTCGGTATTGCACCCATTGCCGCAGAACTGGCGACCGTCCTGCGACAGATAGTTGGGGCAGACGCCGCGGCGCTGTTCTGGCTCGATGAAGCGGGTTTGGCTGAAGGGTTCTTTCACGAGGACTCGCCCGCAGCCGTACAAGACCTATTCCTCAATGAATTCGAGCGCCTTTTTGTTGGTGCGCGTGAAATCAATGTGCTGGCGCTGGCCCGCAAGCAAGGTGGAGCAAGCGCTTTGCGAGGCCCTCCCACCCGAAGATTGGCACGGAGAGAGTGTCCAAACCGGCCATCTGCTCATCAACGCCGAGCAAAACCGCATCGTTCCGCTGGACGAGGCTGCCGTCGCCATGCTCCGAAGCGCCAACCAGCGTGGGACTGGCATCAATCAAGGCCAACACCCGGATGCCGTTCCGCAGTTTCTACGGCATCTCGTGCCACACGCCGCGCATGCACTGGCAAGGGATCGGCAACTGCGGCTGCCCATTCCTGGGGGCGCACTTCTGGCCAACGCCCGCGCCGTGCATGCGCCAGATGCGAAGCGCGCACCGGATGGCCCCCATGTGCTCGTCGAGTTGCGCAGAATTCAACCTCGTCGCGTCGATGTCGTGCGCAAGGTCTTGTCCCTCAAGCTCAGCCCATTGCAACGGGAAATCGCGGTCCTTGCGGGTCTGGGCCATCCCCGCGTGGACTGCGCAACCGTCATTGGCGTCAGCCATGAGGCGCTGAAGAAGCACCTGCGCGTGATATTCGCCGCAACTGGCTCGCAGGACTGGGACAGCCTGGGGCGTGCGCTCAACCGCTAGCCCACTTCAACCATTCCCCATTGGGGGAATAGCGGTAAGGGCCATCGGCAAACACAATCTACCGACCTTCATAGATGCCACACCGCGCACGAACCATGCACCCACTACTTCGACTTGCTTGCTCAATCTTCCTGGCGATGCTTGCCCTGTCTGCGCAGGCCGCGGAGCCCGATATCCGCATCAGTGACATCACCGTCAACGAGGGCAACGCTGGCACCACGAACTTCACATTCACCGTGTCGCTGTCGGCACCACCGGCGGCGACACCTGCCAGCGTCGATTGGGCCACCGCCAACGGCACGGCCCTCGCAGGCAGCGACTTCGCAAGTGGCTCGGGTACCCTCACCTGGGCCATTGGCGATGGCGCGTCGAAAACCATCACGGTACTGGTCTTTGGAGACTCGACGGCGGAGGCCAACGAAACCTTCAGCGTCAACCTGTTCAACGCCAGTGCTGCCAACATCCTCGATGCCCAAGGCACAGGCACCATCACCAACGACGACCTCGCCCCTCCTGATCTGATCCTTACCAAAAGTGATGGGGGTGCCAGCGTCGCACCGGGAGCCACGGTCGGCTACACATTGGGTTTTTCCAACGCCAGCGGGCAGGCCGCAAGCGGAGTGACCATCACCGAAACCGTGCCAGCCAACACCGCCTTCAACCCTGGTGCCAGCAGCGTCGGCTGGGCGTGCGCACCCAACAACTATGAGGGATCGACCTGCACCTACAACGTGGGGGGGCTCGCCGTCAGCGCAAGCGGCAACACAACGTTTGCCGTGACGGTGGTTAGCCCGCTATCGCTGGGGGTGGTGGAAATCAGCAACACCGCCTCCATAGCCGACGATGGCACCCACGGTGCCGACCCAAACCCGGCCAACAACTCCGCCATGGACCGCACGCCCATCGAGGTACCACCGGTCATGGGCAACGTACCCGATCAAACGGGAACGACCGGGGCGGCCTACAGTCTGGACCTTTCCGGCTTCGTCACGCCGACCAATGGCGACCCCGTCACCGGCTACGCCATCGCCACCGGCAGCCTTCCACCCGGCTTGACGCTGAACGCCGGAACAGGAGCCATCTCGGGCGTTCCCACCACCGTGGGCACCTTCGTCTTCAAGGTCAGCGCCAGCGACAACGATGGCAACAGCAACGCCGACGCGATTCAATTCACGGTGGTGGAAGCACCCACCATGCCCAGCATTCCCACACTCAGCGTCTCCCCCGCCTGCGGCTTGGCAGCCATGCCACCCATCGTGAACCTGGCCGCTGGCGAAGGCCCCGCCCTGCTCGTGGATCTGGTGAACATGCTCTCCAGCACGTTGGGCATGCCACTGCGCTATGTGGAACAAACCATGTGCGGCGCAGCCGTTCTTTCCGGCTACAACGATGGGAATCTGGCCTTCATCCCCTTTGCCTTCCAGGTGGGTGATGGCCGAGCAAATGGCATTTACCCCGTGGGCAACGGCCAGCAATTGACGCTGGCACCCGCCTTGGTCCATCTCGAGCAACTGGTGGCCATGCTGCCGGGCCTGATGGCAAGCCAGGGTGAAAGCGGTGCCCTCTCCGCCACCTTCAACGGCGTGCGGTACAGCGTGCAACCCGGCATGACGGCAATCGTCGCATTGTTTGCGCACCAACTGGCGCAGGCGACCGGCAGTGAAATGTCCGGCCTTAAGGCCGTTGCACCGCTGGGCCTGGCATTTGCCGCAATCGTGCTTCCACTCCTGGTTTGGCTGATCCAGCCTTTGCTTCCCCGCACATGGCCCGGCGCGGCGCGCTGGCCGGTCGCCGCCATGCTGGCGCCGATTGCACTGGGCTTGTTGCTCTTGCTGATGTCCGGGCCAGGTGCCTTTCAGCTGCTGCTTGCGAGATGGATGACTGCCTGAACGCTGTAGCCGATTCGAGGCAAAATTTTTACGGCAGGCGTCTGAGTGTGAGCACCCGCGCCCGCATGGAGTCCACTGCGCGATCGTCCTTGGAGTTGATGCCGCTCACCCGCACTTGGTAGTCGGTGCCAGACCGCAGATAGTGCAGCGTCACATTGGTGAGGTCACCTTGCCCGAGCTGCCAACGCGCTTTGTCCTTATCCCCCGCGATGGGCTCCATGGTTCCCGCTTTGAAGCGGTCGTAAGACTCTTGCGCAACCTTCGGATTGTCCATGCGCATCTGTGTCAGCAACACGCTCACCAAGCCCCGCCCACGGTAGGTGCAAGTCAGTTGCTTGCCACCGGAAAACACCATCTCGCTCCCCCGTCCAGCTTCCAGCTTGGCACCCAGTGCGCCTTCGAGCTCGGATACCGTGAAAGCGCAGGCTTGGTCAGAGGGTTGCGGACCCTGGGCCGCCGACAACTGCGCGATGCCAAGCAACAGTGCGCCTACAAAAACAGACTTCATAAGGACTCCTTCAATCAATACGCCACAGAGGGTGGCGTTCCAACGATTGTTTCAAACTGCCCTCAACGGTACTACCTGTCCAGGGTTATCGCTTGATCCAATGGTGGGGGCTTTTATCCGCCATGGGACTCGATTGCCCACTATAAAATTCCCCGATTGGCGTCATCCACAGCACCCAATCCTCAGAACCTCTACCTCCCACGCTTCAATATTGATAGCAATGCGGCTTTGCATTCTCGACAACGACATCCTCGAAGGTCCGCTGGGAGAGACCTACTCCAGTTTTGGTGCGCTGTTCATACGGCTCTTCAAGGAAGTGGGGGCGCACTGGAGTGTGGACGTCTTCACCACCCAGCACGGCCATTACCCAGCGTCCTTCGACGATTTTGATGCCGTGCTGCTCACGGGCAGCCGGGCCGATTCATTCTCCAACGAGCCGTGGGTGGTGGAATTGCGCCGGCGTGTGACCGAGTTGCTGCGGCAGAAAAAGAAGATGGTCGGTGTGTGCTTTGGCCACCAGCTCATTGCCCTGTGCCTGGGAGCGCCGGTGGGCAGGGCACCGCAAGGGTGGGGTGCGGGGCGCATGACCTACGACTGGCACCGCCCGGACCTGCCCCACTGCGCGCAGCGCACCCAGATTGCCCTGTTGGCCAGCCACCAGGACCAGGTCCACGAACTACCGCCCGGTGCCCGGCTGGTGGCCAGCAGCGGTTTTTGCCCGGTGGCCGCCTTTACCGTGGGCGACACGGTGTTTTGCATCCAGCCCCACCCGGAGTTTGAAGAAGCCCTGAGTGCCCACCTCATCGACAAGCGCCGCTCCTTGCTGGGCGAAGAAAAATACCATGCCAGCCGGGACAGCCTGCAACACGGCCACGAAGGCGAAGATGTTGCCCGCATGGTCGTGGCCTTTCTGGAAGGTTCCAAGGAAAAAGCGGACCTAGCCCGCGAAGAGAGACAATAGTTTGCTATAAAAACATGAGCAAACAATGGATTATGGGGAAAGACAGTCCCCGGGCTGCGGATGTGCCCGGGGGAGGCTTGGCTTTGCAACGCACTCCCGGGTAAGGGGGTTGCGCAACGGTGGCTTGTGGCCGGTGTTGCAGGATTTTTGCCGCGGGTGGCAGCGGTCTCCAGTGTAGGCCGGTGGCCACGGCAGACAATTGCGTTATTGCCACAATTTCCGCTGCATTTGGCATACTCTGCTGTTAATTCTATTAATTAGAGCAGAAGAATGAAACTGGACCGCTACGACCGACAAATCCTGGAAATTTTGCAAGCCGATGGCCGCCTTCCCAACCAGGACCTGGCCGACCGCATTGGCCTGTCCCCGTCACCTTGCCTGCGCCGGGTGCGCGCGCTCGAAGAATCGGGCCTGATCGTCGGCTACCGGGCCTTGCTGGACGCCAAGAAACTGGGCCTGACCCTGATGGCGCTGATCCACATTGCCATGGACAAACACACCCCCGAGCGCTTTGCCAACTTCGAAGCCACCGTGGGCCTGCTGCCCGAGGTACTGGAGTGCCTCTTGATCACCGGCCAGGACGCCGACTACCAGCTCAAGGTCGCCGTGCGCGACATGGACCACTACCAGGCCCTGCTGCTGGACAAACTGACCCGCATTGAGGGCGTGACCGGGGTGCACTCCAGCTTCGTGCTGCGCCAGGTGGTTTCCAGAACGGCGCTGGCCGTCTCCACCCGAGCCGACTGACGCGCAAGACCAAGGCACCGGGCTGAGACTTGTCCGCCTGCGCCCGCGCAGCGCTGCAACCGCACCACCACGTGTTCACACTGCGTCCGGACTGCCCGTGGCGGCCGTCACATAGGCATCAAACGCTTCCAACACCAACGGGCGGCTGAAGTGGTAACCCTGGTAGGCCCCGCACCCGTGGGCCGACAAGAACGCCAGTTGCTCCGGCGTTTCCACCCCTTCGGCCACCACCTCCAGCGCCAGGCTGTGTGCCAGGGTGATGATGGTGCGGGCAATGGCCGCGTCATTGGGGTCCTCCAGCACATCGCGCACGAAGGACTGGTCGATTTTGAGCTGGTCCAACGGCAGGCGCTTGAGGTAACTCAGCGACGAATAGCCGGTTCCAAAGTCATCCAGCGCAAACCCCACACCCTGTGCCTTCAGGTGGGTCATGGTCGCAATCACCGCGTCCACCTCGGTCAACAGCAGGCTCTCCGTCAGCTCCAACTTCAGGCGGTTGGGGTGGACCCCGTGGCGCTGCAAGGTTGCCAGCACCAGGTCCACAAAACCCGTCTGGCGAAACTGCTGGGCACTGACATTGACTGCCAGGCACAAATGGGCGAAGGGGGCACGCGTTGCCCACCGCGCCAGCTGCGCGCACGCGGCGTCCAGTACCCAGGCACCCAAGGGCACGATGAGGCCGGTTTCCTCGGCCAGGCCGATAAAGGTCTGGGGTGACACCAGGCCGCGCCCAGGGTGCATCCAGCGCACCAGTGCCTCCGCCCCCACCACGCCCCGGCGGGCATCCACCTGGGGCTGGTAGTGCAACACCAGCTGCTGCAACTGCAGGCCTGCACGCAGATCGGCCTCCAGTGCAAAACGTGCATCGACCACCGCCTGCATCTCCGGGTCGAAAAACCGCAGGGCATTGCGCCCGTTGGCCTTGGCGCGGTACATCGCCAGATCGGCCTGTTTGAGCAAGGTGTCCACCCCCCCTTGCTGGCCACCAAACAGGGTGACGCCCACGCTGGCCGTGCTGCGGTAGGGGCTGTCCAGCAAGAGGCAGGGTTCGGACAGAACGGTCAGAATCTTGTGGCCCACCAGTTCGGCCTGCGTGGTGGCTTCCCGCGCATCCGTGCTCAGCGATTCCAGAATCAGCACAAATTCATCCCCGCCCAGGCGTGCCACCGTGTCGCCCTCGCGCACACTGGCCACCAGGCGGCGCGCCAGTTCCTTGAGCAACAAATCACCCACATGGTGCCCCCGGGAGTCGTTGAGCGCCTTGAAGTTGTCCAGGTCAATAAAAAACAGCGCACCCAGGCAGTGGCTGCGCGCGCTCACCGTCAGGGCGTGCTCCAGCCGGTCGAGCAGCAAGCGCCGGTTGGGCAGGGCGGTCAAGGGGTCGGAAAACGCCAGCATCTGGATGCGCTCTTCACTGAGCTTCTGTTGCGTGACATCGGTGAAGGTGGCCACATAGTTGGTCAACCGCCCCCTGTCGTCCTTGACAGCAGAAATGGAGATCCACTGCGGAAACACGTCACCGTTCTTGCGCCGGTTCCACACCTCCCCTTGCCAGCGGCCGAATTGGTGAATCGCCCCCCACATGGTCCGATAAAAATGGGCGTCGTGCCGTCCGGACTGGAACATGCGCGGGTTGCGTCCAATGACCTCCTCGCGCGCGTAGCCGGTAATCTCGGTGAAGGCGCGGTTCACCGCGATGATGCTGCCCTCCCCCGTGGCGATGATGACTCCCTCTGCGCTGTTGTCAAACACCGTGGCGGCCTGGCGCAGGTCGTCTTCCATGCGTTTGCGCTCGCTGATGTCCAGCATCACACCCACCAGCCCGCCCACCCGCCCGTCGGGGTTGGTGAAGGTCGCCTTGTGGAACATGACGTCGCGCAGCTGGCCGTCGGCATAGCGGACCTGGGACTCATAAATCTGCACACCCGGTCCCCGCATCAGGGCCTGGTCGGCTGCCAGGTACACCGCTGCCAGCTCAGGGGGTGCAATGTCGTACGGTGTCTTGCCCACAATCTCGTCATTGGTGCGCCCAATGTAGCGTTCGAAGGCGCTGTTGCACCCCAAATAGCGCGCGTCCGCATCCTTGTAAAAAACCGGACTGGGAATGGCCTCCATCAGCTGTTGCTGAAAGTGCAACTGCTGGGTGAGCGCCTGGGTGCGTTCTGCCACCCGCGCCTCCAATATCACCTGCTGGCGGTGGCGCTCGGATACGTCCTGCAACGTTTCAATGGCCCCACAGATCCGACCCTGCGCATCGCGCAGTGGGGCGGCTGAAAAAAACAGCCAGCGTCCACTGGCACCCGGCTGGGGATAAAAATTTTCTGCCTCCCAGGCATCGGCCACCAAGCTGGAGGGTCGCAGCAGGTGATAGTGCGCGCGGGCTTCGTCGTCCATGAAACCGTCTACCACCCGATCCGCCAGCGTGGGACGCGCGGTCGGGAAAAAAGCCCGCCACGCCTCCTCGCTGCCCACCATGTCCTGGGCCGACCAACCGGTGAGAATGGCGCAGGCCCGGTTCCAATGGGTCACCCGGTGCTGTGCATCCAGCACAAAGGTGGCCACCGAGCTGCCGTCCACAATTTGCGCCAGCTGGCGCTCCCGCTCGCGAATGGTTTGTTCGGCCTGGCGCAACTCGGTCACATTGCTGCCAGTGCCACGGTAGCCGGTAAAACGGCCCTGTCCGTCAAACACCGGCACGCCACTGACCATGTAATGCTGCGGCGTGCCGTCGCTGGCGGCAATCTCATAGGCGAAATCACGAAAGGGCTCATGGCGCTCACACGCCGCAATATGGTCTGCCCATTGCGCGGGGGTCACGCCGCTGATGGGCATGTCCCAGCGCCGTTTGCCAAAGAAATCGCTTTGGGTGCGGCGCAGCTTGTCCGTGGAACGCCCTGAAAACGATGTGAAGCGCAACTCGGCGTCCTGCGTCCAGAACCAGTCGGCCGACAGCTCCGCAAAGTCGCGCAAGGCTTTCGTCTGGTCGGCTACCTGGCGTTCGGCCTGATCGTAGGCGAGGCGAAGCGCCGCATCCGCATGGTGGCGGCGAGTGACGTCGGAGTAGGTGGACACCCAACCCCCGTCGGCCAATCGGCGGTCATGCACTTCCAGCACCATGCCGTTGGACCTCACGTGCTCAAAAAAACTGCTACGTCCATTCCTCGCCCTAGCCAACCTTTTTTTGACTAACACGTCCGTTTGTGCCGCTTTGTAGCCAGCATGTTGCGCATACAAACGCAAAACATCCTTCAAATCCATGCCTCGAATCAGTTGGGCGGACGGTATTCCAACAAGTTCGGGAAACCGTCGGTTCCAAACCACCAATTGCAAAGCCGCGTCAAAAACCGTAATGCCTTGCTCAATGCTGTCTACCGCATCGTGCAATCGCGTGAGGCTGCCTTCAATGGTTTGATGCGCCTGCCCGAGCAATTGGCCCAGTCCCGCCGGTGAAGCAAGCGCTTCGTCAGCCCGCCCCTCCTGGCGGGCGCGCAACATTGACAAGACACAGAATCGCGCAATGCGCGCGATGGGCTTTACCGCCTGCAACGGGCCGGCAATGGCAAAACAGGCCAGCCGGTGTCCCCCAAAATCAATGGCCATGTTCAGGCCTTCGCGCATGATTCCGCTGGCCTGGGCCTCGGCCTGGGTGACCTCACTCTCGTCAAAATCGCCCGCCAGAACGCGTGCGGCCTTGGCATGCAACTGCCCTATGCGAGCGCGCTCGCTGCACGCCACAATGTGGCCCGCCCCGGCCATGAAACTGCAGACGTAGCCCAACTCCGCTGCCAGCAAGTCACACAGCGCCTGACCAAATTGAATGTCGAATGCGGGGGAAACCGACATGCCACGTGTTCCATCGTTGCCCGGACGCCCAGTGTGCCACGCGCAGGCAGATTGCGTGAAAGACCGCGGAGGTGCTACCGGTTTTCAGGCAGTTCGATTTTTACTTCCAGCACTTCCAGGTTGTCCTGGCGTTCCAGGTGCACCTTGATGTCGTCGGGGTTGATCTTGATGTACTTGCTGATCACGGCCACCAGCTCTTTTTGCAAGGCGGGCAGGTAGTCGGGCTCGGCGGCATTGCGCCCGCTGCGCTCGTGGGCCAGGATGATTTGCAGCCGCTCCTTCGCCACACTGGCGGTCTTCTTCTTCTCACCCAGGAGAAACGAGAGAAATGACATGGCCTTATTTCCCTCCGAACAAACGCTTGAGCAGGCCCTGCTTGGGGGCCTCGGTGAAACGCATCGGCTTGTCCGTGCCCAGGAAACGCTCGACCACATCCTTGTAAGCTTCCGACACATCGCTGCCTTGCATGTGCACCGCCGGCACGCCCTGGTTGGAGGCCTGCAGCACCGACTCGCTCTCGGGAATCACGCCAATGAGCTTGATACGCAAAATATCCTGAATGTCTTCCAGCGAGAGCATCTGCCCCTGGTCCACGCGGGCCGGGTTGTAGCGGGTAATCAGCAGGTGTTCCTTGATGGCCTCTGCCCCTTCCACCGCCCGCTTGGTCTTGCTGGCCAGCATGCCCAGAATGCGGTCCGAGTCGCGCACGGAAGACACCTCCGGGTTGGTCACCACCAGGGCCTCGTCGGCAAAGTGCATGGCCATCAGGGCACCGGTTTCGATGCCCGCAGGTGAATCGCAGACGATGTATTCGAAGTCCATTGCCGCCAGGTCTTCGAGGATCTTGCCCACGCCGTCCAGCGTGAGAGCGTCCTTGTCGCGCGTCTGGCTGGCGGCCAGCACAAACAGGTTGTCGCTGTTCTTGTCCTTGATGAGCGCCTGGTTCAGGTTGGCTTCGCCCTGGATGACGTTGATCAGGTCGTACACCACGCGGCGTTCGCAGCCCATGATCAGGTCCAGGTTGCGCAGGCCCACGTCGAAATCGATCACTGCCGTCTTGTGCCCACGCAGGGCCAGGCCGGTTGCAAAACTGGCGCTGGTGGTGGTCTTGCCCACACCACCCTTGCCCGATGTCACCACAATGATTTTTGCCATAGTCTTGTTTGCTTCCCAATGAAATGTCGTTAAACGGTGCAGTCGCTGTGCGGGGCTACGGGTTCAGGGGCTCGACGATGAGCTTGTCCTGCCCGTCGTTGCTCAGGCGCACCTGGGCGGCCTTGCCGTGCACATCGGCGGCCAGGGGGTTTTCGCTGGTGCGGTAAATACCGGCTATGGAAACCAGCTCAGGTTCCAGGCACAACGAGAAAATGCGGGCGAGGGTGTTGCCGCGGGCACCTGCCATGGCCTTGCCGCGCAGCGGCGCATAGACGTGAATATTGCCATCGGCCACTACTTCGGCTCCGGGGTTGACCATGGCCAGCACCACCAGGTCGCAGCCTCGGGCATAGACCCTCTGCCCCGAGCGCAAGGGTTTGTCCACCACCAGGGTGCCAGGCCCCGGTATCTCCCGCACCACCTCGTGTACCACTTCCCGTATCACTTCCTGCGCGACCACCGGTTCGCTGGGTTCGACCACACTCGGGCGCGGCCGGTGCACCTCCACCGGTGCCTCCACCAGTCCCACGGCCAATGCCGCCGCCATGGCTTGCGGGCTCGCGCCGCGCACCGCCACGGGCACCAGGCTGCACTGGCGCAACACCTTGAGCAGAGGAACCAGGTCAAAAACCGGGGTTTCGGGCTCCAGATGCGAAAAATCAATCACCAAGGCATCGTGGTCAAAAAAATCAGGGCTCTCTCCCTCTGCTCCAAACCGCGCCAGCAATTCCTCTGACAAATGGCCCACATCGCTGGACTTCAGCAACAACGCCACCAATGGCAATTGGGCGCTTTTGATTTCAAAGGATGCAGGCACCTGGCCCGCACGTTGACCTGCGGAAGAAACGGACATGAAGGGAAATAGTTACGAAAGCGTGCCGTGAAAACGAGAACGGCGTGAACCGAAGTCGGCGAATCTTACTTGATAGACGGCCCCAAAACCATGGTCACACCGGCTTCTTTTCCCACGTCATCCGGGAACGCGTGGCACATGGGGAAAACTTTAAATTTTGGGCCGCACTTATTTAGTCCTATTGTCTTATTACTGTATTAATAGCTTAGTAGTAGTAGGTAAGGCTTGGAGATTGGTGTGCACAAGGTATTTTTTTTCATAAAAATCAATGACTTGCATGCGTTGAACGCCTGTGCGTGACCATGCGCTCGGGCTTGCACGTTTACTGGAACAACTTTTGGATTTTTCGACGACCTGTGGATAAGCAGGGGCTTGTGCCAGAACTATCCACAGCTTTGTGCTTTGACAAACCGTGTGAGCGGAGGTGTAGAGTCCGGTCCATGAAATTGATTCTTCGCCTGCTAGGGGTCGTGGTGCTGGCCTGTGGGGTATTTGGTGTTGCCGGGTTTCTGGCCACCTGGGCACCTGATCGCACGGTGGCCCAGTTGTCGGCGCGCTGGGCCTTGCCGCCATCGCAGTTCATTGCGGTCGACGGCATGCAGGTTCATTTGCGCGACGAGGGCCCGCGTGGCGACCCTCTGCCTATCGTGTTGCTGCACGGTACCTCGGCCAGCCTGCACACCTGGGATGGCTGGGCCGATAGCCTGAAGGGCCAGCGCCGGGTGATTCGTTTTGATTTGCCGGCCTTTGGCTTGACCGGTCCGCACCCGGGCAACGACTACTCCATCGCCGCCTATGTGCGCTTTGTCACGGCGGTAATGGACCAGCTGGGTGTGGGGCAGTTTGTTCTGGCCGGCAATTCCCTGGGAGGGCAGATTGCCTGGGGCGTGGCGCTGGCCAGCCCCCAGCGGGTTCGTCAGCTGGTGTTGGTGGATGCGGCCGGCTACCCCCTGCAATCTACCTCCGTGCCCCTGGGTTTCCGTCTGGCGCGCACACCGGGGTTGCGCAATCTGATGGAGTTTGTGCTGCCGCGCGGTGTGGTGGACAGCAGTGTGCGCAATGTCTATGGCGATCCGGGCCGGGTGACCGCAGAATTGGTGGACCGGTACTATGAGTTGACCCTGCGCGCGGGCAATCGCCAGGCGCTGGCCTACCGCCTCGACCAGCGCCTGAGCGGTGAGGAAGACACAATCCGGCAATTGAAGCAGCCAACGCTCATACTCTGGGGTGCAAACGACAGGCTGATTCCCCCAGAAACGGCGCGGCGCTTTGCCGCCGATATCCCGGGGTCCAAGCTGGTGGTATTGCCGGGGCTGGGCCATGTGCCCCACGAGGAAGATCCCTTGACGACCGTCGCCATCGCCAAGGCGTTCTTGGACGGGCATTGAGCACAGCGGAGTTTTATTGATAAAAATGGGTGCTAGCCCGCGTAAATGCTGATTATTCAGCTATATATTTTATAGCGAGTCATTAATAAATGAGTGAAAAGAAACCCTTTGAAATTGCGCGGGAAACGCTCAAGCAGCTGACGGCCCAAAAGCTGGTTCCCACCCCGGCCAACTACCAGGCCATTTACAACGACATAGCGGGCATCCCGGCAGTGGCCGCGTTTCCGGCGGATACCCTGCGCGACATTGCCAAGGCCTTGCCGACCAAAACACCGGGGCAACAAAAGCAGCGCGGGTTGCTGGAATACGCGATTGACCGGTTGAATTGGGATGGCGTCAAAACCGCGTTGGTCGCCTATGGCAGTTTTGCCCCCATGACCGGATCGGACGACACGGTGGCTGCGGCCCCGCCAAAAGGGGGGCTGAACGCCACCGCACCGGCCTTGACCACCGAGTTTCTGGGGCAAATGGGCCGGATGATTGAGTACATCCAGCCCGCGCTGGGCAGCGATGATGAGCGCTTTTCCGAACTCACCAACACCCTGATTGCGTCCTTGCGCCAGTCGGGAGCGGACGTCGTGGCACTCAAGACCCTGCTGTTGGGCTACACCGACCGCGTCTCCTTCGTGGCCGAGGACCAGGCCGAGATCAAGAAGACCCTGCTCAAACTGCTGCATCTGGTGTTTGAGAACATCGCCGAACTCAGCCTGGATGAACAATGGCTCAAAGGGCAGATGGATGCGCTGATGCAGGCTGCCACCCCCCCGCTGACGCTGCGCCGCCTCGACGATGTGGAGCGGCGCCTGAAGGATGTCATCTTCAAGCAAAAGGACGCCAAGGAGCGCGCACTGGCGGCCCAGAACGAGATGCGCGACATGCTGGCGCTGTTTATCGATCGCCTGTCGGAAATGGCCAAGTCCAGTGGAAGCTTCCACGAAAAACTGGAGGAAAACGCCCGCCAGATCGAACAGGCCAAAACCCTTGAGGAAATTGCGCCGCTGCTCAAGGAAGTGGTCAGTGCCACCCGCAACATGGCCACCCAGACACTCACCTCCAGCGCGGAATTGCAGTCCATGCGCGAGCACGTCAGCCAGACCAATGCCGAGCTGGCCAAACTGCACCAGGAACTGGACCGCGTCAGCACCCAGGCCCGCCACGATCCACTGACTGGCGCGCTGAACCGCAAGGGACTGGAAGAGGCCGTCGAGCGCGAAATCTCCAGTGTGCGGCGCAAGGAAACGCCGTTGTGCATGTCACTGCTGGACATCGACAATTTCAAGAAACTCAACGACACCCTGGGCCACGCCTCGGGCGATGCGGCATTGACCCATCTGGCCACGGTGGCCCGTGAATGCATGCGCCCGCAGGACACATTGGCGCGCTATGGCGGCGAGGAGTTTGTGATTCTGCTGCCCGATACGCCGCTGGACAAGGGCATTGAAGCCATGACCCGCTTGCAGCGCGAACTGACCAAGCGTTTTTTTCTGGCGGGAACCGAGAAGGTGTTGATTACCTTCAGTGCCGGCGTGGCGCAACTGGCACCCGACGAAACCGGAGCGGACGCCATCAAACGCGCCGACAAGGCCATGTACCTGGCCAAGCGGGCCGGAAAAAACCGCGTTCTGGGTGCCTGAACACCCAAAGCCGTTCCACGCAACCATTCATACCATCAAGGACCAACGACCATGGGCTATCTGCTGGCCGGACTCATTCTCTTTCTGGGTGTGCATTCGCTGCGCATCGTTGCAGAGGACTGGCGCACCCGCATCCTGGCGCGCCAGGGCGAGGGCGTCTACAAAGGGGTCTACTCCCTGCTTTCCCTGGCGGGCTTTGCCCTTGTCATCTATGGCTTTGGCGTGGCGCGGGAAAACCCGGTCATGCTGTGGTCTCCCCCGGTGGGCATGCGCCATGCGGCTTCTTTGTTGACGCTGGTGTCCTTCATCCTGCTGGCGGCGGCCTACGTGCCCCGCAATGGAATCAAGTCCCGCTTGCACCACCCCATGGTGCTGGGTGTCAAAGCCTGGGCACTGGCGCACCTCTTGGCCAATGGCAGCGTGGCGCACGGCCTGCTGTTTGGTGCTTTTCTTGCCTGGGGCGTGCTGGACTTCATCGCCGCGCGCAAGCGCGACCGAGTGAAGGGTACGCAGTATCCGGCCGGTACGGTTGCTGGGACGGTGATTGCGGTGGTGGTGGGCGTTGTGGCCTGGGCGGCGTTTGCGTTCATGTTGCACGGCCTCCTGATTGGCATTCGCCCATTTGGTTGAGAGTGGCAACGGGCGGGGCTCACCGCAAGCCCCGCCATAATATTCGACCCAACAAATAGGGGATTGCCTTCCAATCCCTGTTCCGGCATCTGGAAAAATCGGACCGCTACGAGATTCAATCGGCGCTGGAAACTCTCGTTCACCACTTGATGCAACATTTATCACACTCTCATTTTTCCCCGCGAGATAAAGGCAGTGAAGTGCCGAGCGAATCTCTCAATTTTCTCCATTTGCGCCATACAGCAGCATTGTTCGTATTGATTGCGCATTCGTTTGCCCTCAGCGGGAAAATGCCAACAGACGTGTTGGCAGCTTTTCCCGCTTTGGAGGGCATTGCGCCATTGGGAGTGACGATATTTTTTATTATCAGCGGGTATTTGGTGACAAAAAGTTGGACCCAAGAACCGTCATGGATCGTGTTTGCTCGAAAGAGGTTCCTGCGAATTTATCCAGCATTTGTGACGTGCCTGATATTTTGTATTTGTGTCGGATCAGTTTTTACCAATTTGAAGCAAGATGCCTATTGGCAAAGTAGTGAAGTAATGCACTACTTCATCAAAAACATGCTTCTTCAAAACTACCCTCCGCTTCCCGGTGTATTTGAAGGCAATCCGTTCAAATCAGTGGTCAATGGCTCACTGTGGACTATCCCAATTGAAGTCAGTTGTTACATTGGGGTGTTGATGCTAGGAATATCCGGTTTATTGAAATCCAAGCGTCGATCGATGGCCTGTTTGGTTGCAGCATTGTTATGGGTTGTTTTTTGGGGGCAGAACATCAATATATTTGGTGCAACTGTGCAATCTGCAGCACTCCCGACCTATTACGCAGCATTCATTTTTGGTGCAATTTTTTTCCAGCTCAAAGAGTGGTTGAGTCCTTCAATGCTTCTTTCAGGCTGTCTGTTGGTCGTTGCATGGTTCATCCCATCGAACAACTTTACGCACTTTCTTGGCATCGCTGCACTGGGTTACTTCGTTGTGAACCTGGCGCAATGGATGGGGCATCGTTGGAGTGAAAAAAGAGGTTCGATCGATTTGTCCTACGGAATTTATCTTTATGCATTTCCCATTCAGCAGTCGCTATCAGACAGTTTTCCTCAGGATACGGGCTGGATGCTGTTGGCCAAGACTATTCCCCTATGCCTTATTTGTGCGCTGTTCTCTTGGTTTGTCGTTGAACGTCCAGCTCTCAAATTGAAATAGAAAGCCGCTTGGCAGAGGTGCTATTTGTCCATGTACCACTGAATAACGCCCTTGGCCACAAAACCCACCATGCCAAAGGCCAGGCCCAGAAAGATCACAAAGGTGCCGAACTTGCCGGCCTTGGACTCCCACGCCAGGTGGCCGATGATGAACAGCATGTAGAGCATGAACGCGCCCACTCCGAAGGTGAGGCCAAAGCTGGCAATCTGTTCTTCCGTGTAACCAAACATGCAATCGTTTCCGTATCCGTCCAGCCTTCAGGGTGCCGAGTCGCGTGTTGGCAGGTTGCTGGCGTCCACCAGGTCACGGTAGGCATGCCAACTGGCGTGGCCCAGCATGGGAATTACGGCAATCAGGCCCAAAAGCAGGGACCCCAAACCCAGCAAAGTGAACCCCATGATCAGGGCCGCCCAGAAACCCATGGGCACCGGGTTGGTCAGGACCACTTGCCAGCTGGTCAGCACGGCCTGCATCAGCGTGACGTGCTTGTCCAGCAGCAATTGCATGGACACCACGCTGGAGGCAAACAGGGGCGCGGCCAATACACCGCCCAGGGCCAGCCAGAGTTCAAACAGCCAACTGTCCGGTGCCAGCACCACATGCCGCACAAAATCCACCGGACCCAGGATGGGTGCGGGTGCCAAGAGCGTAATCAGGGCGGCCGAAGTCACCACCCAGCCCGTAGCCGCCAGCGCCAAGAGGGCACCGAACTGCACCATGCACCAGTAGTCGTTGCTCCATTTGCCAAATTGGTTGTCTTGCCAATTCAGCCAGGTCTTGAGGACAACGGATACACCCGCCCTTTCCCCCCGTTCCAGGGTGCGGCTCAATGCGTACAGACTGGTAGCCAGTACCGGGGCGATGACCAGGAAGCCTGACAGAGCACCGGCCAGCAACCAAAAACGCTGGTGTGCGACTGCAACAATGCAGGCTCCCACAGCGCTGAGTACCAGGCCGTGGGCAAAACTGACCCAACCGGCGCGCGCCATGTCCCGCCAGGCATAAACCAGCCAGACCAGTGGACGCTGCAGCGAAATGGTGTGCACAGTGGGAAGGGGGGCGTGGGGCAGGGACATGGCGTGCGAGCGCCGAGCGGCGCAGTGTAGGGATGCAGCCACTATAGTCGTTTGATAAATATCAAACGATGCAAAATTAAATCAAAACCACACTCGCAATAGGCACCAATTTTGCTGGGTGCCGAGGGTTGCGCCGACAGAACTCTTGGTTGCTGTCGGCGCAGGGGTACTTCTACTGGGGTTGCTGGGGTTTGGTGCGCATGTCGCCCATTCTGCCCGCGCCGCGGTGTTCGCCGTGGTGGCGTCCCATGCGGGCATGGGCGGAGTCAAAGGTCTTTTTCTGATCGGCATTGAGCGTGGCGTAGAACGCCTTGGTGGCGTCTTCGCGCTTATCCATCTCGGCGTTCATGGCGGCCATGCGCTCGTTGCGCAGGGCCCGCATTTTGTCGATGCGCTCGGGTGTAGGCAGTTTGTCAAGTTCGGCCCGGTCCGGGCGCTTCATCTCGGCGCGGTTGGCCGGCTTCATGGCGGTGGTGAAGGTGGTCCAGGCAGGCTCCTGTTCCGCAGTGAGCTTGAGCTGGGTCTTGAGTGCATCGTGGCGTTTGGCCACCATGGCGTCCATTTTTGCGGGGTCCATGCGCTCGCGCATGCCACCGCCTTGCGCAGATCCGGGTTGGGCCATGGTCGCACCGGCGGCGGCCAACAGGCCGACCATCACGAGAGACTTGAAAGAAGTGGATTTCATGGAACTTCCTTTTTAAAAGTGCCTGTGGCGGACATCGCCAACAGGCATGGCTGGAGTATGCGAGTGCGGTGTGTCGCGCGCATGCAGAGCGCATAACACTTTGTAAAGTTGGGCGATGTACCGCGCCCCGGTAGCGCAGACAATACAGCCATCGGGCAATTCCCGACAATTGAAAAAGGCAAGCACGTGTTCAAAAATTTGATGATTTACCGCCTGGTGTCGGGCTGGCCAAGCACCGCAGAACCGCTGGAAGCGGCCTTGCAGGAAGCGCAGTTTGTGGAGTGTGGTGCCACACAGGAAAAATCGGTGGGTTGGGTGGAGCCGCGTGGCCATGCCCATGGCCCGCTGGTGGAGGTGGTGGGCGGCCAGTGGCTGCTCAAGCTGGCGATAGAAATGAAAGTGGTACCTGGTTCGGTCATTCAACGCAAGGTGCAGGAGCAGGTGGACCACATTGAAGCCAGCACGGGGCGCAAACCGGGCAAGAAGGAAAAGCGCGAAATCAGCGACGAAGTGCGTCTCTCGCTCCTTCCCATGGCGTTCAGCAAGCAATCCAGCGTGCAGATCTGGGTGGATCCAGCAGCAGGCTTGCTGCTGACCGATGCCGCCAGCCAGGCCAAGGCCGACGAGGTCATGACCTGCCTGGTCAAGGCCGTGGACGGCCTGGTGGTGCAATTGGTCAATACCCAGATTTCTGCGTCGGTGGCGATGGCGCAATGGCTGTCCACCAAGGAGGCACCACCGGGCTTCAGCGTGGACCGCGAGTGCGAACTCAAGGCCGCCGACGAGTCTCGTGCGGTGGTGCGCTACACACGCCACGCGCTCGACACGGATGAAGTCACCCAGCACATTGCCATGGGCAAGATGCCCACCCGCTTGGCACTGACCTGGGCGGACCGGGTGTCATTTGTCCTCACAGAAGCCCTGCAGCTCAAGAAGCTGTCGTTCCTTGAGACCGTGTTTGAGGGGGCACCTTCGAACCCTGCAGATGGCCGGGATGACCAATTTGATGCCGATGTGGCCTTGGCCACGGGCGAATTGCGCAAATTGATTCCCGACCTGATTGAAGCCTTGGGTGGCGAGGCGGCGCTGGCTTCCTAGTCCCAGTGGCGCGGGTTGCCGCGCCCATGGTCGCGGGCGGGTGGCGCATGGTGCCACTCGCGGTGGTCATCCCGGTGGCCGTAATGGTGGCCATGGTGATGGCGGTGGCGAGGTGCCTGCCAGTATTGAATGGGTTGGGGCGGTGGCTGCCACACGACGACGGGTGGGCGCGCATAGGTGTAGGGTTGCTGGACGGGATAGACCGGGTAGCCCGGATACGCCACATGCGCCGGTGCCGAATGGCCACGCGCCACGCTGGCACCAATCAGGCCGCCCGCTCCCGCACCGACCAAGGCACCGTTGTGGCCACCGACAGACTGGCCAATGGCCGCGCCCGCCGCAGCGCCCAACCCCGCACCCAGGACGGTTTGGAGAGGGTCCGCCCGGCTGACCGATGAGACCGTTGCCAGGCAACCGGCCACCAAGGCCAGGCAGGCCCATTTGCTGTGCAACAGGGCTGTCAACGGTGCCCTGGGGGAAGAGACGGGTTGGCATGTTGGTGTGTGCATGGTGTTGTGGGGGCTAGGCCCATGCCACTAGACGTAGCGGCTTGTCATCCTTTAACGCCTGGGATGGCCGGGAGATGACACCAGTAACACGCATTTACATAATAATGAAAAATGCCACTAGCCCGCGTGAAATAACACTACTGAGCTATCAAAAATATAGCATTCTTCCCTATTGCTGCTTTTTCATGGCGCAGGTGTTGAAGCCAAAAATGGCATAAGGGGGGCACCAGCCAATGGCACCCGTGGCCAAAGGCACGAGGCCCAGCCAGCCCCACAGGCCGATGGTGCCGGTGAGCGTGAGACCAATCAGGACCAGGCCGGCTGCGATGCGGACAATGCGGTCAATGCCGCCAACGTTGGATGTCATGGGTGCTTCCTTGGTGGGGTGAATGAATGCACGCATTGGACACCGCACCGGGGCACCGGGTCTGTGACCTGCGTCACACAGCTCCTGCGGTCCCGCGCACGGTCATTGCTTGGAGAAATCAATCACGATCTGGCCAGGCTCGCGGTGCAGGTAGTTGATGGAGATCGCCGCGCCATAGCGTGCCTGCAACTGGTGGAGCAACGGGATGGGGTCGTGGTCGTTGACAAAGCGCATGGTTTCGCCTGGGGTGAGCGAGTCCAGTGCGCCAAAAATGGCCGCGTGGCGAAAGCGCTTGGCAACACCGCGTGCGTCAAATGGATAGATCGCCTCGGGCGTCGTGTGGTTGCAAGCATGGGTCATGGAGAGTCCTTCTTTGGGGTTGATGGAATGGGTGGAAAGCCGACCGCGCCATCACGGTGATCGGCTCAAGGGTCATCCGGCGGCCACCACAATGTGCCGGTGCGGTCCGGTGGTGGTGTGTGGTGTGGGCACTAGCAGATCGGCCAGGGTGTAGCCATCCAGGTAGTGCATCAGACTTTGCAGTGCGCCGCTCATGATGCCGGTGAGTTTGCAATGGCCCGTCAGGCTGCAGGTGGTGTCGCGGGTGAGGCAGTCCACCAGATAGAAGTCGGGTTCGATGCTGCGCACCACGGCACCCAGATTGATGTCGGCGGGTGCTGCGGCCAGGCGCATGCCACCGCCTTTTCCGCGCACGGTCTCCAGCCAGCCCTGAAGTCCGAGTTGGTGGGTGATTTTCATCAGATGTGCCTCGGAGATGCCGTAGACCGATGCCACTTCGGCAATGGTGCACAGGCGAGCGGGATGCTGCGCCACGTACATCAGGAGGCGCATCGCATAGTCGGTCATCGTGGTCAGGCGCATGGATCGCTTTCAGGGGGGGGGCGACGGGGTGGCCGGTTCACGCGCGCGGGCGGATCAAAATCGGTGTGAACTGCCACAGGTACAGAGCCAGTGAGGCCATCCACGCCAGCGCCGCCATGTGCAAAAGCGCCGTGCTGGCGGGCGTGGCCGCAATGGCTGCCAGGCGCAGGCCGGCGGCGATCAGCATCAGCCAGTAGCTGGCGCGGATGGTGCGGTCCGTGGCCAGCGGGCGACCCGTGTGGCCCAGAGCGGTGCGCGTGACCATGCCAATGATCAGGACCGAAAAACCGGCCATGGCGATCATGTGCACCGGCAGCACGCGCGGTATGTCCACTCCGGCCAAGGCCAAGGCGGCCATCAGCAGCCCCAGGCCAATACAGGCATAGCCCACATACAAAATCCACAGCAGGGCGTTGGTCCGTACCGCCAGGGGCTTCCAGCTCACCAGCTGAACCAGGGCCAGCACACCGGCCAGGCCCAGCCCCACGGCAGCCGGGATGGCAAGACCCGCCAGCAGGCTCACCGCCGCCACGGCGCAGGCACCCAACTGCACCCAGCCGGTCTCCTGGTGTTTGGGAAGGGCCAGATCGTGCACGGCCCGCATGGCGAAAAACGGGATGACGCGGCGTCCAATCAGCAAGGCAATCAGTGCCATGACCACCAGGCCGGAGTTGAAACGCTGCATCAGCAGCAGATAGTCACCGTCTCGTGCGGTGAGCAGATACAGGGCATCGATGCCCCCCAGACCGGCCAACAGACCGGGTACCGCGTAATTGCGGCTGTTTTTAGAAATCACGACGGCGCGCATCATGGCCACCGCACCCGACAAGAAAAACGCCAACTCTGCAGCCATGGCGACCCAGAAGGCGGTCTCCCACGGCAACAAATAGCCCACGCGCGCACAAACCCACAGGGCGCAGACCACGGCCAGAAAGCGCCCGGTCATGGGGGTGATGCCGGTCCAGCTGGCTCCCGCCGTCATCAAAAAGGCCAGGGCAATGGTGGCAATGAAGCCCCACAGCATCTCGTGTGCATGCCATGCAATGCCGCCCAAGGGCCCGGTCAACAGACCCGGTGCATAGATCCACAGCGCAATGGCAACCAGTGCCCAGCCCGTGCCCGCCAGATACAGCGGGCGAAAGGCCAGTTCCAGAAACGCCTGCAGGCTGGGCGCGGCCGGGCCCTTGGCTGCGGGTTCCTGGGGTTGCAGGAGAATGGTGGTGGGACGTACGGGTTTGGTCGACATGGCAGTATGAGAAAGCTATAAGCTGTATTTATTGTATATCTTATAATTGTCTGCACCATTTTTAGGAGAACCTATGACACAGACGACCGATAGGGTCCAAGTTGATACCCGTCCCATGGAACCCAAAAATCGCCGTACCCTGGTTTTTTGGGCGTTTGACCAATTGGCGGTGGATGCCAGCATGGAACTGGTCAACGACCACGACCCACTGACACTGCGCAGCCAGTTTGAACTGGAAAAGCCCAATCTCTTCACCTGGGAATACCTGGAAAGTGGCCCCTCGGTCTGGCGCGTTGCGGTGACCAAACGCCCCGGCAAGCACGGCGTGGACCATTGCTGCGGTGCCTGCGGCGGTTAAGGCCCAGAATCGGGGCCGTAAGCGACCTCAGGGCGTTTTCTTCAGATTGAAGCTCTCGCCACAACCGCAGGTACTGCCCACATTGGGGTTGTCGAACTGGAAGGTCTTTTTCATGCCCTCGCTCACATAGTCCAGGCGAGCGCCGTCAATGGCGGCAAGCGCCTTGGCATCCACCACCAGCTTGGCCCCGAAATGCTCAAACACCTGGTCATCGTTGGCGAGTGCGTCGGCAATGTCGTAGGTGTAGGCCAGGCCCGAGCAGCCCACGGGTTTGACCCCCACGCGCAGACCCAGGCCGCTGCCGCGTTTGGCAATCTGGGCGTTGATCTGGCGGGCGGCGGTTTCGGTCAGGTAAATGGCCATGGCGGGTATCCTTGAAATAAGATGCATGTGACATGAATCTAATCGTGCTGCCGCGCATTGTCAAATGCAGCCCCCCAGGTCGTGGGGGCTGCGGGTTCGATTGGCATACGGGAATGATGACGAAATCGGCATCCAGCCCGCGTAAATATTGCCTATGTGGCTATCAAAATTATAGCAACCGCATCCTTGGGCACCGTGAATACGGCCCGCCGCTCAGGCCCCTACAGGGGCTGGGCCGACGCCACGGCACGCAGGGCGGCGCTGTTGCAAATGTGGATGTGTTCGCGCGCCAGCTCGACCCAGCCTTCGCGCTCAAAGCGGCGCAGCAGGCGGGAAACGATTTCGCGCACGGTACCCAGTTCATCGGCCAATTGCTGGTGCGTCAGGGCCAGGTGCTGGCCCCGTCCCAGCAGGGCGGCAGCCAGGCGCTGGTCCAGCTTATGAAAGGCCACGGCATCAATCAGTCCGGTGAGATCGGCCATGCGTTCGGCAAAGTGTCCCAGCACTTCGTCGCGAAACGCGGGGGTTTCCAGCCACTGGGTGAACACGGCTGGGGGAATCAAGAGCAAGGTGCTGGGCTTGGTGCTGGTGCCGTGGGCCATGAGGGGCTGGTTGCGAAACAGGCAGGCGCTGGAGACCAGGCACAGCTCGCCGGGCTGCACGCGGTACAGCTCCAACGTGCGGCCGTCGCTGGAGTGGCGGGAGACCTTGACCTCGCCATCGAGCACCAGGGGAAAGCCTTCGCAGGGCGAATGCGCGTTGAACAACACGACGCCAGCTGGCACGCAAACAGGGGCCATGCTGGGCCCAAGCTCCGCCAAAGAGGGGCGCACCTGCGCCAGAGAGGGGTACAGGGCGGTGGGTTCAGGCATGGATTCAGTGTAGCGGGCTGCGCCGATCTGCCGGTGTCAGGCCGCGACGGCGTAGCCTTCCTCCGCGATGGCGTGCGCCAAGGCTTCGCGCGGTTGGCTGGACTGCACTTGCACCCGGTCGTGCGCGCGGTCAATCTGCACCTGCGCCTGGGGATCCACTTGGAGCAATGCCCGCGTGACGGCTTTCTCGCAGTGGCCGCAGGTCATGCCGGTGACGGTAAAAGTAAGGGTCTGGCTCATGAAATGGTCCGAATGAAGGTAAATGCGGAGCATAGTCGCAACCACGGCGTGTCGCCAGCGGCGCACGGCGGATCGTAATTTGGATGAGAAGCCCGCCCCCCATGACTACCACTGAACACACCGCCTCCCCATTGGACATCGGCATTGGCGGCATGACCTGTGCCTCCTGCGTAGGACGGGTCGAGAAGGCCTTGAAGCGGGTCCCCGGAGTCACCGAGGCCACGGTCAATCTGGCCACCGAGTCGGCCCGCGTCAGCTTTGTCGGTGATGCGCAAATGCCCGCACGCCTGCGCCGCGCCGTGCGGGATGCAGGCTACGAGCCCCGCACCCCCGAGCAAATGGATGCGGGGGACGCCGCCTCGCCGTGGGCAGGATTTGCGCCGGTGGCGTGGGGTTTGCTCTTGTCGGCACCCCTGGCATTGCCCATGGTGGGGGACCTGTTTGGCCAACACTGGATGCTGGCCGCGTGGATACAGTTCGCCCTGGCCACTCCGGTGCAGTTCATCCTGGGTGCGCGCTTCTACAAGGCGGGCTGGCACGCGTTGCGCGCACTGGCTGGCAACATGGATCTGCTGGTGGCCATTGGCACCACGGCAGGTTGGGCCTTGTCCATGTGGCTGTGGCTGAGTGCCCCACAGGGAGCCATGGTGCACCTGTATTTCGAAGGCTCGGCGGTGGTAGTGACCCTGGTGCTGCTGGGCAAATGGCTGGAGGCACGCGCCAAACGGCAAACCACCGCCGCCATTCGGGCGTTGCACGCCTTGCGTCCGGACGTGGCCCACCTGCTGGGCACGGACGGTGAGGTGGATGTGCCGGTGCTGGAGGTCATGGTCCATGACCGGCTGGTGGTCAAACCCGGCGAACGCTTTCCGGTGGATGGCACGCTGCTGGAGGGGAGCACCCAGGTGGACGAATCCATGCTGACGGGCGAACCGCTGCCGGTGCCCAAGGACGTCGGCGACCGGCTGACCGGCGGCTCGATCAACGGCGATGGCCGCGTGGTGCTGCAAGTCTGCGCGGTCGGAGTGGACACGGTGCTCTCCCGCATCATCCAACTGGTGGAAGACGCGCAGGCCGCCAAGGCACCGATTCAACGCCTGGTGGACCGGGTGAGCGCGGTATTTGTGCCGACGGTATTGCTGATTTCGCTGTGCACCCTGCTGGGCTGGTGGCTGAGCGGTCACACCTTTGAGCTGGCGCTCATCCGCGCGGTTGCCGTGCTGGTGATTGCCTGTCCCTGCGCGCTGGGGCTGGCTACGCCGGCGGCCATCATGGCCGGTACCGGGGTGGCGGCCAGGCACGGCATTTTGATCAAAGACGCGCAGGCCCTGGAACTGGCGCACCAGGTAGACGTGGTGGCCTTTGACAAGACCGGCACCCTGACCGTGGGCCAGCCGCGCCTGACGGCGCTGGTGGCTGCGCCGGAAACCGACGAGCGCGAGGTGTTGCGCGTGGCCGCCTGCCTGCAAAGCGGCAGCGAGCACCCGCTGGCCCGCGCCACACTGGCGGCGGCCAAGGAGCAGGGCATCGGCATCGGGGCGGCCGACCAGGTGCGCGCCGTGGCGGGTCGTGGCAGCGAGGGCGAGGTGGGCGCGCGCAGTTTCCGCATGGGCAGTCTGCGCTGGATGGATGAGCTGGGCGTCTCCCTGGGCCCCCTGGACGCACACGCGAAGCACCTGCAGGACCAGGGCCACACCGTGTCGGCACTGGCCGAACGGGGTTCCGCTGGATGGGTGCTGCAGGCCTTGATGGCCTTTGGTGACGAACCCAAAACCGGTGCCAAGGAGGCACTGACGGCCTTGCGCGCACGCGGCATCAGGACGGTGATGGTTTCAGGGGACAACCGGGGCGCTGCCCAGGCCATGGCCCAGCGACTGGGATTGCGCCCGGATGCGGGCGAGGTCATGGCCGAGGTGCTGCCTGGCGACAAAGCGGCCTTGGTGGCCCGGTTGAAAGAAGGCGGCGCGCGGACCGTTGCCATGGTGGGCGATGGGGTCAATGACGCGCCCGCGCTGGCGGCGGCGGACGTAGGGCTGGCCATGGGCAATGGCACCGACGTGGCGATGCACGCCGCCGGCATCACGCTGATGCGCGGAGACCTGTCGCTGGTGGCGGCTGCACTGGATATATCCGACCGCACGGTGGCCAAGATCCGGCAAAACCTGTTCTGGGCATTCGCCTACAACGTGGCGGGAATTCCCCTGGCGGCACTGGGCTACCTGAATCCGGTGGTGGCCGGGGCCGCCATGGCCCTGAGCTCGGTCAGCGTCATGGGCAATGCCCTGCTGCTGAAGCGCTGGGTGCCGGAGTCGCGCACGACGCAGGATCGCGGGTAGGATACAGGACCTCGCATGCTGCTATTTGACGCCACCCACCATTCCCTGCGCCCCCTGGTCGCGCAACTTCAACAAGCCGGTCGCAAGGACCACGGGGCGGCATTGTTCGGCGATTGCCTGAGTGCCCTGGAAAAGGCGCGCAGCATGGGCGATGACGCCGCCTTTGTGCTGATCGCGCAGACCTTTGCTCTGGTTCTGGACCAGGATGGCTACTCCGACGCCTCCATCGCCTGGCTGCGCGAGGCGGTGGACTGCGCCAAGCGCTGTGGTGAGTTTGGTGAGCAGTCCCACATGCTGTACCTGATAGGCCGTGCCTATTACTCCCGCGCGGAGTATGGCGTTGCCCTGGGCCATTGGACCGAAGGGATGGAGGTGGCCATGCGCGACGGCGATCGCATCAGCGGCTGCTGGTGCAAGCTGGGCATGGGCCAAATTTGTGACGCGCTGGATGCGCCGGATGTCGCCGTGAAACTGTTTACCGACCTGGGGCGCGAACTGGAAAACTCCACCGCCGCCCGCCAGCGCCTGCCACTGGTACAGCGGGCGCGGTTTGACATGCGCCTGCGCGAACTCAAGGCGGTCAATACAGTCAACCTCGGCGTCAACCAGATGCGTTTAGGACAACTGGACGCGGCGCTGAACAGCTTGCAACGGGGGCAGGCCCTGGCCCTGGCTGAGGAAATGCACGACATTGCCAACGAATGCCAGGTGCGCATGGCCGAAGTCCAGGCGCTCAAGGGGGATTGTGCCCAGGCGCTGGCCATGCTGGTGCCGGCACAAACGGCGTTGCAAGCCAGCGCGCACCACTGGGCACTGGCCACTTTGTTTCTCCTGCGCGCCCAGTGCCAATCGGAACTGGGGCAGTTGAACGAGGCCCACACCGCCATTGCACAGGCGCGCCGTGCGGCTGAGCGGGCCAACGCCAAGCACATCGCCCTGCGCATCGAACGGGAAAACGCGCGCATTGCCGAGAAAGCCGACCACCTGGCCGAGGCGCTTGCCTCCATGAAGGCCGCCGCGCGCCTGCAGGATTCGTTGGCACGGGGCAGCAGTGCGCACCTGTTGCACCACCTGCAGATTCTGGCGGAACAAGGTGGTGCGCCAGCGCTCGGCTCGGGCCTGGCGGGCCGCACGGCGGTGGCACGCTAAAGACTGTCTGGTGCTTGCATGGTGCCGTCCCTCGCAGCCGGCGGCAGTTCGTCGCAAACCGCTGGAACCCGGTGGCGCGCAGTCCTACAGTCCGTGCATCGGGTCGCAAGATCCATTCACAGGAGTCCACCATGTCCCCTCTCCCCACCACCAAGCGTCTGCGCACCACGGGCCTGGCCTTTGCCGCCATCATGACCCTGTCATGGCAGGGCACGATGCTGATGGGCTTTGACCGCATCGCCGAGCGCGGAGATCGCAGCCAGCCTGACACGACCGTGCTGGCCCAGCAGACCGCCGAGCGCGCCGTGGTCACACTGGAGCGCGTAGTGGTGACCACCCGCCGCGCCTGAGTCGGCATGCTGAATCGCCCCACATCTCAGGAGCCCGCCATGCCACCTTTCTTCAAAGACAACCGGGGTTTCATTGCATTTCTGGTGTGTTTTGGATTCTTCCGCTTGGCCATTGCCGACTGGAACCCCATCCCGTCGGGGTCCATGCGCCCCACCCTGGTCGAGGGTGATGTGGTGCTGGTGAACCGGTTGGCGTATGACTTCAAGCTCCCACTCAGCGATGTGTCTCTGCTGGAAACGGGCGCGCCGCGCCGAGGTGACGTCATTACCTTCAGTGCGCCCGCGGATGGCACGCGCATGATCAAACGCCTGGTCGGTGTACCCGGCGACGTGGTGGAGATGCGAAACGCGGTGCTGTACCTCAACGGGGTCCGTGCCGAATACGACGGGGTGCGCACCACGACCGAACCGCTGGGGAACGGTGCCTCCACCGCAGCCCTGCAAGTCACCGAACATGTGGGCGGAAGTGCCCGCAAGGTGCAGTTTCTGCCCGACGTTGCCGCCGTGCGCGACTTCGGTCCTGTCACGGTTGCGAAAGACCACTACTTCTTTCTGGGCGACAACCGGGACAACAGCGCCGACTCCCGTTTCATGGGCGTGGTGCCGCGCCACCTGCTGATCGGACGGGCCCACCACGTAGCGGTGTCCGCCGATATTCTGGGGGACTGGCTGCCCCGCTTGGAGCGCTGGGCACAGCCAATTTCCTAAGAATGCGCGGGACTACAAGGTGGGCCGCAAGGGCTTTAGAAAGCCTTTCAGGCTGGTCTGTTGCGCAGCACGGTAGTGGGCGCACAGGCGCACCGTTTCCAAGGACTGCTCCAGCGACTTGGCCATGCCATCCACACGGGCCAGCCAGGGTGTGAAGAGTGCCTCCAACTTTTGCGCCTGTTGCTGCGTGCAGGCACCGGCAAACATGTGTGGAAAGCGCGCCACCATTTCGGTGGGAAGTTTGCCGGACAGGTCGGTCAAATGGTGGTCCATGAACTGGAACAGGGATTCCTGCACACGCTCCGGGCGCCCCCGCGCGCGGGCGGCGGTCATGACCTCGCGGACATCGTGTGCGGGCGACAGCCACAGCGCGCGCCCGGCCTGGGCCAGCTCGGGTGTGCGGAAATTCCCCAGTGCGCCGTAAATGTCGGCGCGCTCACGGCGGTCCGGGCTGGCCAGCGCGGCGCTCACCAGCGCATCGAAAAAAGCCCGGTCCGCATGCAGTGCGGCGGCGCGCAGGACCCGGCCCCGGCTGTTGACCGGCAGGCTTTGGCGATCTGCGAGCCAGGTGCGCGCCAGGGCTTTGGCCTGCTGTTGCAGGCTGGCGTCCTGTCCCAATTCCACAAATCGGCCCACCCAGTTGGCGCGGACCAGCCGGTCATCCGACGAATCGGACAGCCGTTCCAGCAAACCCAGGCTGCGCGCGCGCTCCCCAAAAACACGCTGCCACAGCGCAGCGTAGGCGGGGCGGTCCGCGGGTTCAAGCAGAACCTCCATGTTGGCGATCAGGCCCAGGGCGGCTTCTGCGACGTCGCGTGATGGATGCGCGGTGAACCGACCGGCCAGATCGAGTGCCTCGGCCACCGACAGGTCTCCCGATTCGGTGAGGGCCTGCGCATCGTTGAGGTTGGCCAGCAACTCGGCGTGCTCCAGCGGGGCGCTGCGCATCAGCGTGGCCATGGTGCCCTTGGCGTACACGGCCCGGTAGTAACCCGATCCACCCGCGTTGGCCTGCACCCAGGGCGGGCAGGTGGCATCCGGCAGGGCCAGTTCACCGGAGGCATCTTTCAGCAACAGTTGGGCGGTGCCAGCGGGCGTGCGCACCGTCACGGGTACTGCCCACAGGGACGCCGCAGGCGCTTTCACGCCCTGGGGCAGAAAGCGCGACTGCGCCAGCTTCAAGACCGGTTTGGCCCTGCAGTCCAGCGCCACCGTGACGCGGGGAATGCCAGGCTGGTGGGTGAAGGTTTTGAATGCGTTGGCCAATTCGGTGTCGCCCTGCGCCAGTGCGGCCACAAAGTCCTCACCGGTGGCGTTGCCCCAGGCGTGTTTGGCCATGTAGCGGCGCACGCCGGCCTGGAAGCGCTCAGATCCCAGCCAGGTCTCGAACATGGCCAGCGTGGCTTGCCCCTTGCCATACACAATGGCTGAAACCTGCCCGCCCAGCGGGTCACCTTGAGAGAAGCTGCCGGTCACGGGCTGGTAGATCTGCGAGGTAGACAGCAGGCGGTCCGTGTGCATGGCCCAGGCCCGGGCGTCCTGGGTGCCGCTCTCGCCGTGGAATTCGGCGGGCATCTGGCTGGTGATCTTGTTGGCCATCCAGGAGGCAAAGGATTCATTGAGCCAGAGGTCGTCCCACCAGGCCATGGTCACCAGGTTGCCAAACCACATGTGGGCCAGTTCGTGGGCCTGGGTGCTGACGAAATAGCGCTTGAACGGAGTGGACTCCTCGCCGGGCTTGGCCAGCAGGCGCAGGGATGAGAAGGTGACCAAGCCCGGGTTCTCCATGGCACCAAAACTCAGGGTCATGGGCAAGGCCATCACGTCCAGCTTTTCAAACGGGTAGGGCATGCCAAAGTAGTTTTCCAGGCGCGCCAGGATGTCGGGCGTCAGGCTGGCGGCAAAGGTGGCTTCGCTGGCGCGCCCCCGCGGTGTGATGAAGCGCACCGGTGTCTTGCCGGCCATGCCACCGTCCAGTATGTCGAACGGACCCACGCCAAACGCCAGCAGGTAGCTCGGCAAGGGGCTGGTGGTTTGGAATTCCACCCGCTTGTGCTCCGTGCCGACTGCCGCTTCTCGCACCATGGGTGTGTTGGCCACGGCGGTCATCGCTTTCGGAATCGTCAGTGACAGGGTCCACGGCACCTTCCAGCCCGGCTCATCAAAGGCGGGGAAGGCGCGCCGCGCGCTGATGGACTCGAATTGCGTGAAGGCATACCACTCGCCGCCCTCTTTCTGCCGGAATAGACCCTGGCTGTCCTTGTCTTCCAGGCGGCCGGTAAAGGCGATGTCCAGCGTTCCCTTTCCGGTGGGGAAGGGCTGGGCAAACTCCAGATCCAGGACATCGGAGTTGCGCTGGCGTGGCGTGGCGGTGAGGGACTTTCCCGCGATGCGGAGCACGGCGGAGGATACGGTGATCTCCGACGCGTGCAGCCGGATTCTGCCGGAGGACTGGGTGATGTCCACCCCAATGTGCACCTCGCCGCTGTGGTGTTCCTGGTTGGGGTCAACCGCCAGCGCAAGCTGGTAGGCCGTGGGCACTACGCCCGCAGGCAGGCGCAGGGGGATTTCGTCCTGGGCCGCGAGCGCTTGCAGCGACACCAGAGCAGACAAAAGCAAACCAGCCAATCGCTTCATGCAATGGATCTTTCCGATAGAGAGAGTGAACCTGACGGTGCGCCACTGGAGCGTGTTTCCCTTGCGGCACGGGTGGGCCGTGCTGGATCGCAGGCGGCCACCGCGGCGTCAGGCGCGGGCGCTGTATTTATACCTCAGAGCGTTCGCCGGTGCGGCGTTCGCGGTCCTTGCGGCGGGCATCCAGATGCCAGGCCAGGAACGGCAGCAACACAAGGGAACCGGGGAGCGCCCAGATGATCAGGTAGGGATAGACCGCTGAGGCGGCCCGCAACATTTGCTGCAGATCGGTGCGGTCCTGGTCCGTCCATTTGACGCCATTGCGGGGCTTCATCAGCAAGGGAATGGCTCCCTTGATCTTGCCCAGTTCGTGGCGAAGGCGGTTTTTCTCGCGGCTGTTGCTGGCCAGGAACGAGTGGAACCACTTGGGTGCGCGTTTCAGGCGCGACTGGTAGGAGACCGTCTTGTCCGGATCGAACGCCGCCTGGCCCGGCCCGGCTTGCGCGGACTCGGTGGCTGGGGGGTGGGGGGGCGTGGGCTCCATGGGCAGATTATCCGGCACGGCGTTCACCGCGCGCGCAGGCCTATCGACACCCATTCGCTCAGGCGGGACGCATTGCGCCACAGGAAATACCCGCCCCGTGCGGCCCGCACAACGGTGCGCGGTCGCCAGACCAGCAGCGTCACCACCGCCGTGGTCACCAGCGCCGGATGGGCCACCAGCCACAGGCGGGACTGGTGCAGCAGTGCCCGCCCCCGGTCCACCGTGTGCAGTGCGGCACCCAGCGGTGCCAGGTCGCGCGCCACCTGGGTACGCTGCGCGCCAATGCGCTCGCGCAGGCGTCCCCGCTGCACATACAGGTCAATCAGGCGTGGGTCCATGGCGGGATGCGGCCTTGAGCTGGCGCAGGTCTTCCTGCAGTTCCGCCAGGCTGGCGGCAAACAGGGGTTCGGTGCGGTGGGCCTGGCTGCGCATGGCGAAGTAGAAATACAGGGCCAGGACCCAGACCAGCGCCCCCGCCAAGGCGACCACCACCAGGCGCTGCTCCCAAAACAGCAGGGTCAGGCCGATGATGGTTAACACCACGCCCAAGGCCACGCAGAACAGCAGCGACAGTGCCAGAACGAGTTGGCGCATGGCGGTGACGCGCCCGACCTCCAGCTCGTTGCCCAGCAGCTCCAGCCGCGTCTGTCCCACGGCGAGCAGCGTGGCGGCCTTGGCCTGGACGGAGCTCCAGGTGCTGGCGTCGCCTTGGGCGTTGAACATGCGCGGGGCCGTTGCGGGCTAGCGGCGGCCCAGCGCCAGGCCGAGCAGGAAACCGATGCCGGCACCAATGCCCACGGCCTGCCAGGGGTTGGCATGGACGTAGTCGTCGGTGGCGCGTGCGGCAGCGCGGGTCTTGTCCACGAGGAGGATCTCCGCTGCGGTCAGGCGTTCGCGGGCGTCGAGCAGGCGGTCCTGGATGCGCACGCGCAAGGCGGCAATCTTTTCACCGGTCTGGTCCGCCGTGGCGTGCAGGATTTCTTCCGCATCGGCAATCACGGCCCGGATGTCCGTCACGAGCTTTTCCTGGGCACTCAGGGCAGTGGAGGGGGATTCAGACATGGCAAGCCTTTCATGAAAAATGGGATGGAAACCAGGCGCACAGCGTAGCAGATTCGGCGGTCAGTTCTTGCGTTTGACGACCAGGTTGCGCTTGGCGTCTTCCGGGCGGGCAAAGGTGACCACCCCGTTGCTGACCTTGCCCATGACCAGCATGTTCGGGGTGATGGCATCCTTGTCGTTCAGGCTGAATGGGCGCTCGTAGGTCGCCACCACGCCGTAGTACACGCGGCTGATGTTCTCCAGCGCGGCCTTGAGCACCGGCCCGGTCGGATTGCCATCGCGCACACCAAACAACGAAAACGCCAGCAGGTACACACTGTCATAGCCCTGCGCTGCGGCCATGGGGACGGCCATGGTGGTCTGGAATTTGCGTTTGTACGAGGTCAGGAACGAGGCCCTGCGCTCGTTGCTGGGCTCGGCTATGAAGGTTTGCGCCATCATGGCACCTTCGGCGGCATCCTTGGCCCCATTGATGAAGAATGGAAAGGACAACGGCCAGGCACCGACCTGCGGCACTTTCCACTTCAGTTCCTTGCGGCCATTGGCGATGACGGCGTTCTCTGCCCCCACGGTGTAGCTGAACACGACGTCGGCACCGGCGTCGCGTGCGGCCCTTAGCTCGTTTTGCAGGTCCTTCACCCCCAGTGCGAAGCGCGCCACATAGACCGCCTTGAGGTCCTTGGCGGCCAATGCCGCCTCCACGTCCTTCAGCCCGGCATCGCCATAGCCCGTGGTGTCGGCAAAAATGGCCACCCGGGTCCAGCCGCGCTTGACGATGTCTTCCACCACGAAGGGTGCCTGAATGGCATCCTTGGCCGAGGTGCGAAAGATGTAGCTCTGCGGTGCCGGGTACTTGGCCGTCAGCGGCGAGCCGGTGGCACAGGGAATGATCAGTGGTGATTGGGCGGTCTGAAACACCTCCAGCGACTTTTGCGCCACCCCGGTGTTGCAAAACCCGATGGTGGCAGCCACACCAGCGGCCACCAGTTCTTGCGAGCCTTTGAGGCCCATATCCGGATTGGCCTGGTCGTCCTTGATGACCAGTTCCAGCTTGCGGCCCATGTAGCCCCCCACCGCGTTGATTTCCTCGGTGGCCAATTGCACGCCTTGCAGCATGAGCACGCCAAAGTCCGAGGAAGGGCCGGTGAACGGGCCTATCACCCCCAGCTTGAGGGTGGGCGCGCTTTGTGCGTGTGCGGCCAGCGACACGCACAGGGCGGTCATTCCTGCCAGTGCGGCAATCCAGCGGGGGGGTGTGCGCATCGATGTGTCTCCGTTGTGAGGGGGGTGCGCGACAGTCTAGGCGCACTGCCCGCGCCCGCAGGCGGTGGTTTACCCTGATGCAGGGCCTGGTCGTCAGGCCGTTGTCAGGCCAAACGATTATGGGTAAATGGCCATCTAGCCCGCGTATTCATTGGGTTTGTAGCTATACATTATATAGCATTCGTGATTGGCGTGGCGACAGGGCCTGTGGTGTGCGCGGGGTCCGCACTGCGGTTAAGCTGTGGCCATGAACCCTGCAAGCCCCGCACCTACCCCCATTGTTCTGCGCGTCCTGTGGGTCCTGCTGCGCGCCTGGGGCGCGTGCGTGCTGGCGTATCTGCTGGGCATCGTCTTGGTCGCCTCGGTGGCCGAAGGCCTGACCATGGCCACGGCCTCCGTGCTTGCCGTGGTGCTGGTGGCCGCCGAGGTGGTGGTCACCCTGGCCGCCCTGGTGTGGACCTATTGGAGTCTTCAGGCGCTGGTGCAGCCAGCGGCGTGCTGGCTGTGGGGGGTGGCCTTCAGCGTGGTTCAGCTGGCCACGTGCGGCATTGCCGTCATCACCACCTTGTTGGCACTGAACCGCTGAGGCCCCGCGCGAAGCCGTTATTGCTTGATGGCTTCCACCTGGATCACCAGGCGCACGTTCTTGGGAAAGCCCCAGTCGATGCCGTAGTTCATGCCAAAGGCAGTGCGGTCGATGGTGGTCTCGAAATCGCCACCGCAGACTTCACGCTTGAGCATGGGGCTTTGGTAGCAGTTGAACTGGCTGGCCTTCAGTGTCACGGGCTGCGTCTTGCCCAGGAGGGTCAGGTTGCCTTGCACTTCCGATACCTTGTCGCCATCAAACACGAACTTCTCAGACGTGAATTTGATTGTGGGAAATTTCTCGACGTTGAACAAGTCGGCGTTCTTGAGGTGCTTCTCAAAGGCGGCGAAACCGGTGTTCACGGAAGCCGCGTCGATGGTGACTTCCACCTTGCCGGTCTTGCCGGCGCGGTCCAGTTGCACCGTGCCTTCCTTCTTGTCAAAGCGCCCCCGGTTGGTGGAGGCTCCGAAGTGGCTGATCTCAAACGTCACAAATGTATGGGATGGGTCCATCGCATAGGTCGCGGTTTGCGCGTGCGCGCCTGCGGACAGCAAGGTGGTGGCAATGGCCAGGCCAAGAAGGGATTTGCGCATGTTGAAAGGCTCCATGTAAAAAAAGTGAACAGGGGTTGGGGGGAAATCAGAACTTGCCGACACCGGTGAGTGCCAGCTTGAATGTGACCTGCACGTCATCGGCGACCATGGAGGTGTCGGCCCACTCCTTTTCGCCGATCTTGTAGGCCAGGCGCTTGAGGGTGAAGCTGCCCGTGGCGACTGTCGTGGCACCGGTGGCCGTCAGCGTGACGGGTATCACCGCGTCCTGGCTGGCTCCCTTGATGGCAAGCTTGCCAGCGACTTCAAATTTCCCACCGCCCAGGGCCTTGATGCTGCCGGACTGGAAGCTGGCCTGCGGAAACTTGGCGGTGTTGAACCACTCGGCCTTGGGCAGTTCCGCATCCGGCTCGGGCGAACCCAGTGTGGCGCTGGCAATGTCCACCGTGAAGGCGATTTTCCCCGCCTGCGGTTTGGCAGGGTCAAAGGCGATCTGGGCATCGAACTTCTTGAAACGTCCCTCCACCGGCACGCCCATTTGCTTGCTGACAAAGCCGATCGTGCTGTGCGCCGGCACCAGTTTTTGCTGCGCCTGAACGGCGGCGCTGGTAGTTGCGGCCAGCAGCAGCAAGCCGGTGGCACGGATAGAGGGGGTCAATGCGGTCATAGGAAGGGTTCGTAGTTTGGGGCTTTGCAGGTGGTGGTGGTCACCGAGGACCGGGCAGCATGCGCTGGAGCAGTCCGTCCTTGTCGATCCAGTGGTGCTTGAGCGCCGCACCGACGTGCAGCACCACCAAAGCGGCCAGTGCGAAGGCGGATACTTGGTGCAGCGGCTTGATCAATTCGGCCAGTGCCTTGTCGGTCGACACAAAATCGGGCAGGGCCACCACGCCAAACCACACGATGGGAAAACCCGCCGCCGAACTGTAGGCCCAGCCCACCAGCGGCACGATGAAAAACAGGGCGTACATCAACCCGTGGGTGGCATGGTAGGCCCGCAATTGCCAGTCGGGCATCGCCTGGGTCACGGCCTGCGGGAGTTCGGGCGGCCGGTGCGTGAGGCGCCACAACAGGCGCGCGGCGGAGAGCACCAGCACGGTGACGCCGGCCCATTTGTGCCAGTTGTACAGTTTCAGGCGCTGCGGGGAAAACGGCAGGTCGGCCATGTAGACCCCCATGCCGAACAGGCCGACCAGGGCGATAGCCAACAGCCAGTGCAAGGCAATGGACAGACCGCTGTAGCGGCGTGGGGTGGAGGCAGTGTGCATGGGGCGTGTTTGGCAAGGGCTTACGGGTGTTGGACCGGTGGCTATCCGCTGGTAGTGGGAAGAAGTTTAGGCTGCCCCAGGGTTCAAAAACTTCAAATTCCTTGTCGCAATAATTCAATAAATTCGAAACGAATGCAAATATTGGTTCAAGGATTCTGACGCGCAAACAAAAAACCCGGCGTGGGGCCGGGTTCTCGCACGCCTCCGCGCCGCAGCGCGGGGCGGGTTTACCAGTTGGCTTCCCGCTCCGGAGTGGCACTGATCTTGTGAATGGACAGGTCCGCGCCGTCGAATTCCTCTTCCTGGCTCAGGCGCAGTCCAGTGGCCGCCTTTAGCACGCCATAGACCACCAGCCCCCCCAGAGTGGCCCACGCCACCCCCATGGCCGTACCGATGAGTTGGCCCGCGAAGGAGACGCCACCCAGCCCGCCCAGCGCCTTGCTGCCAAAGATGCCCGCCGCCACGCCGCCCAGGGTGCCACACAGGCCGTGCAACGGCCACACACCCAGCACGTCGTCGATCTTCCACTTGTTTTGGGTGAGCGTGAACATCACTACGAAGACCGTTCCGGCCAGGGCACCCACCACCAATGCACCCAACGGGTGCATCAGGTCAGAACCGGCGCACACGGCCACCAAACCGGCCAACGGTCCGTTGTGCACAAAGCCGGGGTCGTTTTTGCCCGCCACCAGCGCCGCCAGCGTGCCGCCGACCATGGCCATCAGGGAGTTGACGGCCACCAGGCCGGAGATCTTGTCCAGGGTCTGCGCACTCATGACGTTGAATCCGAACCAGCCCACTGTCAAAATCCAGGCACCTAACGCCAGAAAAGGGATGCTTGACGGCGGATGCGCGGAGATGGCACCATCTTTGCGGTAGCGGTTGCTTCGCGCACCCAGCAGAATAACGGCGGGCAAGGCAATCCAGCCACCCACCGCGTGCACCACCACACTGCCGGCAAAATCGTGGAACTCTTCCCCGGTCAGGCCCTTGATCCAGGCCTGCACCCCAAAATGCTGGTTCCACACGATGCCTTCAAAGAAGGGATAGACAAAGCCAACGATGACGGCAGTTGCAATCAGTTGAGGCCAAAAGCGTGCGCGTTCAGCAATGCCTCCCGAGATGATGGCCGGAATGGCGGCGGCGAAAGTCAGCAGGAAGAAAAACTTCACCAGCTCATAGCCGTTCTTGGCGGCCAGTACTTCTGCGCCCACAAAGAAGCTGGTGCCATAGGCTACGGCATAGCCAACCATGAAATACACCACGGTGGAAACCGAAAAGTCCACCAGGATCTTGACCAGTGCATTGACCTGGTTCTTGCGGCGGACGGTGCCGAGCTCCAGAAACGCGAAACCGGCGTGCATGGCCAGAACCATGATGCCGCCCAGAAGAATGAACAAGGTGTCTGCGCCCTGTTTGAGTGCTTCCATATCAACCTCTATGTGTGAAATGCTGCTTATTGGTGCAGTTTTGATGCAATTTTCAAAACTGCACCAAATGAAAGCAAGAAATGCGCCAGAATGGGTTGTTCCCACGCTGGGGCAATTCAGCCACCACGCTGGCGCTGCGCGTCCACGCCCGGGCGTGCGGGAACTGTGGGCGCTGCCACTGCAGCGGCCGGCGCGCCACGCCGGTAAACCACGTAGTAGCTGAGTCCCACCAGCACACTGCCACCCACCAGGTTGCCGGCGATGACCGGCAGCAAATTGCCGGCCATGCCAGACGGGCTGACCATGGCCGCCCCCGTCACAGCACCTGGGCCCCATTGCTGCACCAGCATGGCCAATGGCATGAAGTACATATTGGCAATGCTGTGCTCAAAACCCGCCGCCACAAACGCGGTGACCGGAGGCACGATCGCCACGACCTTGTCGGTCACGCTGCGCCCGGCCATGGCCATCCACACGGCCATGCAGACCAGCACATTGCACAGCACCCCGCGAAAGAACGCCTGCTCCCACGGCAAGACTTGTTTGGCCAGTGCAATCTTCACGACCTGTTGGCCAATGGCTCCGCCGTTCAGGCCAGTGTGGCCGCTGGCAAACACCAGCACCGCCAAACCCGCCGCGCCCACGAGATTGGCCAGGCACACCAGCACCCAGTTGCGCAGCACCTCGCGCGAGGTGACTGTGCCATCGGCCCAGGCCATGGCCAGCAAGTTGTTTCCAGTGAACAGTTCCGCGCCTGCCACGACCACCAGCAAGAGCCCCAGTGAAAACGCCATCCCCCCCAGCACCGCACTGGTGGCAAAGCCCAGCGTGGGGTCGGACTTGACCAGGGTGTAAAACATGGCACCCATGCCGATGAACGCTCCGGCCAGCAGCCCCAGCATCAGGAGGGGCAGCAACGCCATGCGTGCCTTGGCAACACCCACCGTCTCCACCCGCAACGCCACCTCCCGTGGCGCATAGGCATCGGACCCATACAGCTCGGACATGAAAACCCCTTTGCAATAGGACACGGAATCTGGATTTATACTAGGCCCCACGCGCCGATTTGAACCCACGATTGCGGGCGCCGAAGCCCCAGAGCTTCGAAATACAGCTAAAGACGGCAAAGGCTACCCCCCAGGCAACCCGGCTCCGCATTTAGCGTCGCCGGGTTTTTTATGGATATTTGGCTTGGAGATGCCTTTGATCGCGACACCCCAGTCACAGCACTTTGCCGACGCATTGCCCCTGCAAAGCGGCGCGGCCTTGCGTGACTACTCCCTCAGTTTTGAAACCTATGGCGCGCTCAACGCCGAGCGCAACAACGCCGTACTGATCTGCCATGCACTCAACGCCTCGCACCATGTGGCCGGGGTCTATGAGGGCAAGCCCAACTCAGAGGGCTGGTGGGACAACATGATCGGACCCGGCAAACCGGTGGACACCAATCGTTTTTTCGTCATTGGCGTCAATAACCTGGGTTCCTGCTTTGGCTCCACCGGCCCCATGCACATCCACCCGGACACCGGAAAAGTCTATGGTGCCGACTTTCCGGTGGTCACGGTCGAGGATTGGGTCAACGCCCAGGCGAGGCTGCTTGATGCGCTGGGCATCCAGACACTGGCGGCGGTCATGGGCGGCTCGCTGGGCGGCATGCAGGCGCTGTCCTGGACTCTACAGTACCCCAGCCGTGTGCGCCACGCCGTGGTGGTGGCCAGCGCCCCCAATCTCACGGCAGAAAACATTGCCTTCAACGAGGTCGCCCGCCGCGCCATCGTCACCGACCCCGACTTTCATGGCGGGCACTATTACGCGCACGGCACGGTTCCCAAGCGCGGCCTGCGGATTGCCCGCATGATTGGCCACATCACGTATCTGAGTGACGACGTGATGAATGAGAAATTTGGACGCCAGTTGCGTGACACTGTGCGTGCGAAAACCCTGGATGCCCCTCAGAGCCAGGACTTGAGCGCCGCCGGGCCGTCCCAAGGCGCGAATGCCCCCTTGGGGGGCAGCGAACCCAACGCAGTGGGGAGCGTGGGGGCCTAT
>CAZDDK010000001.1:42372-63767 GCA_964504185.1 uncultured Rhodoferax sp. | reverse complement strand
CACCGCCGTGCTGGGCTCCATCTAGTCCGGCATTGCCACCGCCACCGAGGCCGCCGCCGTGGGCGTGGTGGGCGCGCTCATCCTCTCGGGCCTGCAGGGATCGCTGAACTGGACCACCTTCCGCGACGCCATATTGGGGGCCACACGGTTGTACTGCATGATCGCGTTCATCCTGGCCGGGGCCGCCTTCTTGACACTGGCCATGGGCTACATCGGCCTGCCGCGCCACCTGGCCGAATGGATTGGCACGCTGGGTTTGAGCAAGTGGCAGTTGATCGCAGCGCTGTCGGTGTTCTTCATCCTGCTGGGCTGCTTTTTGGACGGCATCTCCATGGTGGTGCTGACCATGGGCGTGCTCATGCCCACCGTGCAAAAAGCAGGCATCGACCCCATCTGGTTTGGCATCTTCATCGTGCTGGTGGTCGAGATGGCGCAAATTACCCCGCCCGTGGGCTTTAACCTGTTCGTGCTGCAGGGCATGACCGGCCGCCAACTGACCTGGATCGCCAAGGTCACCATGCCCATGTTCTGGCTCATGTGCGTGGCTGTGGCCTTGATTTACGTATTCCCCGGCATCGTGACCTGGCTGCCGCAGCAGATGTCCCGCTAAACAATGGCACACTAGCCGCCCATGTGGCCTGTGATTGCAATCTGTGTGGGTGCCAGCGCCGGAGCGCTGGCGCGCTGGGGCTTGGGGCTGTGGCTCAGCCCCGGTGGTGTCATCCCCTGGGGCACCCTGGCCGCCAACCTGATTGGCGGCTACCTGGTGGGCCTCTGCGTGGCCGTGTTCCAGGCCAACCCCCACCTGGACCCAGTCTGGCGGCTGGCCCTGGTCACCGGCTTTCTGGGGGCGCTGACCACGTTTTCCAGCTTCAGCGCCGAAGTGGTGCACCTGCTGCTGCACGCCCGCTACGCCCTGGCCCTGGGCACCGCTGCCATCCACCTGCTGGGTTCGCTGGCCTTGACCGCCGCCGGTATCTGGACGGTGCGCACAGTACTATCAATTTAATAGCAGCACACCCTTATTGAACGCGGGCTAGTGGCCAATTTCGTCATTTTTTTTGGCTACACCCGTTCCAGCACCACGGCAATGCCCTGGCCCACGCCGATGCACATGGTGCACAGGGCGTAGCGCCCCCGAGTGTGGTGCAGGCGGTTGATGGCGGTGGTGACCAGGCGTGCGCCCGAGGCACCCAGCGGGTGGCCCAGGGCAATGGCACCGCCCCAGGCGTTGACGCGTTCGTCATCGTCGGCCAGCTGCAGCTGGCGCAGCACGGCAAGGCCTTGGGCGGCGAACGCTTCATTCAGTTCGATCACATCCATTTGGTCCAAACGCAGCCCCGTCTGCGCCAGAACCTTGTGTGTAGCCGGCACCGGCCCCATGCCCATCAGGCGCGGTGCCACACCGGCCACCGCCATGCCCAGCACCCGCGCTCGGGGACTCAGCTTGTGGCGGGTGGCTCCCGATTCACTGGCCAACAGCAGCGCGCAGGCACCGTCGTTGACGCCGCTGGCGTTGCCCGCCGTGACAGTGCCGTCGCCGCGCACGATCGGTTTGAGCCGCGCCAGCGCCTCCAGCGTGGTGGCACGGGGGTGTTCGTCGTGCTCCACCACCACGGCGTCGCCCTTGCGGCCGGCCACGCTCACCGGCACGATCTCGCGGGCCAGGTGTCCGCCTTGCTGGGCGGCCACCGCCCGCTGCTGGCTGGCCAGGGCAAAGCGGTCTTGCGCGGCGCGGTCGATGCCGTATTCGGTGGCAACGTTCTCGGCCGTCTCGGGCATGCTGTCGGTGCCGTAGAGTGCCTGCATGCGCGGATTGACAAAGCGCCAGCCAATGGTGGTGTCGTACACCGCGTTGCTGCGCGAAAAGGCGCTGTCCATCTTGGGCATGACGAAGGGCGCGCGGCTCATGCTTTCCACGCCACCGGCGAGCACCAGGTGGGCAGCGCCTGCCGCAATCGACCGCGCGGCGACTCCCACCGCGTCGAGGCCCGAGCCGCACAAGCGGTTGAGCGTGGCACCGGGCACGTCGGGCGGCAAGCCTGCCAACAGACTGGCCATGTGGGCGACATTGCGGTTGTCTTCACCGGCCTGGTTGGCGCAGCCCATCACCACATCGTCCACCGCCGCCCAGTCCACGCCCGGGTGGCGCGCCACCAGTGCCGCAAGCGGCAGGGCGGCCAGGTCATCGGTGCGCACACCCGACAGTGCGCCGCCGTAGCGGCCAAAGGGGGTGCGAATGGCATCACAAACAAAAGCGTGGGTCATGTGGAATCACTCGGTGAAGGTTGAAGGAAATGCGCAGGGGCTGTTCCGGTCGATGGCCGCAGCCAGCGGTCCTCTGCGGCGACGAAACCGTGTCCGATGCTGGCGGCCAGCGCTTGCAGGCCACGTTGTAGGAGTGCGGGGTCTTGGCGGCTCGCCCAGTACAGCGGTCCTCCCTCCCAGCGTGGAAACCCATACCCCTGGACCAGCACCACGTCTACGTCTGCAGGACACGCCGCCACGCCTTCGGCCACGACCAACGCGGCCTCATTGGCCATGGCCAGCAAGGCACGCTGCTGGATGTCTGCGGGTGCCAGCGGGCGGCGCACAAGCCCGCGCGCGGCACTGGCCTGGCTGATGATGGCGCGCACCACGGAATCGCTGGTCTTGCCCCGCTTGCCCTCGGCATAGGTGTAGTACCCTGCGTTGGCTTTGCGGCCCAGACGCCCCAGCTCGCACAGATGGTCCAGGATGGGGACATAGCGTTCACGCGCGTCTCGGGTGGCGGCCTGCGCGCGGCGCATGCGCCAGGCGATGTCCAGGCCCGAGAGGTCGGCCACGGCAAAGGGGCCCATGGCAAACCCGAAAGCCTCCAGGGCGGCGTCCACGTCCTCCGGCCAGGCCCCGTCTTCCAGCATGCATTCGCACTGGCGGCGGTAGGCGTTGTAGATGCGGTTGCCGATGAAGCCGAACGACTGGCCGCTGAGGACCGGGATTTTCCCGAGTCGGCGCGCCAACGCCATGCCGGTGGCAATCACGTCGGCGGCGGTGGCGGGGGTGCGGACCACCTCCAGCAGCTTCATGACATTGGCCGGGCTGAAGAAGTGCAGGCCCAGAACGTCGCTGGCGCGCCGGGTCACGCGGGCCACATCGTCAATGTTCAGATAGGACGTGTTGGTGGCCAGAATCGCGCCCGCACGGGCGTGTGTGTCCATTTGCTGGAACACGGCGCGCTTGACTTCCAGGTCCTCAAAAACGGCTTCGATGACCAGGTCCGCCGCCTGCAGCGCGGCCCATTGCGTGGTAGGGCGCAGGCGCGCCTCGCAGGCTGCGGCAACGGCGGTTTTCATGCGCCCGGCGCGTGCGCGACCCTGGTAGTGCTCGCTGATGCGGCGGCACCCTGCATCCAGCGCGGCCTGGTCGCGCTCCAGCAGGGTCACGGTGCACCCGGCGTCCAACAACGAAATGGCAATGCCCGTGCCCATGGTCCCCGCCCCGATGACTGCGACCTGCTGAGTGGGCCGAGGCCCGTGGCGGTCATCGGCAGGGGTTTCACGGGTGCGCTGCTCCGCTTGCGCGACGTGGGCCAGCGCCCGCGCCTGGCTGCCAGCACGCAGCGTTTGCAGGATGGCCTCTTGCTGGCGGCACGCCTCGTCAAAGGGCAATGCAGCCGCTTGCAGGGCATCCAGCAGCGCGCCCAATACCGCCTGTAACCGCTGGCGCTGGCCCAAGCGGTTTCGTTGTTCCTGACAAAAGGTGTCGATTGCAGCCTTGTCGGGTTCGCAGTTGCGGGGTGCTTCTCCCGGCTGGGCGGCATGGCCCAGCAATTCACGCGCCAGTGCACAGGCATGGCCCAAGACATCGCTTTCCACCACCTTGTCGAACAAGCGGGCACTCGCAAACTGGTGCGCCATCTGCGCTTGGCCCTTGTGCACCAGCTCCCAGGTCTGAGAGATCCCCAGCAGCCCGACCAGCCGCTGCAGGCTGCCAGTGCCGGGAATCACACCGTGCAACACGTCGGGGACTGCCAGCTGGGCCGAGTCCAGGGCCACACGCCCCGAACAGGCCAGCGCCAGTTCCAAAGGGATGCCGGCAACGAAGCCCTGCAAGGCCACTACCAGCGGTTTGTCGGCGCGCTCCAGGCATTGCACCAGCGTCTCCACTGCATCCCGCGTGCGCGGGGATGCCGTCGCCGTGGCAAGGGCGTGCGCCACCTCGGGCAGGGAGTCCGGCCCCTGAATGTGCAGCACCAGCGCGCCCACGGCAGGGTCTCGCAGGGCGGCTTGCAGGGCACTCTGCACCGTCTGGAGGGCGCTCAAGCCGAACGGGTGCAGCGCGGAAATCTCCAGCACCGCGACCGCCTGGTCCTGAGGGCGTGTCACCTCCACGGGCCACTCCCCGGGCTCAGGATCGCTGTCGGGCCGGTATCAAGGGGTGCAATGAAATGCGACATGTTCCAGAACGAAAGAGGGTTTGTGCCGCCCGCCCTCGCCGCGCACAGGGCCAAGTCCCTGTTGCCCGGCAGGTCGCGCCTGCCTATAATTTGGTATTCGGGTACCACAATTCAATTATCCATCAAAAACGAGGAACCGCCATGCACCCTACTGCCCCAGCCACTTTGCGGGTACACACCGCCTTGGAACAGGCGCTCGCCTGTTTGGCGCAGGCCGGTGCGTCGGGGCAAGACAGTCTCACGGGACCTGCACTCGGTGCATTGGTGGCGGCCTTGGGGGTGACGGCGGACCTGCAGCAGGCCGGTGCGCCGCCCGAATGGCAGCCCCAGCTGCGCCTGCGGCTTGAAAATACCCGTGAGTTCGGGTTCGTGCTGAGTGCCCGCACGGGCGGGGCCCTGGCAGCGCAGGCACGCGCCCCGGGTGCCGGTACCTGCACGGCAGTGGCCTGCACACTGACCCATCCAGCCGATTTTCTGCACCATTTGCAGTCCAACGCAGCCTACCAGTCCATGGCGCAGGCCGCTCAACTGCGTGGCCTGCCCGCGCCTGACGAGGGCCTGCGGATCTGCCTGGAACACCTGCTGGCATTGGCCAGCGCACAAGAGGCTGCGGCGACCGACGGGAAGCCTGGCATGCAGTGCCTGGAATTGGACCTGCTGGCGGCGGAAGGTGGCCTGCAGGCGCGGCACGCGCAATGCCGTCTGGCTGCGCCCACCCCACGGCGCCAGCCACGCCCGCAGCACAAGATTGACCGCTTGCTGCATCCGGCGCGCATTGGCGTCATTGGTGTGTCGTCCACCAGCATGAACTTTGGCCGCATCATTCTCAAAAACCTGGTGGGCAGCGGCTACCCCAAAGACCAGTTGTGCATCATTCGCGAAGGCGAAGCCGAAATCGACGGTGTGCAGTGCATTGCCTCGCTGCAAACCTTGGCGCAGCCGCTGGACCTGTTGATCGTGGCAGTCGCGGCCCAAGCGGTCTATGCCCTGGTGGATGAAATCCTGGAGACCAACAGCGTGCACGCCGTCATGCTGATCCCCGGTGGACTGGGTGAAACGCACGCCAGCAAGGAACCTGCAGCCGAGCTGGCGGCGCGCATCCAGGCCGCGCACGGCAAGGCGGATGGCGGGCCCATCTTCCTGGGTGCCAATTGCCTGGGTGTGGTGTCCCACGCTGGAGGCTACGACTCGTGGTTCATTCCGCTGGAACGCTTGCCCAAGCCCCCAAAAAAACCGGTTCGCCGCGCGGCCATGGTGAGCCAAAGCGGTGCCTTCATGATCACCCGGCTGAGCCAGAACCCCTGGCTGGACCCGCGCTACATGCTGGCCCTGGGCAACCAGACCGACCTGACCCATGGGGACATGATGCAGTACTTCGCCAAGCACCCCGACATCCAGACGATTGGTGTCTACATTGAAGGCTTCAGGGACCTCGATGGGCTGGACTTTGCCCGCGCCGTGCGCGAGGCCACGCTGGGCGGCAAGCAGGTGGTTGTCTACAAGGCAGGCCGGACCCCCGCCGGTGCCCTTACCGCGCAGGGGCATACCGCTTCCCAGGCCGGAGACCCGGATGTGTTCGACGCCGTGATGGGCCACGCGGGTGCCATCGTGGCCCACGACTTCTCCAGCTTTGACGACCTGTTCTATCTCGCCGGTGAACTGCACGACAAACACCTGGGAGGTGCGCGACTGGGTGGCATCAGCGGTGCCGGCTTTGAGGCCGTGGGCATTGCCGACTCCACCTGCGCAGCGGACTACGCCATGCAGATGGGCGCATTGCAGGCTGATACCGTCACCCGCGTGCAAGACATCTTGCGCGCCAAGAAGCTGGACACCCTGGTGGAGGTTCGCAACCCCATCGACATCAACCCGGGTGCGGACGATGAGGCCCACCTGCAAGTGGTGCAGGCATTTCTGGACGACCCCGGCATTGACGCGGTGGTGGTGGGCCTGGACCCCACCGCCCCCATGGTGCGGGCCCTGGCCAACAGCCAGTTGCGCCCGGGCTACGATCTGCAGGACCCCAAGAGCACCGCACAGCTCATGCCCGCTCTGGTGCGCGCCAACGACAAGCCCGTGATTGGCATTGTGGACGCTGGCACCCTGTACGATGCCATGGCCGCCGCCCTGATGGACCAGGGCGTGTGCGTGTTTCGCAACTGCGCACGGGGCACGCGTGCGCTCGCGCGTTATGCCGCCGCACGCATCTATGCCCAATCGTTGCGCTCGGCGCAGTCCGGCCACCCACCTGGCACCCGGTAATGCACCTGCCAGCGACAGCCATATTCTTTAACCCACCTGGAGAACCCCAATGAGCGACACCCTGCAACCCGGACTCAGTGCCACACGACGCATCACCGTCGACACGGCACGCACCATCAGCTTCATGGGAGACGATTGCCGCGTGTACTCCACCCCCAATCTCTTGTATGACGTGGAAATGGCCTGCCGCGACTTGCTGCTGGCGCATGTGGAAGCGGGCAAGGATTCGGTGGGCACCCGGGTCGAGCTGGACCACGTCGGGGCCACCCTGTTGGGCATGTGGGTGGACATCACCGTCACCCTGAGTGAAGTCAACGGCCCGGCAGCGGTGTTCACGTTCTCAGCCAAGGACTGCCTGGAAGAAGTGGCCCGTGGCAAGCACCACCGGTTCGTGGTGGACACCGCTAAAACCGCCAAGCGATTGACCGGCAAACTGGAGAAGGCAAAATCCATGGTTTCAACCTGACCGGGAGACCGCCTTGGAACACACCGCTGGGTCGCACTTCAGCTGCGACAAACTGATCCGTTTTCACCATTGTGACCCGGCGGGGATCGTCTTCTATCCCCAGTACTTTGTGCTGTTCAACGAGCTGGTGGAAGACTGGTTCAACCAGGGTCTTGGGGTCGATTTCGCCCGCTACCACGTTGAAACAGGGTTGGGCGTGCCCATGGGCAAGGTGGATTGCCGCTTCATCGCACCCAGCAAGGTGGGCGACACCTTGCGCCTGCTGCTGACAGTGAAACGCCTGGGGGGGGCCTCGCTGACCCTGCATGTGCGGGGTGAATCGGCTGGCCAAACCCGGGTCGAGGCAACCCTGACGGTTGTGCAGGCATCCCTGACGACACGCCGTGCCGTTCCCTTCAACCACGATATGCGACAGCGCCTGGCGCGCTACGTCGAGGCGAGTTCCCCTCAGTAGGTCTCCAGATGCAGGCGGCCCTCGCGCTCCAGGGCGAGCGCGCAGGCCTGCCAGTCCAGCCCGGCACCGTGCGCGCAGTCTGACAGCGCCTGCAAGACGCCCTGCTCCATGGCACGAAGCCCGCACACGTAGAAGTGGCTGCCCGGGTCGCCCAGCAGCTCGCCCACGGTGTGCGCCTGCTCGCGCAGCACGTCCTGCACGTAGCGCCGTGGCGTATCCGGCGCGCGCGAGAACGCAAAGTGAATGTCAATGAAGTCCCTGGGCAGGTTCTGCAGTGGCCCGAAATACGGCAGCTCCTCGCGGCTGCGGGCACCAAAGAACAGCAACAACCTGCCGAGCGTGTTGTGCCCACCCTGGCGCTGTCGGCGACGCCACTCGGTCATGGCGCGCATGGGCGCGCTGCCGGTTCCGGTGCAAATCATCACCAGGTGTGATTGGGGGTGGTTGGGCATCAGGAAACTGTGCCCAAAAGGCCCGGTCACCTGCACCCTGTCTCCCACCCGCAGGTCGCACAGGTAGTTGGAGGCCACTCCACGCACGGAGCGGCCATCGTGATCGGCCAGCACGCGCTTGACCGTCAGCGCCAGATTGTTGTAGCCAGGGCGTTCGCCGTTGCGCGCGCTGGCCACCGAGTACTGGCGTGCATGATGGGGGCGGCCCTGTGCATCCAGGCCCGGCGGCAGAATGCCAATGGACTGCCCCTCCAGCACCGGAAAGGGCATGCGGCCAAAGTCCAGCACGATCTGGTGCGTGTCGTAGTCACTGCCGACTTCCGTCACGCGAATATTTCCACTCACCGTGGCCGCAATGCTGGGCTGCGCCGACTTGGGGCCATACAGGGTGGTGTAGGGATGGGCTGCGGACCAGGGTGGCACGCGGGCTGAACGGGCCAGCATGCCGGCAATCACCTCGGCAGTGCCAGGATCGGCAACTGCATCGGCAACCGCCGTGGCCCCATCCTCCGCAACCACCCCCGCAGAATTTGCGTTGTCCTGGATCTGGATGGGGGCCCATTCAGCCCGCTGCGCGGCCAATTCCGCCGCCGACCACGCGGCGGGCAACTCGTCCCAGCCTAGCTGCTCGTTCTCCGTGTAGGCCCGTGTGCGCACCACTGTGCGCCAGTGGTCAATGGCACCGGTGGGACAGGGCGCGATACAGTCCATGCACTGGTTGCAGGCATCCACGCTGACCACGTAATTGCGGCTGTCATGCGTGATCGCATGCTGCGGACAAATCGACTCGCAGGTGTTGCAGCGAATACAGACCTCGGGGTCTATCAGGTGCTGCTCAATCAGGGCCACTGCCGTCATGGTGAGGGATCAATTGAAACGCACGTACTCAAAATCCACGGGCTGGCGGTTAATGCCCACGGCCGGCGGTGCAATCCAGTTGGCGAAACGGCCGGGCTCCACGACCCTGCCCATCAGGCTGGCAACAAACGCGCGGTCCGCCGCTGTCGGCAACCATTGCGCCGCGTGGGCCTGCCAGATGGTTTCATCCACCACCTGTCCGTCCGGTGTGACATGCGCCCCGGCCAGCGAGCCAATGTGCCGATTGAATGCCTTGTGCGGGGTGCGCAGGCGAAAGGCAATGCCGGCTTTTTCAATGACCTTGTTCCAGCGCTCGACCCCGCCGATGCTGTCCTTGATGTAATCGTCGCGCAGCACTTCGTTCAGTGCGTTGAGCATGGGCACCTGGCGCTCTACCAGCCTGCCGTCCGCCACACTGATCACGCCATAGGTCTGCCCCTTGAGCAAGTGGTCATCGTTGCGCTTGCCTTCTTCAAAACGCCCTTTCAGTCCGCTGCTGTAGAACGTGGCCGCATTGCTGGACTCGTCGGCACCAAACAGGTCAATCGTCACGCTGAAGTGGAAATTGAGGTAGCGCTGCAAGGTGGGCAGATCAATCACGCCCGCCGCACGCAGCTGGGCCGGGTCGTCGGTCTTGAGTGCATTCATCACGGCGCAAGTGCGTTGGATGATGCGGCTCACGCCGCTTTCGCCCACAAACATGTGGTGCGCTTCTTCGGTCAGCATGAAGCGCGTGGTGCGCGCCAGCGGATCAAAGCCGCTTTCGGCCAGAGCACAGAGCTGGATCTTGCCGTCGCGGTCGGTGAAGTAGGTGAACATGAAGAAACTCAGCCAATCCGGCGTTTCCTCGTTGAAGGCTTGCAGGATGCGCGGGTTGTCCACTTGCCCGCTGCGCCGCTGCAAAAGCGCTTCACCTTCTTCACGGCCATCGCGCCCAAAGTACTTGTGCAGCAGGTACACCATGGCCCACAAATGCCGCCCTTCCTCGACATTGACCTGGAACAGGTTGCGCAGGTCGTACAGGCTGGGAGCCGTCAGGCCCAGGTGGCGCTGCTGCTCCACCGACGCCGGCTCCGTATCGCCCTGCGTGACGATGATGCGGCGCAGATTGGCGCGGTACTCTCCAGGGACCTCCTGCCAGGCACTCTCGCCCATGTGGTCGCCAAAATGGATCTTGCGCTCCTGCTCGGCCGGGTTGAGAAAGATTCCCCACCGATAGTCCTGCATCTTGACATGGCCAAACTGGGCCCACCCCTGGGGGTCCACGCTCACGGCCGTGCGCAAATACACCTCCAGTTCACCCGAGCGCTCCGGCCCCATGTCGGCCCACCATTGCAGATAGTTGGGTTGCCATTGCTCCAGGGCACGCTGCAAGGTGCGGTCTTCGCTCAGGTTGACGTTGTTGGGGATTTTTTCGCTGTAGTTGATACTGGACATGGGGGCTCCTGTGGTGCTGTTTTGTGGGAAGGTTCGGGAATGCGGGCTAGACGCGATGCCAGTCAAAGGCGGCTTTGTCGCCCTTGCCATAGACCTTGAGTGCGCCTTTTTCCCCCACCGCGTTGGGGCGCTGAAAAATCCAGTTCTGCCAGGCCGACAGGCGTCCAAAAATGCGGGTAACCATGTTCTCTGGCCCGTTGAAGCGCAGGTTGGCCTCCAGTCCGGTCAGGGCATCAGGCGACATGGACGCACGCTCCTCAATGGCGATCCGCACTTCGTCGGACCAGTCCATATCGTCAGGTGCAGCCGTCACCAAGCCCAGGCCCAGCGCCTGTTGTGCGGGCAGTGGCACTCCCTGGACCGCCTGCACGGCGCTCAGGAAGGCCGCATCGTTGTAGAAGCGCCGCTGCAATCGGCTCTGGCCGGTGGCCATGGGATAGGTTCCAAAATTGGAGGCGTTCACTGTGATTGACGGGCCCGTGCCTGCACCCGTTGCGGACAGGTCCAACATATAGCTGCGGTCACAGGCCAGGGCCAACTCCAGCAGGGTACCGGCAAAGCACGAATCGGGTTCGATCAACGCGAACAGGCTGCGTGCGCTCACGTCCAGACGGCTCAGCGTACGCCGCAGCAGCCCCGTGGTCTGGCGCACCAGCCAATGCGTGCGCATCTCGGCCATCTTGGCATCCATGGCCAAAACAGCCTGGCTGTCCCCCTGGGTGCGCAGCAGCCAGATGCCGATTTCGGGCTCATTGGTGCGCAGGTGCAAAACAGCGTCGTCCAGTTCGCGCGCCATGGCCAGTGGATACCAGGCGTCACCTAGCGCATGCAGTTGATCCGGCCCAAAGTCGCATTGCTCGGCGCTCGGTCCCCGCACGCAAATGCTGGCAGTGCGCCGCGCCCGGTCCACCTGAATCTCTACATGGCGATAGGCCAGAGTGTCTGGCTCCAGATGACGCTGCAGCGGACGCAGCACCACACCGGCAGCATCCACCGGGCCCGGGGCATGTCCCGCTAACTCCAATGCACGCTCGCGCAGGCGCTGCGCAAACACCGCCGGTTTGACCAGCGAATCCACCAGCCGCCACGCCAGTGCCCGCTCCCCGCGCACACCTTCCGCACTGGTACAAAACAGGTCGGCGTGGTCGTGGCGCACATGGCGCTTGTCCGTCACACGGGTCAGACCCCCTGTACCGGGCAGGACACCCAGCAAAGGGACTTCCGGCAGGCTGACCGCGCTGGAGCGGTCATCCACCAGCATGATCTCGTCGCAGGCCAGGGCCAACTCGTAGCCGCCACCTGCGCACGCACCATTGACGCCGGCAAGGAACCGAATGCCATCGTGCGCGGAGCTGTCTTCCATGCCGTTGCGCGTTTCGTTGGTGAACTTGCAAAAATTGACCTTCCACGCGTGGCTGCTCAGGCCGAGCATGAATATGTTGGCTCCGGAGCAAAACACTTTGTCCCGGGCGCTGGTAATCACCACGGTGCGCACCTGAGGGTGCTCGAATCGGACACGGTTTAGCGCGTCATACAACTCGATGTCTACACCCAGGTCGTAACTGTTCAGCTTGAGCTTGTAGCCAGGGCGCAACCCGCCGTCTTCATCAAACTTGGCCCACAACGTGGCCACTGGTCCATCCACATCCAGCCGCCAATGGCGATAGTGCTGGGGATCGGTTTGGTAACTAACAGGGTCGGTCTGAGACATACAACGAATCTCCATGTGCTGCAGTAAATTGCATTCGTTTGATTTTTGTCAATGCAGTATATTGCCCGAATTATCCATCATAGGGTGGCCCCCAGAATATCCATACTTATTACATGGATTAACAAATTTCGCCTTTGACAGGGCAGTTCCTCAGGAAGGCTATTGGGTGGGATGTCTTGTCAATTGACCCGCAGTTTGACAGCCACGCAGTGACACACTATCGTGGAACATGCACCATATTTCATATTCACAGCCAACAGGAGACTGCCGTGACCTGCCCCTCCATCGACGTCGTAGCCCCCAGTTCCTCGTTCAACTTCGCCTCCCATTTGATCGCCCGCAACCGCGAACACGGCCAGCGCGTTGCGTTCATTGACGACAACGAGGCGCTGACCTATGGCGAGTTGGCGCACCGTATTGCACAGATGGCAGCTGCGCTGCAGAACCTGGGTGTACATCGGGAAGAGCGTGTCCTGTTGCTCATGCACGACTGTTGTGACTGGCCCGTGTGTTTTTTGGGCGCGATGTACGCCGGCATCGTTCCGGTGGCGGTCAACACACTGCTTACTGCGGACGATTACGCCTACATGTTGCGCCATAGCCGGGCCCAGGTTGCACTGGTGTCGTCGGCATTGATTCCGGTTCTGAAGCAGGCCATGGCCCAAACTGTCCACGAAGTGCGGGAGCTTGTCGTCGCGGGTCCAGCCCCCGAATTGTCCGAAGGGGTGCATTCAATGCGTGCCATGCTAGAGAGAACACCACCGCTGCCAATCGGTGCTGACACCGGTCCCGATGACCCAGGTTTCTGGCTGTACTCCTCCGGCTCCACGGGCAAGCCCAAGGGAACTCTGCACACCCACGCCAACCCCTACTGGACCGCGGAGCTGTACGGGCGGGGCGTGCTCGGATTGGGTGAGCAGGATATTTGCTTTTCCGCCGCCAAACTCTTTTTTGCCTATGGCCTGGGCAATGCACTGAGCTTTCCACTGACTGTCGGAGCGACCACCATTCTGATGGCGGAGCGCCCCACGCCCGCTGCGGTAATTCAACGCTGGCGCGGCCGCATCGGCAACCGGACCATATCCAAGCCCACCGTATTTTTTGGGGCCCCAACAGGATACGCCGGACTGCTGGCCAGTTCCGAACTGCCGGATCGCTCCGAAATCGCGTTGCGCATGGCCTCATCCGCTGGCGAAGCACTGCCAGCCGAGCTGGGTTCGCGCTTCACCGCATTGTTTGGCATTGATGTGGTCGATGGGATTGGGTCCACGGAGATGTTGCATATTTTTCTATCGAATCGACCGGGTGCAGTGCGCTATGGCACTACCGGCTGGCCCGTTCCCGGATACACCATCGAGTTGCGCCAGGAGGACGGCACCCCCGTAGCAGATCAGTCTGACGGAACCAGCGTAATGGGTGAGCTGTATGTCAACGGCCCCTCCGCGGCCCTGCAGTATTGGGGGGACCGCGAGCGCTCGCGCCAGACATTTCGTGGCGCATGGACGCGCAGCGGCGACAAGTATGCGCGCAATGCAGATGGGAGCTATACCTACTGTGGTCGCAGCGATGACATGCTCAAGGTCAGCGGCATATACGTGTCACCGTTTGAAATTGAAGCAACCCTGGTCCAGCACCCGGATGTACTGGAGGCTGCTGTCGTTGGCTTTACCGACCCGGACGGTTTGACCAAGACCAAGGCGTTTGTGGTTCGAAAGCCGGGGCACGATGTCAGCGCCGCCGACCTAAAAGACTTTATCAAGGACCGACTCGCGGCCTTCAAGTACCCTCGAGAAATTGCCTTCGTAGACGACTTGCCAAAAACCGCCACAGGAAAGATCCAGCGCTTTCGACTCAGGGAGCTGGAAAGCACATCCCGATGAATGCGGGAGCGTACCCACAGGTACGCCTTCCCTGGCGCGGTCATTTCGTAGACGTCGAGTACACCTGGTTGCAGGGCGCTGCAGCGTACAAAGGTGTGTGCGTCTGGCTGCACGAGGGCCTTGGATCCCTGCGCATGTGGAAGGATTTTCCCCAATCGCTGTGTGAGCGCATGGGCTGGCGAGGCTTGGTCTACTCCCGTCCGGGATATGGTGGTTCGACCCCTCGTGCACCCCACGAAAGTTGGGGCAGTGATTTCATGCACCGACAGGCGTTTGAAGTCTTGCCTGCATTGCTACGAACTCTGCAGTTGGACACAGAGAGACTTCCGATCTGGCTGATCGGTCACAGCGACGGCGCGTCGATTGCACTGCTGTACGCAAGCCGCTTTGGCGCAACTCTGGCCGGATGTGTTGCCATGGCACCCCACGTCATGGTGGAGCCCATCACCCTAAGCAGCATTGCTGCGGCGCGCACGGCCTATCTCGAAGGACCACTGCGGCAGCGTCTTTTGCGCTACCACGCGGACGTGGATTCCGCCTTCTGGGGGTGGAACGACATCTGGCTGAAGCCGGAATTCCGTGCATGGACGATCGAATCCGAGATCGCCGCCATTGCGTGTCCGTTATTGCTCATCCAGGGTCAGGACGACGAATACGGCACACTACAACAACTGCAGCGCATTCAGGCACGGGTGCCAATGGCCAAAGCCTGCATCTTGGCGCGTTGTGGTCACTCTGCACATCGGGATGCGCCCCACGCCGTGCTGGATGCAATCGCCGGATTCTGCACAACCGAACCAACGGAGATCAGGCCGTTACGCACCGCTGCAACTCGGTCAGCGCCTGATCGATATCCAGACCAGTCGTGTTGACGATGGCATCAGACTTGCGGTACATCGGTTCGCGTCCCACCAAGATGCGCTCGAGGTCTTGCATGGCCTCGCGGTTATCGCCCATGGGACGCCGATCACCCTGTGCAACGACGCGCGCCATGTGATCCGCAGGCGAGGCTTTTAGCCAAACCGTAAAGCACGAGCTGAGCAACTGGTCAAAGGTGGCCGGCTCGGTTGCAATGCTGCCCCCCGTGGACAGGACAAACCGGTCATGTTTTTCAACCAGTGCTTCCAACGAACGTCGTTCATAGCGCCGATAGGCGGCCTGTCCGTACAACGAAAACACCTCCGACAACGACATCCCGGCCGTCTGTTCAATGACTTCCGCCAACTCGATGAAGGGCGCGCCAAGCTGGGCCGCCAGTCGGCGACCCAGGGTACTCTTTCCCGCACCCCTCAGCCCCACCAAGGCGATACGCTGGCGCCGAGTGCGGTTCTCGAAGGCCCCCCGCAACAGGCTGCCCGCTTCCGTCAACTGACTGGGTGACAGACGTGCCATGAATTGCGCCAGCAAGGTCAGCTCCGGCGGTTGTTCCGGGCCGACGCGGGTGATTTCCTCCAACGGGATGGCCATGGCCTGGGCCACCTGGCGCAAACGCAATATGGAAATATTGCCATCCCCGCTTTCCAGCTGGGCGAGATACCGTACCGATACGCCGGAATCGCGCGCCAGGATGGCACGCGTCATACCGCGACGCACACGCAGGTCGCGAATATGCTCCCCCAGCGCGTGCAGGTATTCGCTGTCTTGCGCCTCTAGCCGACTCTCAACAGCGGGGGTTACTGGCTTGATCGTTGCATCCATGGTTTTTCAATTGTGGGGCCATTAGGCATTATGTTGCAGTTTGGTTGGCCACTGCTTGCACAGCAGTGCCACACACCGTCTCTCCATAAACATGCATTTTTTCGCCACCCTTTTATCCAAATGAGCGGTGCAAGCAACCAGAAATCGGCCGAATTGGTGATAGGACCCTGTGAAATACGGTCGATTTTCTGATTTATATCAAACAAAATCAATTCCCCTACGCATCAAAGGCAATTGTCGCCCGCAAAAGTGGCTCCATACTTCATGACATGCGATATAGTGCATCTCAACAGGGACCTCTCCCACAAATGCATTCACCCTGTGTCTAAGGAGACCTTTTACATGAGCGACGGATTGTTTAACCAGTTCAAGGACTGGTACGAAAAGCGCCACGACTACGCACGGAGCTGGAAACAGCGCACCGGCGGTCAAGTCGTGGCAACCATGTGCACCTATACGGCAGAGGAATTGCTCATTGCGGCAAATATGCTGCCGGTTCGCGTGCTGGGCGCACATGAACCACAAAACGTGACGGAGCCCCACATTTTTGGCATGTTCTGTCCGTTTTGCCGCGATTCGCTGGCGCAGGGGCTGCTCGGTCGATTTGACTATTGCGACGGCGTCACCTTGACGCAGTCCTGTATTCAGTATCGCCAAACCTTCAGCTCCTGGCGCAGCAATGTACCCACGGTGCAATGGGATTACTACGTTCCCATGCCCAATGAGGTGCAGTCTGCCCATGCACGCAAGGCCCACCACGCCGAGCTGCAATCCTTCCGCGTCTTTCTGCAAGCCCTTACCGGCAAGGAACTGACGGACGCCATGCTGCGCGAGTCGCTGGCCATCGTGGACGAAAACCGACGCCTGCTGCGCGAGTTGTTCGAATACCGCAAGGCCACCGACCCGCAAGTGACGGGCGTAGAAGCGCTGTATGCCTCGTTGACCGCGCAGTTCGTGGACAAGCGCGAGCACAACGCAGAGCTGAAGAAGGTACTGGCCGCACTGCCCAAGCGCAACCTGCAGCGCAAGGAAGGCGTGCGCTTCATGACCATCGGCTCCGAAAACGACGACATCGCGTTCATGGCCATGGTGGAGTCCGTGGGCTCTACGATCGTGATCGATGACCAGTGTTCCGGCACGCGCTACTTCTGGAATGCTTCCAAACCTGAGGACGACGTGATCAAGGCCATTGCGGAACGCTACTGCGATCGCCCGGCCTGTCCGACCAAGGACTACCCGGCGCACACCCGCTTTGACCACGTGCTTGGTCTGGCCAAGGAGTTCAATGCACGCGCGGCCATCTTCCTGCAGCAAAAGTTCTGCGATCCCCATGAAGGCGACTACCCCGACCTGAAGCGGCACCTGGAAGCCAATGGCATTCCCACGCTGTTCCTGGAGTTCGACATCACCAACCCCATTGGTCCCTTCCGCATCCGGATCGAGGCGTTCCTCGAAACCATGAGCGAAGAAGACCTTTTCTGACCATACGGGAGACCTAACCATGCACCCCAACTATCCGACCGAACCACTGAAACTGTGGAAAAAGGCCAAGGAACTGCGTGAGCAGTACTACATGAACTATGCAAAGGCCAAGGAAAACGGTGGCCTGCGCTGGTCCGGTTCCGCATGGGCACTGGACGCTCTGCCCGCCGGACTCGGCGAGGATGTGTATTCCTTGACCGGTGAACCGTACGCCGCAGCCGTGTCGCATGACCGCAAGTTTGCCAAGGAATGCATGGACGCGGCAGAAGCCTACGGCTTTGCCCGTGATCTGTGCTCGTACATGCGCATCTACTGGGGTGGCATGCACCTCGACAAGTACCTGTTTGGCGGCAAGTTCCCCAAGCCCGACTTCGTGTTCCAGACCCAGATCTGCTGCTCGCACTCCAAGTGGTACCAGCACGTCGCCATCACTGAACAGGTTCCCCAGTTCTACGTCGATGTGGGTGTCGGCCCCTACAAGGACATGAATGACTCCCGGCTGGACTACGTGGTGGCCCAGCTGAACGAAGGCATCGAATTCCTGGAGAAGAGCACGGGGCGCAAGTTTGACGACGAGCTGTTCATTCGCGCGGTGAAGAACGAAATGCGTTCCACGTCCCGTTGGGCCGATATTTGCGCGCTCAACAAAGCACGCCCGGCACCGCTGGACGAGAAGACCATGTACTCGCTGTACGTGTTGGCCACGCTGGCTAAATCCTCGCAGTGGTGCGCGGACTTCTATGACGAGTTGTATGACGAGGTGAAAGACCGCGTGGCACGCGGCATCGCCGCCGTGCCGGGTGAAACCGTGCGCATGATGTCTGACACCCAGCCGCCGTGGTCGTTCCTGAAGATCTTCCGCTACTTGGAAACCTACGGCGCGGTCTCCATTGGCTCTCTGTACACCTTTGCCCTGGAAGGCATTTGGGAAGTCAAGGAAGACGGCACCTGGGGCGGACGCACCCTGCCCTGGAACAAAGGCATTGAAATCAAGGACCGCCAGACCGCCTTGCGTCTGTATGCCGACTGGAACCTGTCCAAGCCGCAGTGGCAACACTTCTACGACCCGCGCCTGAAGACTGAAATGATGCTGCGCATCGTCAAGGAATGGCAGGTCGACGGCGTGATGCTGCACTTGAACCGGGGCTGCGAGGGCTTGTCGCTGGGCATCATGGAAAACCGCATGGGCATCGCGCAAGCCGGTGTCCCGATCATGACGTACGAAGGCAATATGGGTGACGAGCGCGAATTTGACGAAGTGCGCACCCAGGCACGCGTAGACGCTTTCATGGAACAACTGGGCTTGCGCCGCCAGGCCGCCTGACCCCTAGAACCGCAAGGAGACTGAACATGATTACAGCTGGTATTGACATGGGCTCGCGCACCATCAAGGTGGTGCTGATCGAGGACGCCGCAGTCGAGGGCGCACCCCAACTCAAACAAACGGTACGCAAGACCCACATCATGATGCCCGGCGATCTGGACGCCGACCAGGCAGCGGAAAAGGCCTACGACGAAATACTGGCGGCGGCAGGCATCGGTCGCGACCAAGTCGCTGCCGTGTTTGCAACAGGCGCGGGCCGCAAGCAAGTCGCCTTTGCCACCGAAGGCATTACCGAAATGACTGCAGGTGCCAAGGGTGCGCACTACATGTTCCCCTTGGCACGCACAGTTGTGGATGTGGGTGCAGAGGAAGGACGTGGCATGAAAACCGACGCAGACGGTCGTGCCATTGATTTCGCTGGCAACGAGAAATGCGCTGCCGGTGCCGGCTCGTTCGCTGAAGCCATGTCGCGCGCCTTGCAGATGACCCTCAAGGAATTTGGCGACTCCAGCCTCTTGTCGGACAAATCCATTCCCATGAACGCACAGTGCACGGTGTTTGCCGAGTCCGAAGTCGTGTCGCTGATTCACTCAGCAACACCCAAGAACGATATCGCCAAGGCCGTGCTCGATGCCGTGGCCAGCCGCGTGTGCGCCATGGTGCGAAGGGTGGGAATTGAAGGCGAAGTGGTACTCATTGGTGGCATGGTGCACAACGCGGGCTTTGTCCAGTCCCTCAAGACGGCCATGGGTGTAGACAGCGTTTCGTTGCCCGAGATGCCCGAATACATCAGCGCGCTGGGATGTGCCCTTACCGCTGCCGAACGTCAGCACTAAAACAGCTTGAAACAGGAGAACCCCATGAGTGAACTGAACACACAAGCAGCGGACACCGTCCCGGCCAAGAAGGAATACTGGCGTTGGCAGGAAAACGTCTGGGTGGATCCCAGCAAGGATTGGCGCTCGGCCAAGATCCTGACCTGCGGTATCGACGTAGGCTCGGTCTCATCGCAAGCGGTGTTGGTTGCTGACGGCGAGCTATTGGGCTACAACAGCATGCGCACCGGCAACAACTCGCCCGACTCTGCCAAGAACGCCTTGCAGGGCGTGATGGAACAGTGCGGCATGAAGCTCGAAGACATCCACTACGTGGTAGGCACCGGCTATGGCCGTGTGAACGTGCCGTTTGCCCACAAGGCTATTACGGAGATCGCCTGCCATGCACGTGGTGCCAATTACATGGGTGGCAACGGCGTTCGCACCATTCTGGACATGGGTGGCCAGGACTGCAAAGCGATTCACTGCGACGAAAAAGGCAAGGTCACCAACTTCCTGATGAATGACAAGTGTGCGGCGGGTACTGGTCGCGGCATGGAAGTGATTTCCGACCTGATGCAGATTCCCATTGCGGAACTCGGTCCTCGTTCTTTCGACGTGGATGTGGAGCCCGAGGCCGTTTCCTCGGTCTGCGTGGTGTTTGCCAAGTCCGAGGCCCTGGGTTTGCTCAAGGCCGGTTACACCAAGAACAAAGTGATCGCGGCCTATTGCCAGGCGATGGCCGAACGCGTGGTGTCCCTCTTGGAGCGCATCGGTGTGGAGGAAGGCTTCTTCATTACCGGCGGCATTGCCAAGAACCCCGGCGTGGTCAAGCGCATCGAGAAGTTGCTGGGTATCAAAGCGCTGGACACCAAGCTCGACAGCCAGATCGCCGGTGCCTTGGGCGCTGCACTTTTCGGCTACACCCTGATGCAAAAACAAGGTGCCAGCAAGGCTGCCTGACGGTTGCATGCACCACTTCCAAAGGAGCAAGCCATGATTGCCAACTACGGCTACAAAGATGGTTCGGGCGAGTACTACATCAGTATCAACACCGACCTGTGTATCAACTGCGAAGCCCAGCGCGCATGCTTACAGGCTTGCCCCAAGGAAATGTTTGAAGCCATCACCGACGACTACGACGACGAGGTGACCTGGGTCAAGCGCGCCAACTGCCGCACCCTGGCGTATGACTGCGCGGACTGCAAGCCCGCTGCGGGCTACACCACGCTTCCTTGCACCAGCGCCTGCACGCCAGGGGCTATTCGTCATTCGTGGTAAGGAGGCCGGCATGAACATGGTGCATCCCATTATTCCAATTGCCTCGGCACACGCCGCCACCGCCTGCGCTACGGGAGAGGTCACGATTGTTGCGGGTTCTTGCTCGGCGGCGGCCACCTGTTCGTCCGGCAGTTCCTGCTCTGCCGGTAGTGAGGCCGGAGACGCAAACGACCCCGCCTTCAAACTGGCCCAGGACGGATGGGTGTTGCGCACCACCATCGGCGAACCGAGATTGTCGGAGGTTGCCGAGAACTATCGGGCCATGGGGTATGAGGTGCACATTGAGCTTCTGGCACCCGCCCCAGTCGCCACCAAGAAGGCCACGGACGATGGAACCTGCACAACCTGCTTCGACGCCGATGCGTCGGGCAGCAGTCAAGTATGGGGATCCGTTTATGTGCGCCCTGGACCGCCCAAAAAGCTCAATGACGATCTGTATTAGCCCTGTCACCTTTCAACCGGAACACCAATAACCTGGAGTGTGAACATGCCAAAGAAAGAACGCATCCTGCGCGTACTGCGCCAAGAAGACCTGGATGCCATTGTGCGCATTGACGAGGCTGCCAGCAAACAGCCACGGCGCGAGTACTACGAGCGCAAAGTCGCCAGCATTCTGAACAAGAAGGCCGACATCAACTGCTCCATCGTGTGCGAAGTCAATGGCCAAGTTGTCGGATTCATGATGGGCTATGTATTCTTCGGCGAGTTCGGCATTTCGGACGGTACCGCCACCATTGATGGAATCGGCGTTTTGCCCGAATTCCGCAAATTCGGTGTAGCCAGTGAAATGTTGGACCAGTTCGTCATGAACATGAAGGCAGCAGGGGTCAAGAAAAT
>CAZDDK010000001.1:32336-42362 GCA_964504185.1 uncultured Rhodoferax sp. | reverse complement strand
ACTGGGACGACTTTGCGCTGGAGAAATTCTTTACGCGCCAGAAGTTTGTTCCATCCAAGCGGGTCAATCTGGAATTCGTGCTGCCCTAAGCACATTCCCCATCTTTGCCCGAGGCCATCATGTGGATCGATACCCATTGCCATACGAAGTACTCGTACGACAACTGGCTGGAACCGATCCATCTGGTGCGCCGTGCAAAGACTCTCGGCATTGATGCCATCTGTGTCACCGAACACTACTCCTACGAGGCCTCGGAGCCGGTGGAGCAGGTTGGCCGCGACGAAGGCCTGCTGATCCTGCGGGGTGTGGAAATCGCCACCGATCGCGGGCACCTGTTGGCCTACGGAGTGGAAGACGACGGCTGGAACATCTGGGGGCGCGACAACTACCTGCCGCTGGAGGATGTGATAGAGCGCATCAACCTGATCGGCGGCATCTGCGTCCCGGCACACCCATTCCGGGAAGTCGGACTCGCCAGCCTGCTGCATGGCATCAACACGCTGCAAGGCATTGCCGCGGTCGAAACCCACAACGGCAACAACAACGACACCGACAACCAGCTGGCGTTGCAAGCCGCACAGCGTCGAACCCTTCCCACCCTGGGTGGCAGCGACTGCCACAAGACCCAGGCGGTCGGGCGCTGCGCCACCCAGTTCACCCAACCCGTGCGAAATATGACCGACTTCATCGCTGCCGTACGCGCCGGTGCCTGCCAAGGTGCCTACTTTCCTGGCTATTCCCAATCGCGCGCGCTAGACCGTCAGGCCGCAGCCTTCGGCTGTGCCGACGCCTAGCGGGCAACCGGTTCGATTGCAGGCGCAGGAGACGACAACCATGCAAACCACTCAAACAGCCGTCATTCAATGGTGGAAGCCCGGCCGCTCGCAAGCTAGCGAATCCTTGGGGCCACCGGTGCAATTGCAGATCGACGGGCGCGAGGTATCGGCTCCTGCGGGTGCTTCGGTGTTGAATGCGGCCACGGTAGCGGGGATGTACATCCCGGCGCTGTGTGCGCACCCCGATCTGCCACCGGCCGAGCAGCGCGGCTGTGACGGCAAGGGCGACGGTGGCTGCAACCTATGTCTCATTGAGGTGGACGGCAGCGCCGAACCCCGCAAAGCCTGCTCCATTCCCGTGCAGTCCGGCATGGTCATCCGCACCAACACACCGGCGTTGAAGCTGGCGCGCCAGACCCATTTGGCCAAGGTGCTCGGCCCCCACCCCCATGTCTGCCTGGTGTGTCCGCAGCGGGAAGGTTGCTCGCGCACCCAATGCTCGTACGGCAATCCGCCCGAAACCCGCTGCTGCTCCATCTTTTCCAGCTGCGAGCTGCGCAAAGTGTCGGACTACATCGGTATTCCCAACACCACGCCACCGTACAAACCGGTGCAGCTGCCGGTTTACAAGGGCGAGCCGTTCTTTGACCGCGACTACAACCTGTGCATCGACTGCCGTCGTTGCCTGGTGGCCTGTAATGACATCCGCGGCGTGGGATGCCTGGAAGTCAAGGAAGTGCAGACCCCTCAAGGCGTACGCCGTTACGTGGGCACCATTGCCGAGACGCTGATCGACTCCGGCTGCAAGTTCTGCCAAGCCTGCGTCACCGTCTGCCCCACCGGTGCCCTGATGGACCGCACGCTCGACCCCGCACGCCGAGAAGAGACCATGGTCCCCTGCAAAGCCGCCTGCCCTGCCGGCATCGATGTGCCGCGCTACGTGCAGTTGGCAGCAGAAGGCAAGTACAGCGAGGCCACCGCCGTGGTGCGCGAGAAGCTGCCCTTCCCGGGCATCGTCGGGCGTGCCTGCTTCGCCATGTGTGAATCAGCCTGTCGGCGCGGTCAGCTTGACGACCCCCTGTCCATCCGTTCACTCAAGCGCATTGCCGCCGACAACGACACCGGCCTGTGGCGCGAGCATTCGGTACAACTCCCACCCAGCGGGCACAAGGCCGCCGTAATCGGTGCCGGGCCAGCGGGCTTAACCGTGGCCTACTACCTGGCCAAGAAGGGACACGCCGTTACCGTGTTCGACGCGCAGCCCGCCGCTGGGGGCATGGCGCGCTATGGCATTCCCTCGTACCGGGTGCCGGTTTCCATCATTGAGCAGGAAGTCGCCGAGGTCGAGAAACTCGGCGTGCAGTTCGCTTTCAACACCCCCGTAGAGCAGGTGGATGACCTCTTTGCCCAGGGCTTTGAGACGGTATTCATCGGCATTGGCTGCCAGGGCGGTGACAAGCTGGGTATCGAAGGCGACAGCCTGCCCGGGGTAGTAGACAGCCCGACCTTCCTGAAAGCCGCCACCATGGGCCTGGTCAACACCCAAGGCGGCATGTCGGTGGGTTCCAAGGTTGTGGTTGTGGGCGGCGGCAATGTGGCCACTGACAACGCACGCACTTCGCGCCGCTATGGTGCCGACGTGGACATGGTGTACCGCCGCACCCGCGAGGAAATGCCCGCGCGCCTGGAAGAGTTTGAAGGCTGCGTGGACGAAGGCGTGAACATCCGCTACCTGCTGGCGCCCAAGCGCATAGCCCCCGGAACCAACGGCCACAAGCTGGACATCACCTTTGCCCGCATGGCCCTGGGTGAGCCGGATGCCTCCAAGCGACGCAAGCCGGTCGATACCGGTGAGGAAGTGCACGAAGGCGCCGACCTGGTGATTGCCGCCGTGGGCCAACACCCGCGCAGCTTTGCCGGGTTTGGCGTGGTCACCGACAAGAAAGGCCGCATCACCGTGCGCGCCGACTCCATGCTGACCAGCCGCCCCAAGGTCTACGCCGGTGGCGATTGTGTGCTGGGCCCCTCGACCCTGATCGAGTCAATTGCCCAGGGCCGGGTGGCCGCGGCCGCCATGGACGCCCAATTGGGCGGCGACGGCAATATTGAAGAAACCCTGTTGCGTGACGGTTGGGACACCTCGCCCTACTTGGGAACCGACAGTGCCTTTAACCGCACCCGCAAATTCCACCCCATCATGGTTGCCCCCGCCGAGCGCAAAGGATGGGACGAGGTCGAGCTGGGCTTCACCGACGAAGCGGCACGCGCCGAAGCCGCCCGCTGCTTCAAGTGCAACCTGGCACCGCGCATCACCGACGCCGTGCTGCCCCCCGAATCGTGGCTGGAATTCAAGAGCGAGGTGGTAGCCACCGTCAGCACCGAAGCGGGTGTCTTCCAACTGCTGGACGCCGACAAGAAGGTGCTGATGATCAAGGGCGTGGAAAACCTGCGCCAGGGTCTGAGCGAACAACTGGGTCGCAACGAGGCCGCGGTGGCCTTTGTGTGGGAAGAGGCGGCCATGTTCACCTCGCGCGAATCGCAAATGATTCAGGCCTACCTGCAAGAGCACGGCCAGATGCCGGGCGGCGGCAGCGACGAACTCGACGATCTGTTCTAGGACCCCCACCATGGCACAGATCCACTATTTCCGAACCACGCCTAGCGCAGAGCCTTCCGCGCCCAAACGCAGCTGTGAGCGCTGTGGTGCCGACCTCTGGACCCTCATGCTCGATGGCACGGTCCGTTGCGCCGACTGTGAGCAGGTCCACCCCTGGCGCGTCCAATCCCAGTTCGAGCGTCCCAACACCCTTGACACCTTCACCCAACCATGAGCACCAGCACCAATTTCGTTCACATCCAGTACCACGTACAAGACGACGGACTGGCCCGCATCGTCATCCAGCGCGCGCCCTTCAATGTGCTGGACATTCCCACCATGGAAGAAATCAACGTGGCGCTTGATGCCTGTGCCGCCAACGCCCAGGTCAAGCTGCTGACCATCACCGGCGCGGGCGAAAAAGCATTTTCCGCCGGGGTGGAAGTGGCCGACCACACGCCCGACAAGGTGGACCGCATGATCGAGGTCTTCCACGGCATCTTCCGGCGCTTGCAGCGCCTGCCGGTACCCACCATCGCCCTGGTCAATGGCGCCGCGCTGGGTGGGGGCATGGAACTGGCGATTGGGTGCGACATGATCGTCGCGGCAGCCGGTGCCAAGTTTGGACAGCCCGAAATCAAGCTTGCGGTGTTCCCACCGATTGCTGCAGTGTTGCTGCCGCGCCTCGTCCCGCCGGCGCGTGCCATGGAGATTTTGCTAGGTGGCGAGAACTTCACCGCCGAAGAAGCCCTTTCGATGGGCTTGGTAAACCGCGTGTTCCCGCGCGAAAGCTTTGTTGGCGACGCCCAGGCCTTTGTGCAGCCCTATCTGCAGCTTTCCACAGCCGCGCTGCGCAGTGCGCGCAAGGCCATGCGGGCCGCTGCGGATCAGCCCTTTGAAGGTGCCCTGCAGGCCGCCGAGAAGATCTACCTGCACGAACTGATGAACACAGCCGACGCCAAGGAGGGCCTGAACGCCTTCCTGGAAAAGCGCAAGCCCGTCTGGACCCACGCCTGAACCGCTCCCCTTTCTCCCCATTGCCTTAGACCACAAGGAAACCCACTCATGATTCCTGAATCCATCGACACCTGGCAAATGCCCGAACCTGGCACGCTGGTGCGCACCCGCGTCCCCATGCCCGCACTGGGCGAGGGCGATGTGGTCGTCGCCATCAAAGGCTGCGGCGTGTGCCACACGGACCTGTCGTACTTCTACATGGGCGTGCCCACCGTACAGAAGCCCCCGTTGTCGCTGGGCCACGAAATCAGTGGCGTCGTGATCGGTGGGGCCGCCGATTGGGTGGGCCGCGAGGTTGTGGTGCCAGCGGTCATTCCGTGTGGCGAATGCGCGCTGTGCAAGGATGGCCGCGGCAACCGTTGCCTGTCGCAAAAGATGCCGGGCAATTCCATGGGTATCTACGGCGGCTTTTCCAGCCATATCGTAGTGCCTGCGCGCTTCCTGTGCCCGGTGGACGACCGCAAGGGCGTGCCGCTGGAACACCTGGCCGTGATTGCCGACGCGGTCACCACGCCCTACCAAGCCGCCGTGCGTGCGCGCCTGAGCGCCAACGACCTGGTGGTGGTGGTGGGTGCCGCCGGGGGGGTGGGCAGCTTCATGGTGCAGGTGGCCAAGGGCATGGGTGCCAAGGTGGTGGTGGGCATCGACGTCAACGCCGAAAAACTGGCACGCATGCGTGACTTTGGAGCCGACGCCACCATCAACCCCCGCGAATATCCGGGCAAAGAACTCAAGGAACGCTTCAAGGCCATCGCCAAGGAGGCCGGCGTCTCGGCCAATACCGGTTGGAAGATCTTTGAATGCACCGGCACCAAGCCCGGTCAGGAAACGGCGCTGTCGCTGCTGTCGTTCGTGGGCACGCTGGTGGTGGTGGGCTACGGCACCGACGAGACCAGCTACATGCTGTCCAAACTGATGGCGTTCGACGCCGAGATCATCGGCACCTGGGGTTGCACGCCCGACAAATATCCGGCCGTGCTGGAAATGTGTCTGGATGGCCGCATCCAGCTCGGACCCTTTGTCGAAACCCGTCCCATGAGCCAGATTCAACAGGTATTTGAGCAAGCCCACCACGGCCAATTGCAGCGCCGTGTCATTTTGACCCCCGATTTCAACTAAAAGGAGACTGATCATGACCCTCGAATGGCTGCGCCGCGACAACAACCTCAAAGACCACGCCCTGCTGGGCATGGAGCATTTCGGCACCGAAGCCCCTTCGGTGATGTATGAACGCCGCCCCGTGCTCGACCCGCAAGGCACCGCAGTGGGCGGCCTCTATTCCGCCTGGATCATTCTGAACAACCCGTCGCAATACAACTCCTACACCACCGAAATGGTGAAGGCCGTGATTGCGGGTTTCCAGCGCGCCTCCAGCGACCGCGAAATCGTGGCCGTGGTATTCACCGCAGTGGGCGACAAGGCGTTCTGCACCGGCGGCAACACCGCCGAGTACGCCGCCTACTACTCCAAGCGCCCCAATGAGTACGGCGAGTACATGGACCTGTTCAACGCCATGGTGGACGGCATCCTCAACTGCAAGAAGCCCGTGATCTGCCGCGTCAATGGCATGCGCGTGGCTGGCGGTCAGGAGATCGGCATGGCCACCGACATCACCGTCACCTCCGACCTGGCCGTCTTTGGCCAGGCTGGCCCCAAACACGGCAGCGCGCCCGACGGTGGCTCCACCGACTTCCTGCCCTGGATGCTCAACGGGGAAGACGCCATGTACAACTGCATCTCCTGCGAGACCTGGAGTGCCTACAAGATGCGCGCCAAGAACCTGGTCACCAAGGTTGTGCCGGTGCTGCAAAAAGACGGAGCCTGGGTGCGCAACCCGCTGGTGCGCACCGACGCCTATGTCGATGACGGTGAGCTGGTGTATGGCGAATCCGTGGCCGCCGACCAGGTGAAGGCCGCACGCGAACTCATGGCGCAGTGCACCACCAACTTCAGCAAACTCGACGAAGCCGTCAACGAGTTGGTGTGGAAGTTCACCAACCTGTTCCCCCATTGCCTGATGAAGTCCATCGATGGCATCCGCGGCAAGAAAAAATTCTTCTGGGACCAGTTCAAGCTGGCCAACCGCCATTGGCTGGCAGCCAACATGAACCACGAGGCCTACCTGGGCTTTAACGCCTTCGATGCCAAGAAGGCCACCGGCAAGGACGTGATCGACTTCGTCAAGTACCGCCAGCTGGTGGCACAAGGTGCCGTGTTTGACGACGCCTTTGCCCAGCAGGTTCTGGCCAAGCCCAAGGCATGAGCCCCAGTAAGCAGCTTGATGGCAAAGTAGCCATCGTGACCGGTGCCGGACAAGGGCTGGGCGCGGCCATTGCCCGCGCCTATGCCCAAGAAGGGGCCTTGGTCGCCGTGGTCGATGTGCAGCAACACGCTGCCGAGCAAGTCGCCCGGGAGCTGCAGGCGCAGGGAGCCCAGGCCCTGGGGCTGGCCTGCAACGTGGCCGACGCCCAGCAAGTGCAGACCATGGTCGAGACCGTGCACCGCGCCTGGGGCAAGGTGGACATTCTGGTCAACAACGCCGGCATTACCCGCACCGCCATGCTGCACAAGATGACGCAGCAGCAATGGCAAGAGGTTCTGGCCGTGCACCTCACCGGCGGCTTCAACTGCCTGCAAGCGGTGGTGGGCGGCATGATGGAACGCCAGTACGGACGTTTGATCTTCGTCACATCGGCCGCGGGTGTGCTGGGTACGATCGGCCAGATCAACTACAGCGCGGCCAAGGCCGGCATATTGGGTATGGCCAAGAGTGCGGCAAAGGAACTGGCGCGGTACAACATCACCTCCAATGCGATTGCGCCGGGCGCTGCTACACCTATGACCGAAACCATCCGCACCGATGAGCGATTCAAAGAAAAGTACCTGGACCGCATCCCCTTGGGCCGTTGGGCCCAACCCGAAGAGGTGGCACCGGTCTTTGTGTTCTTTGCATCGGACGCGTCGTCCTACGTCACCGGGCAGGTGGTCGCTGCCGATGGTGGCATGACCATTTACTGAGCACGACACGATGTTGGCATGCCCCCTTTTCCGCCAAGCCTTGGGAAGACGAGCCCCCAAAGTGCTTTCGCCTCGATGGAAAGGCAGCTAGATGCAAGGCTTGTTGTCATTTGATCAGGCCCCCCCCTTGGGTGTCCCCATGCGGTTCTTTTTGACAGCGCCGTTCTTTGGCATGGCAGCGGCTGTTTTGCTGCTGGCCAGTGGTCCCCCCATGCTGCTTTCGCGCTGGACTCCGACCGCCCTGGCCTTTACGCATTTGCTGACAGCCGGCTTCATGCTGCAAGTCATGCTGGGAGCCCTGCAACAGCTGTTTCCCGTAGCGCTCGGTGCCAACTTCCGCCAACCCGAGCGCACGGCCCGTTGGGTACACGCCGGCATCACCCTGGGTGCCGCGTGCCTGGTCGGCGCGTTTCTGACGCAGTTGTCATGGCTGTTTGACGGTGCTGCATTGCTGCTGGGGTTGGGGGTCGCTCGCTTTCTCGGTGGGGCGGTGCAAGCGCTATGCGGGGTGGACTGGCGCACCAGCCCCACGGCGCGTGGCTTCTGGGTCGCGTTGGCGGGGTTGGCGGTCACCGTAGGCCTGGGCCTGGCGCTGGCGGGCAGCCTTGCGTCGGGTGCCCCCACCCTTCCCCTGCTGCTGCTCACGCAATTGCACGTGAGCTGGGGGTTCCTCGTCTGGTGTGGTGTGCTGCTGGGCACCGTGGCACTGATTGTGGTGCCCATGTTCCTGGTGACTCCCGAGTTCCCGCGCCCGTTTGCCCGTTACTTTGCCATGGGCGTCCTGGCGGGAACCGTCGCCTGGAGCGCGGGTGTTCTGGCCCAATGGGAACTGGCCGATGCCATCCCCGGCACAGCGACCGTCATGGCCCTCGTGGCCTTTTGCGGACTGACACTGCGGCTCCTGAGCCGAAGCAAACGCGGCAAGCGCGAGACACTGCACCGCTTCTGGCAGCTTTCCCTCGTATCCACTGTGGTGGCCAGCGCGCTTTGGATGGTACAGGTGCTCAGCCCCACCGTTGCCCAATGGCACGGCACTCCGTTTTTGCTGGCCACACTGGTGTTGATGGGCGGATGCGGCTCCGTCATGATGGGCATGCTCTACAAAATCGTTCCCTTCCTGGTTTGGCAACATCTGCAGAACCTCGGTCGGGGTCAGGTCTTGGCTCCCAACATGAAGAAGGTCATCCCCCAGGCACGCATGGATCGCCAGTTTCACCTGCACACCCTGTCGTGTGTGCTGCTGTTGGCAACCTGCGTCTGGCCCCAGTGGTTCTGGATTCCCGGAGCTGCGGCACTCTTCATGGCGCAGGCGGTGTTGTTGCAAAACCTGCTGTATGCACGCAAAGTATTTGATAACCACCTGGTGGTGATTGCGGAGAAACTGTCCGCAGCCACCGCCGCAATCTAGTTTGCCCCACTCAACCTGAGGAGACACCACAGACCCAGCAAGCCACTGCACCCCTTTCCCACAGCGCCACTGAACATCTTTCTGGCTTGATGCCAGGCTCGCGAAAAAGTCAATTGTCATAAGAATTACTGAGGAGAATCGCATGAAGAAGCTGTTTGCCAAGTCCCTGATCGCCGCCGCAATGATTGCCAGCGGTCTTATGGGCCACGCCCAGGAAGTCACCCTCAAGGTGCACCACTTCCTGGCTCCATCCACGTTCATTCAGGTGGGTGTTTTCCAACCATGGTGTGAAAAGCTGGCCAAGGAGTCCGCCAACAAACTGAAGTGTCAGATCTATCCGGCCATGCAGCTCGGCGGTACCCCGCCACAGCTGTATGACCAGGCCAAGGATGGCGTGGCCGACATTGTCTGGACCGTGGCGGGCTACTCCGCCAACCGGTTCCCGATGTCCGAGGTGTTTGAATTGCCCTTCATGATGTCCAACGCCGACGCCACCAGCCGCGCGGCCTGGGATTTCGTGCAGACCCACTCGGCCCACGAATTCAAGGACACCCACATTCTGGCCGTCCACGTCCACGGCCCTGGCTACCTGTTCACCACCAAGAAGCAGATGAACACGGCTGCCGATTTCAAGGGCATGAAGTTTCGGGCCCCCACCCGCCTGACCAACAAGATGCTCGGCATGCTGGGTGCCACCCCAGTGGGTATGCCGGTGCCTGCCGTGCCAGAGGCGCTTTCCAAGGGGGTGATCGACGGTGCCGTGGTGCCTTACCAAGTGGTGCCCAGCATCAAGGTCAACGAGTTGGTGAAATACGCCGCAGAAACCGACCCGTCGTACAACGCGCTCTACACCACCGTGTTTGTGGTGGCCATGAACAAGGCCAAGTACGAGTCGCTGCCCCCGGACCTGAAGAAAGTGCTGGACGCCAATTCCGGGCGTGAATTCTCGGCACACATGGGACGCACCCAGGAGGCGGATGACGCGCCCGGTCGCCAGAAGGTCAAGGATTCCGGCGTGGCCATCAACGTGATTGGTGCCGCCGAGCTGGACAAGTGGAAAAAAGCCACTGACAGCCTGGACGACGAGTGGGCCGCCAATATGACCAAGGCCGGTCACGATGGCCCCAAGCTGCTGCAGGCCGCACGCGACCTGGTGAAGAAGTACTCCACCAAGTAAGCGCACGCCGGTAACCACGGTGTTCCACCAGGCC
>CAZDDK010000001.1:0-32236 GCA_964504185.1 uncultured Rhodoferax sp. | reverse complement strand
ACCGTTCTGGACAAGCCCATCCTGGGCGACTATGAACTGGTGCAAAGCATGTCCGCGGTCGCGGTGGCCATGGCCCTGCCGTTTTGTCAGATGATTCGGGGCCACATCATTGTGGACTTCTTTTCCACCGGGTTTCCCAAACCCGTGAACCGCTGGCTGGATGGGCTGGCCAATCTGGTGCTGGGGCTGGCAGGTCTATTGTTTGCCTGGCGCACCGCCGTGGGCATGGTCGGACTGTATGCCAGCGGCGACGCGTCCATGCTGCTCAACCTGCCGATCTGGTGGGCCTATGTTCCCATGGTGCCGGCGTTCTTTCTGCTGGGTTGCACCGGGCTCTACGCAGCCTGGATCGACTGGAAGCCCCTGCCCAGTGGGAGGGCCACAGCATGAGCGGCATCGAACAAGGATTGTTGATGGCAGCCTTGATGCTGCTCTTGCTGGCACTGCGCATGCACATTGCCATGGCCATGATGGTGGCGGGTTCCGTCGGCTACGTGTGGGTGGCCGGTCTGGACCCCTTGCTCAACCACTTGAAGCACGCCGCATTTGCGCGCTACTCGGTGTACGACCTGTCGGTGGTGCCGCTGTTCTTGCTGATGGGCCAGTTTGCCACCCACGGCGGCCTGTCCAAAGCACTGTTCAAGGCGGGCAACGCCATGATCGGGCACTGGCGCGGAGGCATGGCCATGGCGGCTGTGGGGGCCTGCGCGGGTTTTGGTGCCATCTGTGGCTCCTCCCTGGCCACTGCTGCCACCATGGGCCAGGTCGCCCTGCCGGAACTGCGTGAGCACAAATATTCGCCCCGCCTGGCCACGGCGGCCATCGCCGCCGGCGGCACCCTGGGCATCTTGATACCGCCCTCGGTTCCCTTGGTGATCTACGCGATTCTGACCGAACAGAACATTGCCAAACTGTTTGTGGCGGCCTTTGTTCCCGGCATCATTGCCATGATCGGCTACATGCTGGTGATTGGAATCGTAGCGCGCGTGGATCCCAAGTCGGCTCCAGCAGGCGAACGCGTGTCCTGGACGGGACGGCTGGCAGCCCTGGTGGACACCTGGCCGGTATTGCTGATTTTTCTGACCGTCATCGGGGGCATCTATGGGGGGTTTTTCACCCCGACCGAGGCGGCGTCCATCGGCACCCTGGCCACGGGCTTTGTCGCCTGGCGCAGCGGAGGCCTGAACCGCAAGAGCTTTCTGGCCTGTATGTACGGGACATCCCAGGCCACGGCCATGATCTTTTTGATCCTGCTGGGTGCCGACGTCATGAACGTGTTTCTGGCCCTGACCCAAATGCCCAGCGAACTGGCCCGGTGGGTAGTGGGCCTGGGCCTGTCACCGCTGCTCATTCTGGCGGTCATCATCTGCATCTACCTGTTCCTGGGCTGCATCATGGACAGCCTGTCCATGCTGCTGCTGACCATTCCCATCTTCTTCCCCATCATCATGGGCACCGACTACTGGGGGCTGGACCCCGAAGGCAAGGCGATCTGGTTTGGCATCCTGGCGCTGATGGTGGTGGAAATCGGGCTCATCACGCCGCCGGTGGGCATGAATGTATTCATCATCAGCAGCATGGCCAAGGACGTGCCCATGAAGGAAACCTTCAAGGGCATTGGCCCGTTCCTCGTATCGGACGGCCTGCGGATTCTGCTGCTGGTGTTTGTGCCGTCGATCGCCCTGGTGGCCCTGCGCTTTTAGGTCACCCCCTGGCCCGCAACGAAACAAGGGGGCGTTGCCCCCTTGTTTCGTTGTGAAGATGCACTATCTTTTTGATAGCGTCATTCGCTTATTCCACGCGGGCCAACGGCTGATTTTGCTTCAAGATTCTGGGGTGAGAACGGAATCCGGCTACGCCGGAATGTGGGGCGCTGGCGCGCTGGGCAGTTGCACGTGAAAGCGCTTGGCCTTCATCTCGAAACGCGGCAGTGCATTGTGGCCCACCACCCGCACGCGGGGGCGAAACGCCAGGATGGAGTCCAGCCTCCCGGCAATGGCCTGGGCCATGGCTGCGGCGTCGGCACCACCCACCAGTTCCACCTCGATGTCCATTTCGTCCATCTGGCGTTCCTTGTTGACGGTGATGCGGTACTCGTCCACCTCGGCAAAGCCCCGGATGATGTTCTCCACCCCACCCGGAAACACGTTGACCCCCCGCACCGTCACCATGTCATCGGCGCGCCCCAGGACACCGCCCTCAAAGCGCAGACTGGTTCTTCCACAGCCGCAGGGCTCGGTATTCACCTGCACCAGGTCGCCCGTGCGGTAGCGGATGACCGGAAAGCCCCAGCGCCCCAGGTTGGTGATGACCAACTCACCGCGCTCACCCGGGGGCAGCACGGCACCACTGTGCGGATCAATCACCTCGGCGATGAATTCACTTTCGATCAGGTGCGTGCCCCCCGGTTGTTTCTCACACTCAAAAGAATGCGCCCCCACCTCGGAGGCTCCTGCATGGTCATAGCACTTGGCACCCCACGCTTGCTCGATGCGCTGCTTGGTGGCGGGCACATTGGCACCGGGCTCCCCGGCGTGAACGGTCACGCGCAGCGGGATGGAGCGCAGATCAAACCCGGCTTCGCGCCCCACTTCGGCCAGGCGCAGGGCATAGGAAGGCGTGCAGCACAGCACGGTGGCTCCGGCGTCGCGCATCATCTCCAGGCGCTGCAGCGAATCGCGGCCACCGCCGGGGATCATCAAAGCGCCGACCTTGCGCGCGCCCTCCACCGCTCCCCAGAAGCCCACAAACGGACCGAACCCGAACGCCATGAACAGGCGGTCCTGCGGGCCCACGCCCGCACCCGTGAGCACATGGCCCCAGCAGCGCCCCCACCAGTCCCAGGATGCATCGGTGTCCAGCACCCGCAGCGGCACCCCGGTGGTGCCCGACGTCTGGTGCAAACGCACATAGGACTGCGTGTCGTACGTGCAGTTGGTGCCAAACGGACCCACGCTGGCCTGGTCAGCCAGCAATTCGGTCTTGCGTGTCAGCGGCAGGCGCGCCAGGTCGGCCAACGACGTTACGCTCGCCGGCTCGATGCCGGCCTGTTGCCACTTGTCGGTATAAAACCGGTTTCTGCCCCACAGATGGGCCAGCATGGCCTGCAGCTTGTGCAGCTGCAAGGCCTCCAGCTTGGCACGTGGAAGAACTTCCGTGTCGCGGTCAAAGTACGCCATTGTCGTCCCTCTTTATGAAAGAAAGTGCCATGTAGCCCGCGTATTCATTGAATATGCAGCTACTATTTTGATAGCATTTTGAACACCACCGGCAAATGGGCTTCCCACCCGGCCGGTGTGTGCGTCAGCCGCCGGCGATTGTGGGCACCAGGGCCACGCGGTCGCCATCGACCAACCGGGTGGCCGACTCGCCACTGAGCACCATGGACCCGTTGACGGCCATGTTCCAGGAAGTGTCGTCCAGGGCACCGGCGGCTTGCGGCAGCTTGCGTGCCAACGCGGCGCGCAGGTCTTTCAGGTCGCCCACGGGTTCGTCAATCACCACCAGTTTGTCCGGTGCACCGGGCAGCGCCTGCGGCAACTCCACCCGCACCGCAAAGCCGGTGGTCCAGCGCGACAGCGTTTCGTGCCAGTCGGCGGCGGGCACGCCCTCGGCGTTCAGGCCGGTCAGTCCATAAAAGCGCTGCTTCATGGACTCGAACTCCCGGCGGTCAATCTTTTCCCCGGCAAACGGGCCATCGGTCAGGGCTTCCTCAAACCAGCGCTTGGGCAGGGTGTCGTCCGTGGCGCGCAAGCCAAAGCGGAAATTGAGCATGCGCTCAATGCCCGTCACGTTGCGCCCGACTTCGTTGAGTTCTTCTGGCGTGAACATCTGTCCGGTGAGTGAGCCCAGTTGCACGGCAAAGTCACCCAGATCGGGCAAGGTGGGGGAGTTGAACAGCTTGGTGTTGAAGCGGCACATGCCTACCGAGTCGCCCACGGCATAGTTGTTTTCGCATTTGCGTACCGCGTATTCCTTGCCCTCGTAGCTGTTGGGGGCGGCCGATACGGTACCGTCGTACAACGCGGTCTTGAAGGCCGGATCGTCATTGATGCGGGCGTTGATCTCCAGCGTGACGCGGTTGCGCAGGTGGTCCATGCCGCGCGTGGCCACCGACAGCCCCAGCGCAAAGGCCTTGAGGATGCGGGCATCGTGCGGGTCGGACTGGAACAAGCCCTTGACGGTCATGCGGTAGTCCAGCGCGGCGGCCGGGTACTTGCCACGTTCCACGGCGCGGGCCGAGTCGGCAATGGTGTCGCCAAAGCCTTCACGCAGCGCCGTCATGAAGAGCAGGCGCTCCACCACCGGGTAGTTACCCCAGCTCAGGTCCAGGCCGCCGGTGTCGGTGCTGGAAATGATGCCGCGCTGGTACAGCTCCATGGCCCAGGCAATGGCGCTGCCGGTGGAGGCGGAATCCAGCCCCAGGTCGTTCAGGATGTTGTTCAGGCGCAGCACCTGCTCGGGCTCTTTGATGCCGATCATGGGACCGAACTTGCCCAGCGTCACGTACTCCGGGCCGTCACCCTTGTCGTAGCGGTCGTACTGGCCGTCACCACGGATGCCGTTGTAGGTGCGCTGCTTGCCGTGCTCCACCAGGGCTTGGTCCTTGTCGTAGCTGGCGTTGCCGGTCAGCCCCTTGAGTGCCGAGGCTCCCCAACCGGCCTGCACCTCGGGCGTCAGGTCATTCTGGTTGCGGCAGTGCACCGGGCACAGGTAGCAGCCGTCCATGCCGGGCCGGTAGGGGTCGAAGTTGTCGGCGTCCAGCGCGGGCACCCAACTCGTCTCCTGGTTGTTCTTGGTGCCCAGCGCACACAGCACACGGCTGGGTTTGTACAGAAAGGGGGTGCCCACCATCTTGAGCGCGTTCTTGATGACGCTGGTGGAGATGATCTTCTTGCCAATGACCTTGTTGTACTTGGCCATGGGCTGCACGGGCTGCAGGTCGTTGGGCTTGCCGTGCACCATGATGGCCTTCAGGCCCAGCGAGCCCATCTTGGCCCCGCCGCCGCCGCGTGCCCAGATGGCCTTGATGCCCCCCATGATGCCGCTGCACAGCACCTGGTTCTCCCCCGCGCTGGTGATGCGCGCCAGCGCCATGGTTTCACGCTCCACGCAGTCAAAGTCGCGCTCCACCGCTGCGGCCATGTCCATGTTGTTCAGGCCCTGGTAGGCCGTCGCATCCAGGAACTCGACCTGCTCATAGGCAATGCGCAGCATCGTCCACTGCGGTGCGCGCCCGTACAGCACCACATGGTCGTAGCCATGGCAGCGCAGGAAGGATGGAAAGTAGTCCCCGGCATTGGCGTCCAGAATGGCATAGCTGTCAGGCGATTTGCTGGTGATGTTGCCGCGCGTGGCCGAGGGCATGCTGCTGGTAAGCACGCCCGAACCAAAGATGAGCGGCACCTCGGGGTCCAGCGCCTCCCGCGATTCGTCCACCAAGTTGTACAGCAGCCACATATTGGCACCGCGCCCACCCAGAAAGTGGCGCAACACCTCCAGTGGCAAATACTTGCGCTGCTGCGTGCGTTGCTCCAGATCGACAAACAGAACGGCACCCTGGGCGTTGTATTGGGGGGTGTCGTGCATGCGCGCAACCAGGCGCGCCACTTTCTCTCGAATGGCCATGTTGAACTCCTGCGGAAGTGGGTGGGTTCGCTCAGGCGGCCTTGCGCGCCATGAGCTGTTCGTATTTGGTTTGCAGCGCCTCCCGCGACTCCTGGTGGTCGGGGTCGGGGTGGATGGCGCGCACCGGGCAGACCTTGACGCACTGGGACACCGCGTGGTGGCCCACGCACTCGGTGCACAGGTCCGGGTCAATATAAAAAATGTCTTCGCCCGCCGAAATGGCCTTGTTGGGGCAGGCAGCCAGGCAGACGTCGCAGGTGATGCACAGGTCGTTGATGATGAGAGCCATGGGTTGTCGTCCTCGTCGTTGTTATCGAATAAGTCTGGGGTGGGGAAATACAGCGCGCTACTCTTGGCACAAAGGGGGATCGGGGTCCTCAATCGATGCATCCGGTGTGCTTTCCTCGCGGGCAAGGCACTCTTCCAGCCACTGAATGTGTTCCCGCTCTTCCTGCGCAAACTCGGTCGCCAGTGCCGCCACGTCCGCCGGTGCACCACTGGCCGCCACGTCGCTAAAGAACGCCGTCGCCCGGCGCTCGTGTTCCAGCGCCAGTGCCACCGCTTCGCGCACGCTCAATTGGTAGTGCACCCGTTCGATGGCGATGGTCTCGGGGGCTTCGCTGGCGCTCCACTGAAATTCCCAGGGTGCGTAGTGCGGCAATTCCAGGCCCGCGCAGCGCCGGGTCAACTCCTCCAGATGGGCGCGCTCGGCGTGTTCCAGGCGACGAAAAATGGCCGCCACACCCTTTTTGCGGTGCATCTCCATCTGGTCGGCCAACTCGCCATAGCGCTCAGCCGCGTCGGTCTCCATGGCCAGCGCATGGGCCAGAAGCTCGGCCACTGTCGTCACACGGCCCGTGCCGCCTGCTGTGTTTTCGGTGCTCATAGCGAGAACCTCGCTTCCAGCGCACCAATCGAGCCCTGGGTGTTCTCGAATTCGGGGCGGTAGGGTGGGCGTGAGCCCTTGTACAGCACCCGGCCGACGTTGAATCCGTCGTCCGTCATCAAACGCCGGGCAGCGCGCGCGGCATCGTCCGTGCAGTCCACCACGGCGGTGCGCACCTGATCCCGCCACGCCGCCTGCTCGGGCCGGAACGTGACACAGGGGCTCAACACCTGCACCAGCGAGAAACCAGGGTGTTGGATGGCCTCCACCATGATCTGCGCCATATTGACAGGGTCGCTGCTGGACACCCGCGCAATGAAGTTCGCCCCCGATGCCAGCCCGATGACCAGGGGTTGAAAGGGGTTGATGCCCGTTCCCTCGGGCGTCAGCTTGCTGCCCTCCCAGTCCGGTGCCGTGGTGGGCGAGGCCTGTCCCTTGGTCATGCCGTAGACCTGGTTGTCCATCACGATGTAGGTCAGGTCCACATTGCGCCGACAGGCGTGCAGAAAGTGATTGCCTCCGATGGAGAAACCATCTCCATCGCCCCCAGTGACCAGCACGGTCATGTCCGGGCGCGCCAGCTTGAGCCCGGTGGCAACCGGCAGTGCACGCCCATGCACACCGTGAAATCCATACACGCTGGTATAGGCCGGAATCCGCGACGAGCACCCAATGCCCGACACCACGGCCACGTTTTCAGGCGGCAGCGACAGCTCGGCCAGTGCCCGGGTCAGGGCATTGAGCACGGTGTAATCGCCGCAGCCCGGACACCAAATCGGTTTGAGGTCGGACTTGTAGTCCTTGGGTTTGAATTTGCGCAGTACCGCTTCCATTACGCACTCCAGCAGTTGAGTTGATCCAGAATTTGCGCCGGTCCAAACGCCAGCGGACCGGCACGGTGCAGGGCATGGGTGTCGCGCGGCAAGTCATAGAAGGCACGCAGCATGCGGTAGAACTGGCCGCTGTGGGACTGCTCCACCACCAACACCCGGTTGATTCCCGCCAGGGCCCGCGCCATGCGCTCGGGCTGTACCGGGGCCAGCAGGCGCACCGAAATCAGCCGCGCCTTGCCGCCCGCATCGGCAAAGCGCTCCAACGCCTCCCCTGCCGGTCCTGTGCAAGAACCCCAGGTGATGATGGCCAGATCACCCGCACCGTGGGGCGAATCCACAACGTCGGCCCAATGGTCACCATAGTCAAAGCTGCTGAGCTTGCGGCTGCGTTTGTCCATCTGGGTCTGGTGGTCGCTGGCTTGTGACGAGGGCGTACCGAATTCGTTGTGCTCCAGGCCATCGGCCGTGTGCATCAGGCCCACCGTGCCGGGAATGGCCATGGGCGATACGCCCGAGCCGCCCACCGCATAGCGCTTGTAGCGTTCCCCTTCCACCCCGGCGCTGGCAGTCAGGCGTTTGCCAATGAAGGCGATCTCTGCCGGCTTGGGCAGCACGGCGCGTGACTGGCCCATGGACTGGTCGGTCAACACAATGGTGGGAGCCTGCAGCGCCTCGGCCAGGTGCACCGCCCACTGGCTGGTAAAAAGGCAGTCGGCCACGGAATTGGCGGCCACCACGACGTGGGGTGCATCTCCGTGCAGGCCGTACACCGCGATATTGAGGTCGCTTTGCTCGGACTTGGTGGCAATGCCGGTCGAAGGCCCCACCCGCATCACGTCCACCACCACCACCGGCACCTCGGCGGCGACGGCCAGGCCCAGCGACTCGATCATGAGGGACAGGCCCGGACCCGAGGTCGCTGTCATGGCGGGCACACCGCCGTAGCTGGCACCAATGATCTGGTTGATGGAGGCGAGCTCGTCCTCGGCCTGAACCAGCATGCCCCCCACCTGCGCCAGCGACGGAGCCAGCCACTCCAGCACCTCGGTGGCCGGCGTAATGGGATACGCCGCCACGAAGCGCACGCCGCCGCGAATCACACCCAAGCCCGTGGCCTCATTGCCAGTGATACTCCAGCGCGGCCCTGTCACAGCCTGCACGGCCGGCAGCTTGGGCACGCTGGGCAGGCTGGCCGCAGCCTCGATGCCCGCGTGAAATGCGGCCATGCTGGCATCGATGGCGGCTTGCCCCTTGCGCGCCAGATGCTGGCTCACCACCGCATGCATGGCCTCGGTCGGCAAGCCAATCAGTGCCGCAATGGCACCCAAGGCCACCATGTTGGGACGTCCCCCTTCGATGCCATTGGCGATGTCCAGCATGGGCAGAGCGGCCTGGCGCGGGGTGGCTCCCAGCAACGCAGCGGGCGCGGGGCCATACGCGGTGTCACCCAGTATGAGACTGTCGGCGCTCAAGGGAATCTCGGCCGCAAAGCGCCCAATGTTCTCCCAGTCGATGGCGACCAATAAATGAAACTGGTCGTCATGTGACAACACCGGCTCGGTGGCAAAGCGCAACAAGGTTGCAGCCTCCCCACCCCGAATCTGTGGGCCAGCGGATCGGCCCATCAGGGCATACCAGCCCGCCTTGGCCGCCGCCTCCAGCAGCAGCGACCCTGCGGTCACCACACCGGCCCCACCACTGCCCGCAATCACCAGCGATACGCTGTGCACTGCCATTGTCTTGCTCCTCATGGTTGTCAGAAGTGCGATCACCAGGATCGCCTATTTCCGTTTCAGGGCGCAGGGTTGCTGCGTCCTGTCTTGTTGTGGAACAAGCTTAGGTCCTGACACGCGACTTGCCTAGACAAGTCGCAATCAATTGTGCGATTGGCGCACGGGTTGCGCGATAATCGCGCAATTGTTTAGATCGGAGTGGGGTTATGGACATCGCAAAAGCGGATTTGATTGAGGGCCTTGCCAAAGGACTTGCGGTGCTGGAGAGTTTCGACACCGAACGCCAGCGCCTCAACGCCACATTGACGGCGCAGCGCACGGGCCTGACCCGCGCTGCGGCGCGCCGCCACTTGCTGACACTGGCCCATTTGGGGTACCTGGAAAGCGATGGCCGCTACTTCTGGCTGTCGGCCAAGGTGCTGGGGTTTTCGGGCAGCTACCTGGCATCGGCGCGGTTGCCGCGCGCCTTGCAGCCCAGCCTGAACCGCTTGGCGTCGGTGGCCCCCGAATCGTTCTCGGCGGTTGTGCTGGACGCGCACGAAGTCGTCATTGTGGCGCGCGCAGGAAGTGACCGCAGCCTCTTTACCACCGTCTCGGGGCGCGTCACGGCCTACGGTCTGCACATGGGCGCACGGTTGCCCGCGCACGCCACTTCCACGGGCCGGGTTCTGCTGGCGGCCAAATCCCGCTCCGATTTCACGACCTGGATGAAAGGCCGCACGCTGCAGCGCATGACCCCATTGACCACCGTGGAGCCGCGCGCATTTCGGGCACGGGTGGAGCAGGTTCGCCGCGACGACTACTGCCTGGCCTGCGAAGAGCACGAATTGGGCGTCTACGCCCTGGCGGTTCCCCTGCGCAATGCCAGCGGGACTACGGTGGCGGCCCTCAATGCGGTGGCCACGCACGGGCGCATCACCTCGGCCGCATCGATCCAGAAGGAACTGTTGCCGCTGCTACAAGACACCGCCCGCGAGCTGCGCCCGCTGCTCTGAGGCAGCGGCGCGGCCACCTACTCCTTGGGTCGCAAGTCGCGTACGCGAACCGCCTTGCCCTGTGACCGCGGAAGGGTGCCGGGTTCCTTGACTTGCACGTGCGTGGAGATACCCACCATGGATTTCACATGATGAACCACGTCCTTGGCAATCGCTGCATAGGCTTGCGCATCGACCCCGGGCAAGGCCTCCACTTCAATCGTCACCTCGTCGAGCATGCCTTTGCGCTCCACCACCAGTTGGTAGTGCGCGGACAGCATGGGACGCCCCACCAGCACCGCCTCCACCTGGGACGGGTACACGTTGACCCCGCGAATGATGAGCATGTCGTCACTGCGCCCGGTGATGCGCAATATGCGCATGTGCGTGCGCCCGCAGGAACATCGGTCTGTCGTCACGCGTGTGATGTCGCGCGTGCGGTAGCGCAACATGGGCAGTGCCTGTTTGGTCAGCGTGGTGATGACCAGTTCGCCGGCGTTCCCCTCGGGCACGGGCATCTGGGTCTCTGGGTCCAGCACCTCGAACAAGAAGTGGTCTTCCCAGCCATGCAGACCGGACTGGGACGTGCATTCGCAGGCCACACCCGGCCCCATGATTTCGGACAAGCCGTAAATATCGATCGCCTTGAGACCCATGCGCTCCTGAATCTCGCTGCGCATGGCGTTGCTCCAGGGCTCGGCTCCGAAGACACCCACCTCCAAGGCGCTTTGGCGCAGGTCCACGCCCATTTGCTCTGCCACCTCCACCATGGCCAAGGCATACGACGGCGTGGCGCACAACACCCGGGGTTTCAGGTCCATGATGAGGCCAATCTGGCGTTCCGTAGCCCCGCCGGAGACCGGCACCACCGCTGCACCCAAGCGCTCGGCTCCATAGTGGGCACCCAGTCCTCCCGTGAATAGGCCATAGCCATAGGCGTTGTGAATAACGTCGCGGCTGCGCGCCCCGGCCGCGTACAGCGAACGCGCCATCAAAGCGGACCAGTTGTCGATGTCGCCTTGCGTATAGGCCACCAGCGTGGACTTTCCGGTGGTGCCCGAAGAAGCATGCAGGCGCACTATTTCGGACATGGGCCGCGCGAACATGCCGTAGGGATAGTGGTCGCGCAGGTCGGTCTTGAAAGTGAATGGCACCCGGTGCAAATCTGCCAGCGTGCGCACGTCCTCGGGAACAACCCCTGCTTCCTGCATCCGCTGGCGGTGCAAGGGCACGTGGTCATACGCGTTGCGCAACATGGCGCGCAAGCGCTCAAACTGCAGCGCCGCGAGCGCCTCGCGCGGCATGGTCTCAATGGCGGCGTCGTAGTAGGGGGATTCACCGTGTGCTTGCACGGCGGGCTCAATTGCGTGGGTGGCTCCCATGGTGTCTCCTCGGTCTCGTATTGGGTAAATTTCAAGTGGGCGTGCGAACGCCTCGTACCGGAATGTGGGTCAACGTGAATCCCTGGTTGAATGCGGCACGGGTTATCACGGTGTACTTGACCATGGCCCCCGCAACCAGGGCCGCCATTCCCGCACAAGCCGCCAACACAGCCGCCGCAACGGTAGGCGGCACCAGCAGAGCCAGCACTGCCGCAGCCACCGCACCGACCGTTCCCAGGTACAGCAAAATCCGCGCACTGTCGTCGAGCGCACGGCGCGCGCGCGGTGCCAACTGGGCATTGACCGCGCCACGGTACATCCGCCATAGCCCCTGGCGCGCCAGCACCAAGGCCACAAAGAACACAGTGGCGGCCACTTGTCGCTGAGAAGTTAAGCTGGCAATCACCAACCAGAGACCACTCCCCTCGACCAGGCCCGTGGCCAGCATGAACGGTGTCAGCATGCGGGGCCTCCAGGCCGGTATGCCTTTGGTAGCGGGCAGCATGCGGGCTTGGCAGTACAAAAAGGCCATCGCCAGCAAAGCCAGTGGAAGGCGTGCCCAGGTGAACCCGAGCAGCGTCAACAATCCCGTGGGGAACAGAAGCGCCGCCACGAACGCCTCCCGGGACATCCATGAGGTACGCGGGTTGAAGAACACGTGCAGCGCGCGCAGCGGCCGACCAATTTCAAGCCATACACACAACAGGCCCAGGCCCACACACCCCAGTCCGGCCCACACAGGCCACTGCCCCAGCGCCGTCCCGTGACCGCCCAGCAGCGACCCGACTATGAGCAGGCCACTGCCCGCCCCCCCCCCAATGAAATTGCCCGCCGCGCGCCAGTCCCAGCTGGTTTGCTGCCAAGGGTTTGGTCCATAGCTCATGTCTTGTCCGCCTTGTCCCACAGATAATGAAATCCGGGCCCCGTGCCCAGCTCTTCGTGCATGCGAAAGCTCTGGTTTTCCGCCAGCAGGTTTGACACATTGCTCTTGGGGTCGTCCAGATCGCCAAAGGCCAGTGCGCCGGCAATGCAGGCATTCACACAGGCCGGTGTTGCGGCAGGGTCCACGCCGGGTTGGAGACCCTGGGCCAGACCGGCGTCGATGCGGTCCACGCAGAACGTGCACTTGGTGGCCACCGCCAAACGGTTGGCATCGTGGCGCTTGGCCTCGGTCTCTGTCGGTTCACCATAGGCGAAGTGGGCGCGATCCGTCTTGTAGCGGGCCTGGTAAGGACAGGCCACGGCGCAGTAGGAGCAGCCAATGCAGAGGTCATAGTCGATGGTGACAATGCCATCGGCACGCTTCTTGGTCGCCGTCGAGGGACACACGGACAGGCAGGGTGGGTCTTCGCAATGTTGGCATCCCACCGGCACAAAAACCCGCTTGACGTTGGGAAACTCGCCAAACTCCATGTCCAGCACGCGGCGCCACTGCACCTCGGGTGGGGTGGCGTTGGTGTGCTTGCAGGCAGCCGTACAGGTTTGGCACCCCACGCAGCGGCGCAGGTCTGCGGTCATGGCCCAGCGTGTCATGCGAATGCCTCCACGGGTTTGCGCACCAGTTGCACGCGCACGATGTCGGCACCCGAACCGGTGGAGTCGGTCAGCGCCATGGACATGGGCGTCAGCGCGTTCATGCTGGGCACGCCCTGGTCCTTGGCAAACGGCGTGACCCAATGGTCAAACTGCCCAATCAGCAACAAGGTGTCGGGCCGTATGCCCTGGCGCAACACGGCCAGCCCGTGCACGCTGCGTCGTGGTGTTGAAATGGTCACCGCGTCTCCCTCCTCAATACCCAACTCGCGGGCACGCCCCGCATTCATGATGACCCCCTTGTGCCCCGCAATGTTGTTGGCCACTTCTTTGATCATCTGCATGCCCACATTGCCGCCCCAGGCGTATTGCATGCTGCGTGCAGTCAGCATCCAGAACGGATAGTCATCCACCTTGCCCCCCTTGGGCTTCACCTCTGCAGACAACTCGGCGGTCCACAGGGCGCTGAAGTCCTTGGCAACGGGCAATGCCTGGTACTCATGCAGTTGCTCGTCCCACCAATGCATGTCGTGCTCGTGCAAACGCCGTCCCAGTTCGGCTCCCACGCGCTGCAGACGCTCCTGGTAGGGCAACTCAAAACGCAGGTTCTGGCGCTCCAGGGTGGGCCACAGATACCAGTCGGACTGGGCAAACGGCTTGGTGGCCAGTCCGTTCTCTTTCCACCACTGCAGGTCGTGCACCTCTTTGCCTTCGCTCAGTTCCGCGCTGGCAGAGCGGCAAATGGCGTCCCAAATCGCATCGCGCGAATGGGCTTGGTCCACGGGCAGGGAGAAATCGCCGTATTCGGACTTGAGCGATACCCCGGCTGCGCCTTTGTTGATGGCCGCGTTGTACTTTTCCAGCATGCCAGTGCGCCGCGCCAGTTCGGTGGCGATATCGGAAAAGTCCCGTGCCTGGCCCCGGGCGTCGATCACTGGTTGGCGCAGCGCAAAGCCCTGCTGGGTCCAGAACTGCTCAATGAACTTGGTGCCCCCGATGCGGATGAGCTGCAGGCTCTCCAGGTCCATGGCATCGGGCAACAGCACATCGGCGAAATGGTTGGTCTCGTCACGTGTGTAGGCAAACGCCACCACAAACGGAAACCGGCTCATCTTGTCCATCACGCCATCGGTGTCCCAGAACGAGATGGCGGGGTTGGTGCGGTACAGGAACCAGACATCCGGTGCCGTGACCCTCGGCAAGCCCTTGGGGGTCTCGTCCAGAAACATCCAGGAGAAATGGGTGGGTCCCAAGGCCTGGCTCCAGGGCCCGTCGGTCGCCAGCGGGACCATGGAGCGGTAGGCATTGCGAATGTTGGGCTTGGGTGACCAGTGCGCCTTGTCGGTGGGATTCAGGTGGCTGTACATGAATCCATCCGGCCCCGGTTTCACGCTGTCGTGGCGCTGCGACATGGGCCGGTGCAGGCGCACCGTGGTTCCCAGCGTCCCCCCCGGCACCTCCAGCCCCCCCACCAGGGCCGCCAGCATGGTGCGCGCCCATACGCACTCGTAGGCACCCCAGCCGTTGGTAACCGTTTTGCCCAGGCTGACGGCCACGGGCCTGAAGGGCAGGGTCTTGCCGTCAATCTCTATGGTCTGTCCCACACACGCATGGTCCAGGAACTCCAGCGCTATGCGGCGCATGGTGGCCGCTGGCACATCACAAATGGCAGCAGCCCACTCGGGCGTGAAGGTCTTCATGTGCGCCACCAGACGGCTAAACGCGGTCTGGCCCACAAGCGACCCCTGGCCCAGAATGTCGCCGTCCGCGCCGCGCTCCACCGCCTGCACGTCAAACTCGCCCTCCAGCGCCTCGTCCACACCGGGGGTGTCAAACGCAACGGCCTTGCCGCTGCGCTTATCGAACACCAAGGGCTTCCCGGTCTCAACATCGCGCAAGTAGTAGCCGCCGGGCCCCACCAGGTACGGAGACGCCGTGCTGCGCGCCAGGAATGGGACATCCAGCCGGGCACGGTCCACCTCATGCAGCAGAACATGCATCAATGCAAACAGAAATACCGGATCGGTTTTGGGTTTGATCGGCACCCACTCAGCCGAACACGCCCCGGTGATGGAAAGATGGGGCTCCACTTGCACGCGCTTCATGCCACGCACGCGCGCCTTGGAGTGGCGCGCCACACCCACCACGCCCCCGGACGCTTCGACGTTGGCACCGCAGGAGATGAGGTAGTTGGTGTGGGGCGTGTCGGGCGACACGGTAAATCCACGGTGCCAGAATTCTCCGTACAGATGCTCCGAGTGGTAACACTTCACCCCTTGCCCGGAACCAAAGCCGAAATCCACCGAGCCCCAGGCCGAAAGGAATGCCGGCCATGTGCCCATGTAGGACTGCGGGGTACCGCCGCCGCCCAGGCTCATCGCAACACGGGGATAGCCGGATTCGTCGGTAAGACCTTCGGCGCGCACACGCAGGAGTCGCTCGGTGATGAGTTCGAAGGCTTCGTCCCAGCTGATGGGAACAAAGCCTGGATCTTCCTTGCGCCCCTTCTTGGGATTGGTGCGCTTCATCGGCGTCAACACCCGATGGGGGTTGTAGGTCTTTTGCACCAGGCCAAAGGCCTTGACACACACCTTGCCATCCCCTGGGTGGCGCTCTGCGGCACAAAAGTTGGGCTCCACTTCGGTGGCAACCCCTTGCTCCACCTTGACGGTGAGCAGATCCGGACCCGCCACGCACTGGTAGCAATAGGTGGGGACTTTGTGAATGTCTTGATTCATGAATTCAACTCCCTGCGGTCAATGGCACGACATACCCCCACGGTGCCCCTGCACAGGCCAACGCCGTACACTGCGGTGGACACACCGGATGTTGATGGCCAGAGAAGGATGTGGCATCGGCGCGCCATGCGTTTTCGGGATTGCGAGGCTGGTTCATTCTAGGTATTCTTGCATTCCGATGCAATAATTGTTTAAAAGTATTCCCATGCCAAAACCCCCTGTCTCGCGGACGCGTGCGACCAAGCCCCAAGACGCCCTGCGTTCGCGCACCCCGGCACCGCAAAACAGCGTGATCCGCGCGGTGCGCCCCGAAGATCTGACCGCCATCGTGGAAATCGACAGCCTGGTAACGGGTCTGGAAAAGCGGGACTACTGGCATGCGCTCTTTGGGCGCTACGCCAACGCGGCCGCAACCGGGCAGCACTTCCTGGTCGCCGAAGTGGACCACCACATCGCGGGTTTCGTCATTGGCGAGGTGCGCGACTGGGAGTTTGGTTCGCCCCCCTGCGGTTGGGTGTTTGGCATTGATGTCCATCCCAGCGTGCGGCTCGGCGGCATTGCCACACGGCTGTTGCAAGCCATTTGCGCAGAATTCAGAAAAACCGGCGTGCACAAGGTGCGAACCATGCTTGCACGGGACAACACCTTGATTCTGTCGTTCTTTCGCAGCCAGGGCATGATGATCAGCCCGTTCATCCCTCTGGAAATGGACCTGGAACCTTGAGCGCACGACGGCACCACCACCCCCGCACACCATGAAACTGCAACAAAACACCCGCCTGGCGCTGTACAGCCTGCTGGAATTTGCATCCCATCCCGACCGCAAAATCGCAGCGGCCGAGATAGCGGAGAAATATGAAGTCTCTTCGCACCACCTGGCAAAGGTATTGGCGGAACTGTCGCGTACGGGCATGGTGCAGTCGGTCCGGGGTGTGGGAGGGGGTTATCGGTTTACCGGCAACGCACGCAGGCTGACACTCATGGATGTCATCTCGTTGTTCGAGGACACCGTGCCCTCCGAGCACGCAGCCCGCGATGGCACGGCGGTGGAACAGGCGCTCACTTCCGTGCTCTCGGAAGTGGACGCGATTGCAAGGGCCTCCATGAGCTCCATCACGCTGGCAACCATGTTACGCATGGTGGAACGCCAGCACGATGTGCAGGCACGAGACGGTTAGGTTCCGCACGCAAGCCTTCATGCGGGCTCTCCCACACTGGCACGCCTGCACAGCGACTCCCAGCCAACATCGATTTCCGCCTGCAGGGTGGCAATTTCCTGTTCCGAGAGATTGCGGTAGCGCCGCTGCAGTGCGAGGTAGTCGCCAATGGGTCGGGTTTTGGTGGTGTGGTTGAGGGTGTAGCGGGTCCCGTCCTCCACTTCGTACAACGGAAATGCACCCGATTCCACCGCGTAACGCGCTGTCTGCAGACCCGCATCGTCGGCAACGCCCCACCCATCCATACAGGGAATCAGCAAGGTGATGATGCGGGTACCGCGCATGGACTTGGCCTTTTCCACCTTGCGCAGCAGATCGGGGAGATAGCCTGCCGTGGCGGTGGCCACGTAGGGCACACCGTGCGCGGCCATGATCTCGGTCAGGTTCTTCTTGCGCGATGTCTTGCCCGCAGGGGTGGACCCCGTGCGCGCGAAGTGCGGCGTGGACGACGACTTCTGTGCCCCGGTGTTCATGTAGCCCTCGTTGTCCAGGCAGATGTATAAAAAGTCTTCGTTGCGCTCGGCGGCGGAGGAAAGACACTGAAACCCGATGTCGTAGGTCCCGCCGTCACCGGCCAGCACCAGCACCTGGGTGTCGCGCTTGCCCTTGGAGTCCAGGGCACGGCGCAAGCCGCTGGCCGCCGCCGCACTGGACTCCAGCGTGGGTTGGTACACAGGAATGCGCAGGGAGCTATAGGGTTGCGGCCCTGCAATGATGGCCATGCAGGACGGCGGAATAACGGCCATTGTGTCTTGGCCCATGACCGTCAGCACGTGGCGAACGGACAGCGCATCAATGCAACCCGGGCAAGCGGCATGGCCGGAGCACAGCATGGGGTCCTGATTGGCGGAAGCAATTGGAATCATGGTTGTTACCTCACCCATTGCGACTCGGCCCGCATGGGGGCCTGATTCGCCTGGTTCACGAAATCGACAATATGCAGGGGCGACACGTTGACGCCGCCCACGCCGGCCAGCAGGCCATGGATGGTAGGCGTCACCTTGCTTCCATACAGTGCGGCGCGCAGCTCCTGGTGCAGCACTCCGCCATGCCCGGGCGAATAGTTGCGGTCCAGTACGACCAGTTGTTCCACACCCACCAACGCCTCGGTGATGGCGGCCACCGGAAGTGGGCGAAACAGGCGAATCTTGAGCAGGCCCACGGCCTGCCCGGCGGCGCGCAACAAGTCCACTGCCTCGCGTGCCGTGCCACACATGCTGCCCATGGCAACGATCACCAGCGCGGCGCCATCGCAGCGGTAGCGCTCCACCACACCGTAGCTGCGCCCGGTGCGTTCGGCCCACTCCCTATCCGCTTGCGCCGTCAGGGCGGGAACCCGGGCCATGGCCTCACCCAGCGCCTGGCGGTGGCGAAAGAACATGTCCTGCGTGACCACGTTGCCCCAGGATTCGACGTGCTCCGTGTCGAGCTTGTGGGGCGGATCAAACGCCGGGAGATAGCCGTCCACCAGCGCCGGAGCAGGCACGCAGACGGGCTCCATGGCGTGGGACACATAGAACGCATCCAGATTGACCATGGCGGGCACCAGCACCTGTTCAGCCACGCGAAAGGCCTGGATCACGGTGTCCAGCGCTTCCTGCGCGCTCTCCACGTAATACTGAATCCAACCCGTATCGCGCTGCGCCAGGCTATCGGTCTGGTCCGGCCAGAATGCCCACGGCGAGGCCACCGTGCGGTTGACGTTGGCCATGACGATGGGCGCGCGCGCGCCGCTGGCGTAATGCAGAAGTTCGTGCATCAGCAGCAGGCCCTGCGATGCCGTTGCCGTGAAGACACGGGTCCCGACCAGGGAGGCGGGTATGCAAGCCGACATCACCGAATGCTCGGACTCCGGCGCGATGATTTCCCCATCGAACTCGCCCTGCGCCTGAAAAGCCGTGATTTGTTCGAGCACCGGGGTTTGGGGCGTAATGGGATACACCGGCACCACGCCAGGGCGCGCCAGGCGCGCGCCCCAGGCCACTGCCTGATTGCCGGTCATCAACACGGCTTGGGTTGGCTCATTCATCGCACTTCCTCCTGCATGACCATGGACCCGGTAGGGCACTCTTTGACACACATGCCACAACCTTTGCAGTAATCCGTGAGCACGGTGTACCCCGTTCCCACCGCCTTGACCGCCATGTCAGGGCAATACACCACGCAGTTGTCACACTGAATGCAGGTGCCGCACGAAAAGCAGCGTTCACTCTCTTGCAGCGTGTGCTCCAGATCCAGCCCGAGCTGCACTTCATCCATGCCCTCCAGGCGCTGCGCCACATCGAGCAGTTGCGCCGGAACGCGCGGGGCATGCGGCCGGTAGTGGGTGGAGATGGCGGCCATCGGCACCAGTGGCTGGTCCGCGTCATACCGCGCGACGGTCCAAGGTGCCTCCCCTGCGCCGGCATCTTGGTGCGCCAGCGCTTGTGCAATGGCGAACGCAGCGCGCTTTCCCATGCCAACCGCCTCGGTCACAAAGCGCGCCATGCTGGTCATGTCGCCCCCGGCATAGACGCCGTCCACGTTGGTGGCAAACTGCGCATCGGTCAGCACCAGGTTGCCCTGGGCGGACAGGGCCTGCGCCAGGCCAGCGAGATCGGGGTCTTGCCCTATGGAAGTCACCACGGCATCGGCCTCAAAAGCGAAGCCGCTATCGGCCACTGGCGTGACCGAGAACTGCCCACGCACCACACCCGCCACAAACTGCACCCGCACACATTGCAGCGACAGGCCTTTGCCCCCCAGCTCCACGACACGTTCCAGACGCGCACCGCACACCAGCTCAATGCCCTCTTCCAACGCTTCCAGCACCTCCTCGTGCTGGGCCGGCATCTGTGCACGCGGCTCCAGCGCCAACAGCGTCACGGCATGGCCCAGTCGGCGCGCGCTGCGGGCGGCATCCAGTGCTGCGCTGCCGCCGCCCACCACCACCAGGCGCTTGCCCAGGTTCAGTGGCTGGCCCGCATTGGCGGCGGCCAGAAAGCGTGCGCCATCACAGGCCCAGTCTTGGGTGTAGTCCACATTGGGCAAGCGTTTGCTGCGCCCCGCACCACAGGCCAGATAGACCGCGTCGTGGCGCTTGCGCAAATCGACCAAGGCCTGCGCATCGTCCAGGCGCGTGCCGCATCGGACATCGACCCCCATGGCCACGATGCGATCCACCTCGCCGTCCAACACATCCCGCCCCAAACGGTAGGCAGGAATGCCGTAGCGCATGACGCCACCCAACTGGGTCTGCGCCTCATAAATCGTCACGGCAAACCCCATACGGCGCAACTGGAACGCAGCGGACAATCCGGAAGGCCCTCCGCCGACGATGCCCACACTGGCCCGGCGCGTGACTGCCGGGGCGGCAAACTGCCATCGCTGCTGCAGCGCCTGGTCGCCCACAAAGCGCTCCAGCTTGCAAATGGACAGGGCCTCATCGTAGCCCGCGCGGTTGCACGCCGTTTCGCAGGGGTGGTGACAAATGCGCCCGGCGATGGCGGGGAAGGGGTTGTGGCGGGTCAGCACCTGCCAGGCACCCTCGAAATCGCGCGAGCGCGCCAAACCGATCCACTCGGCAATGTCCCCATTGACGGGACAGGCTCCATGGCAGGGCGCAGGGGCGTTGACATGGCGCGCCAACGACGCGCGCCAGGTTCCGGTCTTGATGACCGATGTGCTGCCCGTGGTCCAGATCGGCGCAACGGGTGCGGCCACCGGGGGCGGATTTTGAACCGTGGTACTCATGCGACGCTCCCCGTGAGCTGGCTATCTGCGCAGCGGTATCCGGCCGCACAGGCTGCGGCATTTTCCGATTGCAGCTTGGGCGCGTTGTCCATGATGGCCTGCGTGAGCACATCCATGGTGGGCACCTCGATGACCCGGGCCAGAGCGCCCAGCAAGGCGGAGTTGACGATGCGCCCCAGCCCATGCTGGCGCGAGATGGACAGGGCATCGACCGCAACAATCCGCAGATTGGGAAACGCCTGGGCAAACTCCTGGGCGCTGCGCGCCGAGTTCACCACGAGCAGGGTGCGGTGATCGGCTGCCGCCAACAACCGGCCTTCCAACAAGCTGGCATCGAAACACAGAATGGCGTCGGCGCGCTCAATGTCGCAGCGCACCCGCACCGGCCTGTCGTCGGCCCGGATGTACGAATTGACCGGTGTGCCACGGCGCGCCCCGCCGTAACTGGCGAAACACTGCACGTGCAGGCCCTGGGCATGAAAGGCCCCGGCCAGCAAGTTGCCTGCAGTTTGCGCACCCTGCCCTCCACGGCCCTGGATGATGATTTCAAGCACTGTGTCGTCTCCTCTCGGGTACCTCCTGTCGGCGATTGGCCGGGCCTAAGGTCCCATTTTTGTGTTGCCAGTTTGTGGACTGGTTGGGGCAAATCTACGCCCCGGTTCGTCATTCTCCTAATTGATTGTTAGGATTTGCACTATTCACAAAGCAAATACCGACCATGGCCAAGCAACCCAATTTCCGCCAACTGGACCTGAACCTGCTGCGCGTGCTGTGCGCCGTGTACCGCTTGGGCTCGGTGACCCTGGCCGCGCACCAGCTGTCGCTTTCGCAGCCCGCCACCAGCAATGCGCTGGCGCGTTTGCGCAGCTACTTTGACGACGCCCTGTTTGTGCGCTCGCCACAGGGTCTGCATCCCACGCGCAAGGCCCAGCGCATCGTTCCCAGCCTGATCGCGCAGCTCGCGGCGCTGGAGTCCACCGTCACCACCACCGAAGGCTTTGAGCCTGCCAGCAGCTCCCTGCACTGGCGTCTGTCCATGTCCGATCTGGGCGAGATGATGTTTCTGCCCCGCTTTGCCCAGGCCCTGCGCGAGCAGGCTCCGCGCAGCCAGGTTTCCAACGTGGCCGTGGATGCGTCACGCGTTCCGTCCGCACTGGATGCGCACGACATCGACCTGGCCATTGGCATCCTGGCGGCGGGGCCTGACTCCATTGCCAGCGAGTTGCTGTTTCAGGAGCATTTTGTGGGCATCACCTCGCAGGACTGGCACCCCCCCGTGGGGCGCGCCGGTGCCCGCTTGAGTGCGCGCCAGTTGAGCGCCACGGCGCTTGCGGTGGCCGCGCCGGCAGCCACCTTTCACGGCAGTGTGGAGGGCATGCTGGCCAAGTTGAAGTTGACGGACAGCACGGTGGTGCGCGCCCGCCATTACGGTGCCCTGCCCGACCTGGTGGCGCGCAGCGACATGATGGCCATCGTGCCGCAGATGTATGCCAACTCGCTCACCCCGCGCTACCCCATCCGCATCTGGGAACTGGCCGACCATGGCCCGCACTACAGCGTGCGCATGCTCTGGCACCAGACCGCCAGTACCGACCTGGCCCACACCTGGCTGCGCAGTGTGATTCGGGGACTTTTTGCCCGTCCCGGGGAGGTAAAACCCCCATTGCAGGCACAAAAATAGGCACTATAGTGCATATATTTGGGGGTACAGTTCCGCCATGTGCACAAAATCGCACCACGCGCCCGGCATCCCAGAATCTCAACCAAGGATTTGCCCATGGGTTCACCCGATTCGGCACTGCACCGCGTGATGACCCCGCAGCACAGTGCCTCTGATACACGCGACCTGGCCGACTACCGGCTGGACGACAACCTGACGGCCTTGCATGGCCGCATCCTGATATCGGGCACCCAGGTGCTGGTCCGCCTGCCCTTGATGCAGGCCCGGCTGGACCAGGCGCGGGGCTGGAATACGGCAGGTTTTGTGTCCGGCTACCGGGGCTCCCCGCTGGGTGCGGTGGACCAGGCGCTGTGGAAGGCGCAGGCGCTGCTGGACGGCCACCAGGTGCGCTTCATGCCCGCCATCAACGAGGAACTGGGTGCTGCGGCCTGCTCCGGCACACAGCGCGTGGCCAGCGATCCCCAGCGTCGCCACGAGGGCGTGTTCGCGCTGTGGTACGGCAAGGGTCCGGGCGTGGACCGCGCCGGCGACACCCTGCGTCACGGCAATGCCTACGGGTCATCGCCGCGCGGCGGCGTGCTGGTTGTGGCGGGGGACGACCACGGGTGCGTGTCCTCCGGCATCCCGTTTCAAAGCGACATCGCCATGCAGGCCTGGAGCATGCCGGTGCTGCACCCGGCCAACGTGGCCGAGATGATCGAATTCGGCTTGTATGGCTGGGCGCTGTCGCGCTTCAGCGGAGCCTGGTCCGGTTTGATTGCACTGTCGGAAACGGTGGAAGGCACCGCCACGGTCGATCTGGATGCCGTGCGCACACAGTTTGATGCCCCGGTAGACTGCACTGCGCCCACCGGGGGGCTGCACTACCGGCTGCACGACCTGCCGGGACTGGGTATCGAGGCGCGCCTGGCCGCCAAGCTGGACGCCGTGCGCGCCTTTGCCTACGCCAACCCGATTGACCGCTGGATCCTGCCCACACCCGCCGCCACGGTGGGCATCCTCACCTGCGGCAAGGCGCATCTGGACCTGCTGGAGGCGCTGCGCCGGCTGGACCTGTCCTTGCAAACCCTGGCCGATGCGGGCGTGCGCTTCTACAAGGTCGGGCTGGTCTACCCCTTGGAGCCCCGGCGCTTGCGCGAGTTCACGCACGGATTGCGCGAGATCCTGGTCGTGGAAGAAAAAGCACCAGTGGTCGAGAACCAGCTGCGCGCCCTGCTCTACAACCAACGCGACGCGGACCGCCCCACCATTCTGGGCAAGACCGACGCCGCAGACGGGGCCTTGCTGTCGGCCCTGGGAGAGCTGCGCCCGTCGCGCGTCATGCCCGTCCTGGCGCAGTGGCTGGCGCGCCATTTCCCGGCGCTGGACCGGCGCTCGCTGGTGCCGGCATTCGTGGCCCCGGCCATGCTCTCCAATGCAGCCGATGCGGTCAACCGCATGCCCTACTTCTGTGCCGGTTGCCCGCACAACCTGTCCACCCGCGTGCCCGCCGACTCGGATGCCAATGCCGGCATTGGCTGCCACGCCATGGCTGGCTGGATGGACCGCTCCACCACGTTCCCCCAGGTGCCCATGGGAGCCGAAGGCGTGGATTGGGTCGCGCAGTCGTTCTTCACCCAGCGCCCGCACCGCTTTCAGAACATGGGCGACGGCACCTACTCCCACTCCGGCTACCTGGCCATTCGCCAGGCAGCCGCCGCGGGTGCCAACATCACCTACAAGATTCTGTACAACGACGCGGTCGCCATGACCGGAGGCCAACCCGTGGACCGCCGCTTGTCCGTGCCCGAAATCGCGCGCCAGGTGCAGGCCGAAGGCGTGCAGTGCATTGCCGTGGTGACGGAGTCGGCCGACCAGTGGCAAGAACAGCGCGCCCTGTTTCCCCCAGGCACCACATTCCACGCGCGCACCGAGCTTGATGCCGTGCAGCAAACCCTGCGCGGCACACCGGGCGTGACCGTGCTCATCTTCGACCAGGTCTGCGCCACCGAGCAGCGCCGTCGCATCAAACGCGGACTGGCCCCCGCGCGCACTACCCGTGTCTTCATCCACCCCGAACTGTGCGAAAACTGCGGGGACTGCACGGCCCTGTCCAACTGCGTGGCCATTCGGCCGTTGACCACATCCCACGGGCGCAAGCGCCAGATTGACCAGACGGTCTGCAACCAGGACCTGTCGTGCCTGCAAGCCACCTGCCCCGCCATGGTGACGGTCGAGGGTGCGCAGTTGCGCAAAAAGGTCGGGGTCGGACTGTCGCATGCCAGCTTCACCCAGGCGATCGCCGACCTGCCAACACCCGCGCCCTGGAAATGGGATGCCCCCTACGACTTGGTCATCACCGGCGTGGGAGGCACCGGCATCATCACCGTGGGCGCGTTGGTGACCACGGCCGCGCACCTGGAGGGCAAGAGCGCTTCGGTGCTGGACTTCATGGGCTTTGCCCAGAAGGGCGGCTCGGTCATTGCGTTTGTGCGCCTGGCCCATGACCCCGGCCTGTTGCACCAGGCCCGCATCGACACTCAGCAGGCCGATGCCATGATCGTGGGGGATCTGGTGGTGGGTGCCAGCGCCAACGCCTTGCAGTGCGCGGCGCGCGGGCGCACGCGGGCTGCAGTCAATCTGCACCAAATCCCCACCTCGGCCTTTGTGCGCCAACCCGACGCCCAGCTGCACGCCGACGCCCTGCTGGAGAAAGTGGTGCACGCCACCGGCGGCAAGGATGTCTCCACCTGCGATGCGCAGGCGCTGTCCGAGCAACTTTTTGGCGACACCCTCACCGCCAACGTGCTGCTGCTGGGCTTTGCCTGGCAAAACGGACTGGTTCCGCTTTCATTGGCCGCCTTGGAACGGGCGCTGGAACTCAATGAAGTGGCGGTCCAGGCCAACAAACTGGCCTTCGCCTACGGTCGGCTGGCCGCCGCCGCCCCCCAGGCACTGGATCGCCTGCTGCGCGACTATGCCGCACAGGCGCTGCCGCTGGACCCATCGGACATGCCCCTGGCGGCCCTCATTGAGCAGGGCTGCTTTCATCTGCGGGACTACCAGGACAAGGCCCTGGCCGAAACATACCGCCAGTTCGTGCAGACGGTGCAAGAGGCCGAGTCCGCCCTGAACACCCCGGCCAGCGCCCCCCTGCCCCTGACCCGCCTGGTGGCCCTGCATTACGCCCGCTTGCTCGCCTGCAAGGATGAATACGAGGTGGCCCGCCAGTACAGCAACGGCTCGCTGGAGGCGGCACTGGCCGAACACTTCAGCGGGGACTACCGCGTGCACTACCACTTCTTGCCCGAGTACCTGCAGCCCTCTCGCAGCGCGGCAGGCAGTCGTGTCGGCAAGCGGCGCTTTGGCCCCTGGGCGCGCGCCGCGCTGCGCGGGCTGGCCACCATGCGCTCGCTGCGCGCCAGCGCACTCGACCCGTTTGGCTGGATTGCGCAGCGCCGCCAGGAACGCGCAGTGGCCCCCACCTACCGCGCGTTGCTGCAATCCACGCTGGACCACCTGACCCCGCAGAACCACGCCCGCGCGGTGCAACTGGCCGCACTGGCACAGGGTGTGCGTGGCTACGGCCGGGTGCGCGAGCAGGCAGTGCAACACATGCTGCGCGAGGCCAAGCAATTGCAGGGCACGCCGCAAGCTCAAACATCCTAGTCATTTGCTATGCTATTGATAGCTGAATCACCAATGAATACGCGGGCTAATGGCCAATTTTGCTCAGGTTTTTCTGTAAAATCACCGAATGCCACCGTCACCCCCACCCACCGTCTGGAACCCCGCGCTGCGCTACGATTCATGGCGCAGCCTGTGTCCCAACACTGGTGCACCCCTTTCCACCCCCCTGCGGTGACACGTGCCTGACCGGCACCGCTCCGCTTTTTTTACCGAGTCCCACCATGACCACCATCCAAGACACCATGACCTCCGACCATCGGCGCTGCGACGAGTTTTATGCCCAGGCCGAACGTGCCCTCGAAGCAGGCGACTGGGCCGGTGCCAGCGCGGCCTTCGACCAATTCGAAAAAGCCGTGCGCGCGCACTTCGACGCGGAAGAGCAGCTCCTGTTTCCTGCCTTCGAGGAAGAAACCGGCATGCGCATGGGCCCCACCGAAGTGATGCGCGGCGAACACAAGCAAATGCGCGCGCTGTTCGATGCCGCCCGCGCAGCCCTGGCCGAACGCGATGCCGATGAGTTCTCCGGCAACGGCGAGACCCTGCTCATCATGATTCAGCAACACAACGTGAAGGAAGAAAACGTGCTCTACCCCATGTGCGACCAGCACCTGGGCGGACAGCGCACGGCCCTGCTGGCATCCTTGCAGCAAAAAATAGCGGGGTGAACGGCGGCGCACCCCCCCGCAATCCCCTGCGGTAGCATCCTGGCCAGACAAACAGGGAATTCCTGACGGGGATTGCAGATGAATAAGACGTTTTATGAGTTCTTCGCAGGCGGGGGAATGGCCCACGCCGGCCTTGGATCGGATTGGGAATGTCTCTTTGCCAACGATCTTTCCGAGAAGAAGGCTGCATCCTATGCCGCAAACTGGGGCTGTGACACCCTCCACGTGGGCGATGTGGCTCTGATTGAGTCGTCCTCACTGCCCAGTCGAGCTGACCTTGCATGGGCATCATTCCCCTGCCAGGACCTGTCATTGGCCGGCAATGGGGCCGGTTTGGGCGGCTCACGCAGTGGGACGTTTTGGGCCTTCATGGGCCTCATCAGTGCTTTGAACGCGCAAGAACGCAAGCCCCGGATGGTTGCGCTGGAAAATGTGTACGGAGCCATTACCAGCCACGACGGCAAGGATTTCGAAGCAATGGTCCACACCGTGGCGGCCCAAGGGTATCGCCTCGGTGCAATGGTCATTGATGCCATTCACTTTTTGCCGCAGTCCAGGCCACGTCTTTTTATCGTGGCGATCGACAGAGCATGGCAAATTCCCACTGCGTGCTTCGAGACAGTTCCCAATCCCGCATGGCACCCCGCCGCCATCATCCGGGCCTACAACCAGTTGCCCAAGGCACTCAAAGACCAGTGGGTATGGTGGAACCCACCCCTGCCACAAGCGAGCCAAAAAACCCTTGATGACGTGATTGAAACCGAACCTGTCGGAGTGGAATGGCATTCACAGGAGGAGACGGAGCGACTCATGAACATGATGTCTCCCGTGAACCGTCGAAAAATCCTCCAGGCCCAGAAGTTAGGGCGACTCACGGTGGGCGCGTTGTACCGCCGAACGCGGGAGGGAGAGCAAAGAGCCGAAGTGCGCTTCGATGGGGTTTCTGGATGCCTTAGAACGCCCGGCGGTGGCTCCAGCCGCCAAACCATCATGGTCGTCAATGGGAATAGGGTCCGCTCCAGGCTCCTGTCACCCCGCGAAGCCGCGCGACTCATGGGATTGGAAGACTCCTATGTGCTGCCGACCCGTTACAACGACGCCTACCATTTGGCGGGCGATGGTGTGGTAGTTCCGGTGGTGTCTCACCTGACCAAACACGTTTTCAACGCAGTCATCGAAGCCAATCGGGCCGTGCAGCCGCTGGCGAAAGCCGCATAAATGGCACGCGCACCACGCACGTCATCCCATCATCGTTTTCGTGCACGACGTGCTGCTGGACCATCAGCGTGTGAAGTTAGATTCACACCCGCGCCACCGCTTACATCCGCGCTTGCAGCAGCCCGACAGACCGTGCGCGGGATGCACGGGCTACCAAACCTCCAGCCTCAGTAGCCGACTCCGTCCGGTTGACACCAGGGCAAACGCCTTGTCACGGCTCACCAACGTGATATCCAACGCCATGGCGTGGGCGGCGATCATCATGTCGAAATCACTGAGGTCAATGCCTTGCGCTTCCAGCGTGGCGCAAAGCCCGCCGTAGCAGGTTGCAACGCTCTCATCCCAAGGCAGTACATCCATGCGCGGCGGCTGTCAAGGTAGTTATCGCATATTGCGCAATCGTGACCGGGCGACAACTCGCGTGGCTCGGGGCCAGTTGGTGCCGTGGCGTGCAATAAACCTCACGCCGAAATCAAGGTTTACCCTAATGCCAGAAGAGGGCTGGCGTCAGGGTTTATTCAGGCGCACAAGGGCCTGGGGCCTTTAGACTCTACTGGCTTGCAAACAGCACGCGCGGCCCGTGGTTGCGCATGCATACAACTTTGGCGGAGACTCCATGAAACCATTCCTCTCGCTGTCCCGGCTGATTGATACGCTCAACACCTGGGTCGGCAAATTCACCATGTGGCTGATTCTGGCCACCACCCTCATCAGCGCAGGCAATGCGCTGGTGCGGAAAATTTTCAACGTCAGCTCCAACGGCCTCTTGGAAATTCAGTGGTACCTCTTTGCCGGCGTGTTCATGCTGGGAGCCAGCTACGGGTTTCTGAAGAACTCACATGTGCGCATTGACTTCATCTCTGGCAAACTCAGCGCCCGCGCACGCAACTGGATAGACATCATTGGCATCCTGGCGGTGTTGTTTCCGTTTTGCATCGTTGTCATTGGCTTGGGCTGGCCCTTCTTCATGCAAGCCTTCACCAGCGGTGAAATGTCGCAAAACGCCGGGGGCCTGATTCGCTGGCCCGCCTACCTCATGATTCCGCTGGGCTTTTCCCTGCTGCTGCTGCAAGGGGTGTCCGAGCTCATCAAACGCCTTGCATTCCTGACAGGTTCCGGCCCCGATCCACTAGACCACGACGCCAACAAGTCCGACGAACAAAAACACCTGGAAGAGCTGGAGGCCCAAGCCGCCGCCCAACTCAAAGGAGCCCAATAATGCAAGAGACCTTCCTGGCACAGCAGTTTGTGCCCATCATGTTCATCACCCTGTTTATCGTGCTGCTGTCAGGGTTTCCGGTGGCCTTTGGCCTGGCCGCCACCGGCCTGGGGCTGGGTTTTGTGGGCATTCAGGCGGGCATCTTCCCCGCCGCCATGTTCCAGGCGCTGCCGTTGCGCATCTTCGGCATCATGCAAAACGACACCTTGTTGGCCATTCCGTTCTTCACCTTCATGGGGATTATTCTGGAACGCAGCGGCATGGCGGAGGACTTGCTAGAGACCGTGGGCCAGGTGTTCGGCCCGGTGCGCGGTGGTGTGGCCATTGCCGTGATTTTGGTGGGTGCGCTGCTGGCAGCCACCACCGGCGTGGTGGCCGCTGCGGTGATTTCCATGGGCCTCATTTCCCTGCCCGTGATGCTGCGCTACGGCTACAACCGCACCATTGCCACCGGCACCATCACCGCCTCGGGCACGCTGGCGCAGGCCATTCCGCCCTCGCTGGTGCTGATCGTGCTGGCCGACCAGTTGGGCCGCTCGGTGGGCGACATGTACTCGGGTGCGCTCATTCCAGGTTTGCTGCTGGTGGGTTTGTATGTTGCCTTTGTGGTGGCCGTGGCCATCTTCAAGCCCGATTGGGTGCCCGCCCTGCCGCCGGAGGCGCTGCTGTTCAAGGAAGACAACGGCAAGTCCGGACACCGCTCCCTCTTGGTGCTGGTGGTGATCTGTACCGCCGTGGGCTACGGCTGGGCGCAGGTGCATGACGGCCTGATGACCCAATGGCTGGAACGCGCCACCAAGTCGCCCGGCGACGAGATCGTGATTCTGTCGCTCACATTGGCCTCGCTCACCGGCTTGGCACTGGCCATCATCAACAAGGTCACCGGCCTGAAACTGCTGTCGCGGTTGGCCGAGCAAGTGACCTTTGTGCTGATGCCCCCGCTGATCCTGATCTTCCTGGTGCTGGGCACCATCTTCTTGGGCGTGGCCACTCCGACCGAAGGCGGTGCGATGGGTGCGCTGGGTGCCATGGTGCTGGCCATTGGCAAGAAACGCCTGAGTTTTGGCCTGATGAAGCAAGCCCTGGAAAACACCGCCAAGCTGGCCAGCTTTGTGCTGTTTATCCTGATTGGCTCCACCGTGTTTAGCTTCACCTTCAATGCGGCAGACGGCCACATCTGGGTGGAACACCTGTTTGCCAGCATGCCCGGCGGTGCCTGGGGCTTCCTGATTGTGGTGAACATCCTGGTGTTCATCCTGGGCTGCTTCATTGACTTCTTCGAGATCGCCTTCATCGTGATTCCGCTGCTGGCCCCGGTGGCCGAGAAGCTGCTGCCCGGCCTGGTGCCGGGCATGACGCCCGACCAGGCGATGATCTGGTTTGGCGTGATCATCGCCATGAACCTGCAAACCTCGTTCCTGACGCCGCCCTTTGGCTTTGCCCTGTTTTACCTGCGCAGCGTGGCCGCCAAGTTTGACTACAAGGTCCGCGTCACCGGCAAGACCATTGCAGCCGTACAGACCACCGAAATCTACAAAGGCTCGATCGCGTTTATTTGCCTTCAGCTCATCATGGTCACTGCCGTGGTGCTGTTCCCGGTCCTGGTGACCGGTGGCATTGAGAAAACCGAAACGCTCAATGCTGACCAGATCATGGAGCAACTGGAAATGCCCAAGGCCGACGGCGAAGGCGACCCAGCGGCCGCCATGGAAGAACCCAAGCCGGAAGGCGAGGAAAAAGATGGCATGCCCAACCCGAACGCCGACGACGCTCCCGAGGACGACGACCCCATGAAGGCCATGCTGGAAGAGGCCGAAAAAGACGCCAAGAAGAAGTAACGCAGGCGGCCAGACCCAAGGGGCTCACCAGAGCCCCTTTTCTACACCCGCACTGCCCCCACGATAGGAGACCGTTGTGATTACCACCCTCATCATCATTTTTGTGCTGGCCTATGCGGCCATCGCGCTGGAGCACCCCCTGCACATCAACAAGTCGGCCAGTGCCTTGCTGGGAGCCGGGCTCTTGTGGACCGTGTATGCGCTGGGCACCATCGACCACCACCTGGTCAACGCCCACTTGGGCGAATCCCTCATGGCCACCGCGCAGATTGTGTTCTTTCTGATGGGGGCCATGACCATTGTGGAAGTGGTGGACGCGCACAACGGTTTTGAAGTCATCACCTCGCGCATCAAGACCACCAAGCTCTCCACCCTGATGTGGATGGTGGGTTTTGTGACCTTCTTTCTGAGCGCCATTCTGGACAACCTGACCACCACCATCGTCATGGTGTCGCTCATGAAAAAACTGCTGGACCAGCGCGACGACCGTCTGTTTTTTGCCGGCATCATCGTCATTGCGGCCAATGCGGGTGGTGCATGGTCGCCCATCGGCGACGTGACCACCACCATGCTGTGGATTGGTGGCCAGGTCACGGCGGTGGAGATCATGAAGGGCCTGATCGTGCCCTCGCTCATCAACCTGATCGTGCCCCTGGCCGTGACCGCCAAAGTGCTTGGCGACCGCCCCGTGATCGCGCCCAAACTCAACCCGGATGAGGAGCCGTTTCACACCAGCCCGTTCGAGCGCAACCTGATGTTCTTCATGGGGCTGGGCATCTTGGTGATGGTGCCGGTGTTCAAGACCATCACGCATCTGCCGCCCTACATGGGCATCTTGCTGGGCCTGGGTGCCTTGTGGCTGGTGGGTGACCTGGTGCACCGCAAGACCGAAGACCTGAAGAAGCAACGCCTGACGCTGGCCCGTGCGCTGACGCGCATCGACATGAGTTCGGTGGTGTTCTTCATTGGCATCTTGTTGGCTGTCTCAGTCTTGGAACACACCCATGTGCTGTCCAACATCGCCCAGTGGCTTGATGCCCAAGTGGGCCGCCAGGACGTGATCGTGATCCTGATCGGTCTGGTCAGCGCGGTGGTGGACAACGTGCCTCTGGTGGCTGCCAGCATGGGCATGTACAGCCTGGACCAATACCCCACCGACAGTTTCCTGTGGGAGTTTTTGGCGTATTGCGCGGGTACCGGTGGCTCCATCCTGATCATCGGCTCCGCCGCCGGCGTGGCCGCCATGGGCTTGGAGAAGATCGACTTCATCTGGTACATGAAACGCATCAG